>NZ_JAVFHM010000181.1:0-1450 GCF_041954005.1 Priestia sp. BR_2 | reverse complement strand
TGATGCTTACACCAATACAGTAGAAAACAATAAATTATTTGATAAAGAACAATCTCAGTTTTTAAAGAGCCATTATCAGATGCAAAAAGCTAAAAAAATCCTCAAAGAAATGCGAGTGTGATGAACATGAATATCATCGCATCCTTTGATCGCTCAGTGTATCTGGAATTAGTCCTGACTGCTCTTGAAGAGAATGGGATTCCAAAAGAACAAATCCTTGCCGTTCCCCTTGATAAAAGAACCGAAGAAAGAAAACTATTCGACGCCATTCATAAATCAGATGGCGTCAGCCTATTTGACCTGGGCGCTTCTCTTGCTGTTGTTTTTTCCGTATTCGGAGCTTCCTATGGTTTTATAGCTACCTGGGGTCCAATTATATGGGGACTAATTGGTGCTGCTGGTGGTTTTCTAATCGGTTTTCTCATTGATCTTTTCATTAATAAAAGACGAAACCAACAGGAAATAATAAAAGGAAGAAGCACAGAGGTTTTTGTCGTCATTCAATGTGATCAAGACCGAGCAGAAATGACAGAACGGCTTCTTTGGAATCATTTTGCCTTAGGCGTTGCAAAGGTTAGTGATTAAGGGTGAAACAAATAGATGAACGTATGCAAATTCAAAAGCAATTTGCCAATCTACAGAAAGAATATTTTTTTGAAAACATCTTATTTTCTTATCAATGGTGGATTCTCGTAGCCACTACCGTCATTCTTTGGATCATTTGGTTACTCGTTGTTGATAAAAAAGGTTAAAAGGGATTTTAATAGTCGGTTTGATTACGAGTATGATGGCTGTTGTCATGGATGATACGGGCCTTTCTGTTGCGGCATGGTTTTATCCTTATCAGCTTGTATACTTTACAACCCGATTGAATACAGTAGACTTGGCTGTGATACCGACCTCTTACATGCTGTTATACCAATATTTTAGATCGTGGAAGAGCTATTTTTTTGCCACTATAGGATTTTGTCTGTTTGCCTCTTTTATTGCCGAGCCGATTTTCGTTCAATTGAGTATGTATAAAATGATGCGTTGGGAATACTGGTATTCCTTCCCGATTTATTTAGCAATGGGCGTATTTGTAAAATGGCTGGTTGATAAAATAGAAAGAAAATATGGATAGAGAGAGTTAATAGCGTTTCTAATATAGATGTCATAAGCTAAATGGCTGGTTGAAATTATCAATTAGATTAAGACACTAATAAAAGCTACTAAAGTTCGTTTATAGAAGAACTGTGTTTAAACGCTCGGAAGCATCACTTTAACTTGAAGTAATGCGATTTTATTTCTACCGATAAAGTAAATTATGTTAACTAAGATGGTATATTACATACAATCTAATTTCGATGTTCTTTAGAAATAAAATAGGCTCTTCTTTTCTATCGTGAGCAATATCCTTGTTTATTTACTTTTTAAATATTGTTTGCTCCATTCGCCCATACTATGCAAG
>NZ_JAVFHM010000180.1:0-2448 GCF_041954005.1 Priestia sp. BR_2 | reverse complement strand
TGTTATTCCTCCTTAAGAGTTAGTGAGTAGAAACATATCACGTGAAATTAAAAACTTAACTAACATGATAAAGGGAAAAATCAATTTTGTATAATTGAAAAAAAAGAATTGATCATTCATTAAAAATGAATTGTTTTATTTTAATACTTAATTTAAACGCAATTTTTGTGGACATTTTAGGATCTTGACTTATAAATTGAATAATAAGAATGCATAAAACTTCATTTCTTGCTTTTTAGACCTATGACATTATCGAGAACACATGCATAGGTTTTTTACGTTGACCATAGACAAGGAGGTAGTGGACAAATGGATTTACGAACGATAAAAACATTTCAAACAATTGCACGCTTAGGAAGTTTTCAAAAAGCAGCAGAAGAGCTTAAGTATGTACAATCAACGGTTACGATGCAAATCCAAAAACTTGAATCCGATTTGGGCGTAAAACTCTTCGAAAGAGGAAAAAAAATATATTTAACAGAAGCTGGTAGGCTCTTCCATGAGAAAGCAGACCTTTTATTAAGAGACTTAGATTACGTACAAAACACAATGAAGCAGTGGCTTCACGGAGAGACTGGTAAAGTACGAATAGGGGCTATTGAGCCGATGGCGATTTTTCGCTTGCCAAGTATTTTGCTGCCGTTTAACCATAAGTATCCGAAAGTTCAGCTAAGCATCCAAATTGATAACACACAGAATTTAACGAAAATGATTAAAGAAGGAGAGCTTGATCTGGCAATCTGCAATACGCCTAATTTGGATCATACGACGTTATTTGAGCCACTTTTTATTGAAGAAGTATCACTACTAGTACCTAAAGAACATCCGTTATCTGAGAAAGAACAAGTAGAGCTTTCTGACTTCAAAGGAGAACGCCTTCTTTTGAGTGGATTTGTTTGTAACTACCGAATCAGTTTGGAGAAATCGTTGGTGGAAGCTGGCGTTAGCCCTGACATTCAGCTCGAAGTAAACAGCATGTCTGCATTAAAAGAATATGTACAAGTGGGATTTGGGATTGCTGTGGTGCCTGATGTTATGGTGAAAAATCCACCGCCAGGAACAGAAATAAAAAAGATCTCTGATCTCAAAATTGGTGTAACCACAGGTATTTTAAGAAAAATAAACACTGTAACCAATGGAACGGCCGTCGAGAATTTAATTCGTCTTATAAAGACTCATTTTTAATAGCTCTATTTTGGTTAATTCATTTTTTTTGAATTAACTATTCGAATTTATCAATTATACAAATCTAGGAAAGTGATATATACTTTTCAAAAACATAGTAAGTTGATTGATTAAGTTGAATTAAGAGATAGTCAAATTATGAAAAGAAAGGAACAGTGAAATGAATTTACCTAGTAAACAACCACTATCTGGCATACGCGTCCTCGAATTCGGCCAAATTGCAGCCGGTCCATATACAGGAATGTCGTTAGCTGATTTGGGGGCAGACGTTGTTAAGGTTGAAAATCCAAATGGAGGAGACGGCATGAGGCTATGGCCACCATTTGTAAAAAATGAAGAGGAAGAAGATTACAGTGCTAACTTTTCATCGCTAAACCGAAATAAAAGAAGTATTTGTATTGATTTTAAAGATAAACAGCAATTAGCAACTTTAAGGGAACTTTGTTTACAAGCTGATGTAATTATAGAAAACTTTCGTCCAGGAGTATTAAAGAAGTTTGCATTGGATTATGAGAGTTTATCTAGTGTTCATCCTAAGCTAATCTATTGTTCTATTTCAGGGTATGGACAAGAAGGCCCTTATGCTCATAAAGGTGCTTTTGATGTAACAGTTCAAGCAATAAGTGGATTAATGAGCGTCACAGGTGAAGAAGATGGAGAAGCAGTTAAATGTGGTGTGCCAGTAGCCGATTTTGCTGTCGGCTTATACGCTGCATATACAATTACAGCAGCCGTTTTAAATGTTGAAAAAGGAGGAGAAGGTACTCAAATTGATTGTTCTATGTTAGGAAGTGTATTGGGTATTTCAGCTTTGCAAACGAGTGAATACTTTGGCAACAAGCAATCGCCAAAACGATTAGGAACTGCGCATCCCCGCAATGCTCCTTATCAAGGATTCTATGGAAGTGACAAACCATTTGTCATTGCGGCTGGTAATAATAAACTTTGGAAAGAAGTATGTGAAGCAACTGGGCTAGAAGAATTGTTTACAGATCCTAGATTTGTGAATCAAACAGCACGTGCTAAAAATCAAAAAGAACTGGCAGCCCTTTTGCAGAAAGTGTTTAGCACAAAGCCAGCTGAATCATGGATAGCTGAGTTTGACCAGAGAGGTGTTCCATCAGCTCCGGTAAATGATTTTTCTGAGGCATTAGCTAGCCCTATGGCACAGTCATTAAATCTTGTTAGAGATTTACCACTACCAACTGGTTCATCTATACCCTTTCTCTTCAACACATCTGACGCTGCCTACTAATGGGCAAA
>NZ_JAVFHM010000179.1:0-1589 GCF_041954005.1 Priestia sp. BR_2 | reverse complement strand
GTTGCGGTAAGTGATAAATATATACAAATCTATCTCACTCTAATTATTTATAAAATTGGAACATTTTCTTGTATAAACATTGATAATTTTTAAACCACGGAATATAATAAAGATAACAGTTTACCATAGGAAACTTTTTAGCGTGCGGTAAATAAGCGTTTCATCATTTAAAAATGATTCCCTCATTATGAATAAAAAGAGTGAGAGATAGCCTGGAACTATCTCTCACTCTTTTTGTCATTATTTTACTTGTAATTCAGCAATCATGTCCTCTAAACGCTCTTTCTGCGCTTGAAGCTCTTCCATGGAAGGTTGATAAGATGAAATAGTTTGTTGTCCACCATATGCCTGTTTTGGTTGGACAAGGCGTTGTAGTTGGCCACCATTCTGTTCATATAAACGATAACCTACTGCACCTACCACTGTTCCTGATACAAATCCCATTAGAAAATCACGGTTAATCATTATATAACTCCCCCATAATCATAAGTTTTTTATATCAATTCATACGAAAAGTATGAATGAATATCTTAAGTAATTGTAGATAACTTTTGTGACTGCACTTTCTGCTTTTCATGTAACAATTCCAACACGTTCACAATCCATGTAATCATCGCTACATACAGCATATTTGATGGCCCCAGAGATAACATCGTAACAATTCCAGTTAAAATGTCTGGGTGCCTCATTTTATTGCTCGTACCATGGGATAAGACCGTATAACCTGTTGCAACTACCGCTCCATATACGAGTGCATCTGGTTTATAAAAAGACGATTTTCGAATACCTGCTAGTAAAAGTAATCCACCAGAAAACAGTGTGCGTAGCCAGTCGTTTCTTGTAGCAGGATCCATTTGAATCATGATATCGTCTAGTGGATCTAAACGCGTTTGCTGAAAAAAGATAGATACGTAGCGAAAAATAGTACTGCGAGAAAGTTGTGAAACATCATAGTAAATAAGCATAGTTTGAATGGTGGGTTCTATTCTTACACTCGTTATACCTTTCAAAGCAGAAAACATATGCTCAATTTCCACATGATTTTTTTTATCTCTCAATGCAGGGATATGAAATCGAATACGACCTGGTATATCATGCAGAACATAGAATTTGGGATTCATTGTCTTCCCTCCCTAACCATAAAATTCTTGCACTATTTATTACTACACCAATAGTAGCCGCATTATGAATAGCTGCTCCCACAATTGGAGAGAAGATACCTAAAGCACCGAATAAAATTGCCATACCATTGACAGCAAATGTGGCAATAAAATTTTGTTTAATAACGTTCATTGTCTTTCTAGACAATCCAACTAACTCAGAAAGCATTTCTGGGTTATCAGACGTAATGATAACGTCACTGGCTTCTGAAGCGATATCCGTTCGTTTAGCTCCCATTGTTACGCCTACATCGGCATGGGCTAGAGCTGGCGCATCATTAATTCCGTCTCCTACCATCATCACAGCACCTGTTCTTCCATACCTTTTTACATAAAAGGCTTTATCTTCTGGCAAAGCCTCTGCATGATACCAGTTCAGTTTTAAGCGACGCGCCATCTCTCTTGCAACCGTTCTCTTATCTCCAGTAA
>NZ_JAVFHM010000178.1:0-2172 GCF_041954005.1 Priestia sp. BR_2 | reverse complement strand
TTTGCTTCTAGTAAGAAAATAGATAATAAAACCTATTAAAGCTAATAAAATCGTGAGAAAAATACTTAGGGGAAAATATAATGTATCTATTTTGAAGGGCAAGGCTTAGAAAAAGAAGACTACTGTATAGGGAGCAGTAGTCTTCTTTTTATTTTCAAGCTATGTATCATATACACCTCTAGCTAAACTAATGTACTTTTAAAGATACAAATTGAGGAGAGAATCAAAGCGATTTGTCGCAAGTTCAAGCTAAATAATACAAGGGCACTCCCTCCTGGAAAGGAAACACCCCATATCAATTAAAGCTAGGATAATATATCCTAAAGGCACCTTAGCCTTTAAGTAGGGGGACGATACAATTCGATGCTAGTCATTTAAAAAATTTATAAGTATTAAAAAAAAAGACATAATATAAAAAGCCTTATTTTAATAGAGGGAGGAAATATTAAAATGATTAGTATTAAAAAAGATACGAACACTTTTTATATAGGAGAGCAGGGGAAAAAAGATGCAGAAATACATTATGTTCCAACTGAAAAGGATAAAATTATAGTGGATCACACATTTGTTTCAGCAAGTCTGCGAGGTCAAGGAGTTGGAGAGGCATTAGTTAAAGAAATAGTCGAATTTGCCCGCGAAGAAGGAAAAAAGATTATCCCATCGTGTTCTTTTGTAAAAAATAAAATGGAGCATAATGAAGATTATCATGACGTTTTAGCAAGATGATTATGTCCCTATTAAGTCGACAGTAGTAGAAAGTCTTCTTCTTCAGCTTTCATGCTAGTAGTTGGTAGGAAGATGAATAAGAATCCTGTATATATAATGTATTTTCGGTTTACATAAAAAAGTTTATGGGAACTGAATACATGTGGTATAAAGCAAGTAAAAGAACAACTCTTTCAGCTGATTTTATAGATTGGTACAGGTTATAATAAATAGAACAAACGTACATATGCTTATAACAAGAAGTAAAATAAACTTCAGGGTTTTATAAATGAACTAAAAGAAAGTCTACTGAGAGCCACAGTAGACTTTCTTTTTTATGATGTATAGTTACTGACCATGTTAAACAAACTATTAATTACAGATACAGTTGCTAAAGAAACCCCAGCTTAGACAAAATAGGTGAGGTTTTCTTTTGTATACATAAGTTAAAAATACTTTGAGCAAACTATTCAAGATGAGTTGGATCATCACTTTACGACTACCTTTCAATAAACAAAAAAAGCTACTCTTGAGCTGGTAGCTTTTTTTGTTTTTTTATACTGTATATCGTGTAAAACGTTAGTTACCATAATCACCATTATCGGAAATAATTTCTCTATAGAACTACCCCTCAGTTTTCTAGATACACTGAAGGGGTAACCTTAACCCAAAGTATTGATTTTTAAATGTCTAATTCTAGCCATTCATCAGCTTCTTTAAAACCAAACTTTTTATATACAGGCCTACCTAACTTTGAGGCTCCAAGCCATATTTTTATAATACCTGCTGTTTTCGCTTCAGCAACTAGTTTAGTTAATAACTTAGTGGCAATTCCTTGTCCACGGTAACTTTCTTTCGTATACATATTGGTAATATAAGCCTTTTTACCACTCTTGTTGGTGTAGGTAGGTGGAAATTCATAAAAGGCGATAGCACCCGTTGCAATTATTTCTTCATTGTCTTCTACTATCCATTCAACTAGAGAACCATCGCTCATTTTATTAGTAAAGAACTCTTTTAGTTCCGTATCAATCTCTTGATTAGGCTCGATTCCTTCATCAACTAATTGTTTCTTTCTTAAATAAATCAATTGATCAATTTCATTGACAGTGGCTTTACGAAATTTCACCTTTTCATCATCCTTATCTCATATAAAATGGGGTAACAATATATTTTTTACCTGCTAACGGTTGTACCAATACCATCCGTTATGTAGCTAAAAATTAATGGTTTTAAGTGGAATATACATGTTTTATTTCTTCTCTTAATACAGAAAAAGCATCTATAATTTTCTGTTGTTCTTCCAACGAAAGTCGCTCTAGAATCATTTTTAACTTTTCTTCATCTAATTCTGTGTTTCGTTTCAAGACTTCTTCGCCGTAAGGAGTAAGTTTTACATAAACAATTCTCTTGTCATAAGCAGAACGTTCTTTTTCTAAAATCCCTTTGTTAATAAGTCTCTTAATA
>NZ_JAVFHM010000177.1:0-544 GCF_041954005.1 Priestia sp. BR_2 | reverse complement strand
GGAATATAGACAGCTTCTTTTGACACTGCACCTCGTTTCAAGGCGATGTACGTAGCATCTATCTAAATAAACGCACGCATAGCGTGCGCACAAGGTTCGATCACGGAAGGCTTCTACCTTTTCAGACATCACCTTTGTCATGTTTGAAAAGGTTTGAGGCGTGTAGTGATGACCATACATGCGCTCCATTAAATGGGCAATTTCAGCTGTCGTTACATCCTTTTGAAACATATGAATGATAAACGCTTCAAGCGTATCATTGGCTCTTTTATAAGGAGCCACCGTCTGTTGCTTAAAGTCGCCATTCCGATCACGAGGAATAACGAGATGAAGTTCTCCAGAATCTGTGTGCAGCGTCCGTTCGTACGAACCATTTCGTGAATTCCCTGTATTAAATCCAATATGATCATATTTTTCGTAGTCCAAAAAAGCTGTCAATTCGCTCGCTAAGAGTGTATTAACCGCATTTTCTAAGTGATAAAGGAAAATTTCCGTCACATCTTTCCTTTTGTATTTATTTACAAACAAATTGAAAAAAAGCAAA
>NZ_JAVFHM010000176.1:0-501 GCF_041954005.1 Priestia sp. BR_2 | reverse complement strand
GCTACCGAACTGCTCCACCCCGCGATGATATGAATATGATATAAATAAATGGCGGAGGAAGAGGGATTCGAACCCCCGCGGGCTTTAACACCCCTGTCGGTTTTCAAGACCGATCCCTTCAGCCGGACTTGGGTATTCCTCCGTATATTTATAACAAATGTAACTTATATGGTAGCGGCGGAGGGAGTCGAACCCACGACCTCACGGGTATGAACCGTACGCTCTAGCCAGCTGAGCTACACCGCCATATTATTCGTTACAATTATTCAGTTTAATTGGTGGAGCCTAGCGGGATCGAACCGCTGACCTCCTGCGTGCAAGGCAGGCGCTCTCCCAGCTGAGCTAAGGCCCCATAAATGGTCGGGAAGACAGGATTCGAACCTGCGACCCCTTGGTCCCAAACCAAGTGCTCTACCAAGCTGAGCTACTTCCCGTTTATGGCGCGCCCGAGAGGAGTCGAACCCCTAACCTTTTGATCCGTAGTCAAACGCTCTATCCAAT
>NZ_JAVFHM010000175.1:0-559 GCF_041954005.1 Priestia sp. BR_2 | reverse complement strand
TTTGGATGCATGGTGGGTCACGTCGTCAATTGGTATGCCTGCAACCGAGACCTCAGCAAAGGTCAAGTTAGCAAAGGAAGCCGTCACACGGTGGTTACGCGGGATGGATCCGTCGGCTACGGTGAAGTTATCAAAGGCATTCGGACCAAGGGGCCGGCTCTCGATGTATCCCTCGGCGATCAGGGAGCCGTTCAAGGACACCTCAGCGACGTTCGCGCCGGTGATAGTCCCTGCAGCGATATGGCTTCCTGTAACAGAACCGTCAGCCAGGGTAAAGTTATCAAAGGCATCCGGTCCAAGGTGTTTACTCTCGATGGAACCTTCGGCAATCTGGGAGCCGTACAAGGATCCCTTAGCTACGTTCGCGCCGGTGATAGTCCCTTCAGCAATTTGGCTTCCTGTTACAGAACCGTCGGCCAGGGTGAAGTTATCAAAGGCATCGGGTCCCAGGTGTTTGCCCGCCATGGACGCCTATGACAGGGTGAAGACAGAAAGAGCATACGTACCAAGGGGTTTTCTCTGGATGGAGCCTTCTCCAAACCGGCAGCCGTTCAGAGAT
>NZ_JAVFHM010000174.1:0-590 GCF_041954005.1 Priestia sp. BR_2 | reverse complement strand
GGGCAAAGCCTCGGCTGATCATCTATATTGGGCTGGCCCGCGAGCGACCCGTCAGGGAATTGCTCGTGAGGGCCGCGCTCACGCGAAAAAGCAAGCCGACACCGATAGACGTTAGGCTTAGGTGGGGGAGGCTTGCTTTTTCTTTAACTGCCGAGGGGCAAAGCCTCGGCTAACCTGTAATTTGGGCTGGCCCTCGAGCGACCCGTCAGGGAATTGCTCGTGAGGGCCGCGCTCACGCGAAAAAGCAAGCCGACACCGATAGCCGTTAGCTTAGGTGGGGGAGGCTTGCTTTTTCTTTCATCAGCCGAGGGGCAAAGCCTCGGCTGATCATGTATGTTGGGCTGGCCCTCGAGCGACCCGTCAGGGAATTGCTCGAGAGGGCCGCGTTCACGCGAAAAAGCAAGCCGACACCGATAGCCGTTAGGCTTAGGTGGGGGAGGCTTGCTTTTCTTCATCGGCCGAGGGGCAAAGCCTTGGCCACATAAAGGGCGCTCCAAAGGCCACGAGGGCGTCCCCGCAGGGGAGACCGAAGGGTGGCCGGGCACAAGCACCAGCCCCGCTTCGATCCCCACAGCCCCGCTGAACGCCAA
>NZ_JAVFHM010000173.1:0-593 GCF_041954005.1 Priestia sp. BR_2 | reverse complement strand
GTTGTAGTTTCCATTTTCCATTCTCCTTTTTAGATAAACTAGTAGATGTTTAAGATTCAACGGTATTTTTGCTTCCTGAAAAATCGTAGTTATAGCAGTAATAGTACAAATCCACTATTTCTTGATGAGTAGGTACTTTTGGGCTATTTCCTGGACTGCCGCTTGCTATTGCATCCGTTGCCATTTTATCAACTACCTGTTGAAACTCTTGTTCATCTATTCCCCATGCTTTCATATTAGGAATATCTAAGTCACAACAAAGTTGTTTTATTTTCTCAATAGCCACATCAGCTAGCTCTTCTTTGTTTAATGATTTCGATTCTGGATAAATTAGATGTCCTATTTTTGCTAGCGAATCAATAGCAGCTTCCTTTGTAAATTCAAGTACCGCTGGAAGTAACATTGCATTTGAAATACCATGAGGTACATGAAATAAAGCACCAATTGGACGGGACATTCCATGAATCAGCGTCACAGAAGCATTACTAAAAGCAAGTCCAGCTTCCATAGAAGCAATGGCCATTTTTTCCCTTGCGTCTGTATCCTCTCCATCTTGATAAACTTTTCTTAAATGGTTCAAGATAGCTTCTATC
>NZ_JAVFHM010000172.1:0-685 GCF_041954005.1 Priestia sp. BR_2 | reverse complement strand
ATTGTATGTAGAGTCATAGATATCATCAGGGTTATGTGGTTACCGCTGCAATGTGCGCGTCTGGTCTGACTGATCATCTTCCTTGTCACTGTTACGCCTGTTACTATCTGGGCTCCGGTTCCTCCTCTTTCTCCTGTTGCTCCTGTTTCTCCGGTTGCCCCTGTTTCTACCGTTGCTCCCGTTGCCCCTGTGCTTCCCGGTGCCCCAGTTACTCCTGTTGCTCCTGTTGCTCCTGTTACTCCGGTTGCTCCTGTTACTCCTGTTGCTCCCGTTGCTCCGGTTGCACCAGTTACTCCTATTGCTCCCGTTGCTCCCGTTGCCCCTGTTACTCCTGTTGCTCCTGTTACCCCCGTTGCTCCCGTTACCCCTGATGCTCCTGTTACCCCTGTTGCTCCTGTTACCCCTGTTACTCCTTTTGCTCCTGTTGCTCCTCTTTCTCCTGTTGCTCCTGTTGCTCCGGTTGCCCCTGTTACTCCCGTTGCTCCCGTTGCTCCTGTGACTCCCGTTGCCCCAGTTACTCCTGTCGCTCCGGTTCCTCCTGTCACCCCGATTCCCCTTGTTCCTCCTGTTGCTCCCTTTGCTCCGGTTGCACCAGTTACTCCTATTTCTGTCTCTTATACTAATCTCCGAGCCCCCTAGCCGGAGCTACATCTATTCTTCCTTCTTCTGCCTGTCAAACAGACTA
>NZ_JAVFHM010000171.1:0-1037 GCF_041954005.1 Priestia sp. BR_2 | reverse complement strand
GTTGTATTGTTATCGGTGATCTTTTCTTATATTTATCAAGCACTAATTAGAAGACCCCCGATTCACTATGGAATAGGGGCTAGTTTTGATGAGAATATAGAATTTTAAGAATCAAAATTGTCGAGGTCTAAATTTGTTCGTTCCTATTTAAGGAATCGCTTTATGTTCCATATACAGTTATACGAGCAGGAGCCTTTACCTGAAGTATCAACATTTTATGGATTTATATGTAAAAAAAGAAAGTCTAAAGAACTGTTTTTCTGTCTTTAAAGTGGGCTCCAAGGTTTCAGGTTTATCTAGCTGAGGAATGACTACTGCAGAAGGATCAGAGATAATGATGCCTTTTAATTATAAAACAAGGGATATATGTTTTAATATTCAGCATTTAAATCAAGGAGTGAAGAATGGTGAAGAAAAAAAGAATATTAGTTACGGGAGCAGCAGGGAAAGTTGGAAAAGTGGTTGTGAAGGATTTAACATCCCATGGTTATGATGTGTTTGCTGTGGATCGAGATTTTAAAGAAGAGCCTGATATGCCACACATGACAGCAGAACTTACAGACTTTGGGGAGACACTAGATGCTTTATCTTCGATAGGGGAGGATGTCTACGGAAGAGCAGAAATGAAAGCATTTGATGTAATCGTTCACTTAGCTAGTATTCCTCATCCAAGAGAATATAGTGATGCCGAAACCTTCAGCAACAATATGGTTGCTACATACAATGTATTCGAAGCTGCCAAACGGTTAGGGATTAACAATATTGTCTGGAGCTCAAGTGAAACGTTGTTGGGCATTCCTTTTGAACAGTCAGCAATTGAATCTGTTCCAGTTAAGGAAGATGTTAAAAAGTTAGGTTCTAGCACCTATGCTATCACAAAAGTATTAGGGGAAGAACTTGTTGAACAGTTTTGTTTACACAATCCGGATATGAAAAATGCTTGTTTAAGACTATCTAACGTTATGGAAGAGGAAGATTACAAGCAATTCCCTAGTTACAATGAAGACCCAACTAAGAGACTTTGGAATTTGTGGAGC
>NZ_JAVFHM010000170.1:0-71457 GCF_041954005.1 Priestia sp. BR_2 | reverse complement strand
CTTGTGCGCGTGTGGCGGAATTGGCAGACGCACTAGACTTAGGATCTAGCGTCTTTGACGTGGGGGTTCAAGTCCCTCCACGCGCACCATTAATGCGGACGTGGCTCAGCGGTAGAGCATCGCCTTGCCAAGGCGAGGGTCGCGGGTTCGATTCCCGTCGTCCGCTCCATTTGCGCCCTTAGCTCAGCTGGATAGAGCGTTTGACTACGAATCAAAAGGTCGGGAGTTCGAATCTCTCAGGGCGTGCCATTTTTCAAAAAAGATTAATATCGGGATGTAGCTCAGCTTGGTAGAGCACCTGGTTTGGGACCAGGGGGTCGCATGTTCAAATCGTGTCATCCCGATTTGCTTAACAATTGAGGCCCGGCAAAAGTAACCGGAATATGCTTTGAAGCATAACGTCACTTTTGTGGGTTGATATGCGGGTGTAGTTCAATGGTAGAACTCCAGCCTTCCAAGCTGGTAGCGTGGGTTCGATTCCCATCACCCGCTCCATACATAAGCAGGACATCACCGTGTGTGATGTTTTTTTTACATATTCATACGACTATCCTGCGAAGTGTTAATGCAATAAAGAATGCTGTCGTATCAACGGTTTATAGGACTAATGTCCGTGGGCTATGGGTATAACATGACCATGAGTTTTGTCGATTTGGCTAATTTTTTCGCCTGAAAAATGCAGATTTTCATTCGCTTTTATTGTATGATGTTAGGAAGGCGTTACGTCCTATAGATAAACTGCTGAAACGGGTTGAGATGGGAGGAGTAGCATGACTGAACTTACAGTAACCGCAAAAAGCAATTCCAACAATCTGCTGCGGCGAGATGTACGGTTCCTTGGCAATATTCTTGGAGAAGTTCTTGTCCATCAAGGAGGCAATGAGCTTTTAGATATAGTTGAGAAAATTCGCGAAACGAGTAAATCGTTGCGATCCGTATTCTTGCCAGAATTGTTTGCAGATTTCAAAAGGATCATCAGCACGCTGGAACCCGACATTCGCCATCAGGTGATTCGCGCGTTTGCCATTTACTTTCAATTGGTTAACATCGCCGAACAGAATCATCGCATACGGCGTAAACGCGATTACGAGCGTTCCGCCGGGGAAAGTGTTCAACCAGGTTCCATCGAAAGTGCAGTCCAGGATTTGAAAGAGCGCAATATTACGTTTGAAGAAGTTCAAGAAATTCTCGAAAGTCTATCCCTTGAGCTGGTGATGACCGCTCATCCAACAGAAGCGATGCGTCGGGCTATTCTGGATATCCATAAACGGATAGCGGACGATGTGATGCAGCTGGACAATCCGACACTGACATTCCGCGAACGGGAGCAGCTTCGGGAGAAACTACTGAATGAAGTGATTACGCTATGGCAAACCGATGAGCTTCGTGACCGTAAACCTACTGTTTTGGATGAAGTCAGAAACGGTATGTATTATTTTCACGAAACCCTGTTTCACATTCTGCCAGAGGTTTATCAAGAACTGGAGCGCTGCCTAACTAAATATTATCCGGGTCACCATTGGCACGTTCCAACCTATTTGCGTTTCGGTTCGTGGATCGGTGGCGATCGGGACGGAAATCCTTCAGTGACGGCGGACGTAACGTGGAGAACGCTTGAAATGCAGCGGAAGCTGGCGATTCGTGAATACCAACGGATTTTGCGTGAATTCATGAAATACCTGAGCTTCAGCTCGTCAATCGTTAACGTTTCGGATGAATTGCTTCAATCCATTGAAAAAGACCGCGAGCATGTAACACTGAAGAAGATGGAAATTTGGCACAATGAGAAAGAGCCTTATCGTGTAAAACTGGTATATATGCTGGCTAAAATGAGTCACATTCTGGATGAAAACATGACGGGCGGCGAGCGTTATCAGACCCCTGAGGAATTCATCGAGGATTTGAAAATCATTGATCGAAGCCTGCGTTTCCATTTTGCTGACTATGTTGCAGACACCTATATTCAAAAGCTGATTCGCCAGGCGGAGTTGTTTGGTTTCCATACCGCAACGCTGGATATCAGACAGCATAGCCAAGAGCATGAGAATGCCATGGCCGAAATTCTGCGGAAAATGAACGTGACGCAGGACTACGCCCAATTGAGCGAAGACGAGAAGATCGAACTGCTCAATAACTTGCTTAACGATCCGCGTCCGTTGACTACGCCTTATCAGGAGTATAGCGACAGCACCGAGGAATGC
The DNA here is from genome assembly GCF_041954005.1 of Priestia sp. BR_2. Lineage (NCBI taxonomy): Bacteria > Bacillati > Bacillota > Bacilli > Caryophanales > Bacillaceae > Priestia > Priestia sp. BR_2. Next base: position 69,256 of record NZ_JAVFHM010000170.1, on the reverse strand, counting down.
CTCGAAGTATACCGTACCGTTTTCCGTGCGCAGCAGGAATTCGGCGTGAAATGCATCTCCAGTTATTTGATCAGTATGGCCGAGGGCGCAAGCGACATTCTGGAAGTGATGGTATTTGCCAAAGAAGTCGGGCTGTTCCGGAAGGATAACGACGGTTCCGTAATCGCTACGCTGCAGGCTGCGCCATTATTCGAGACGATTGACGATCTTCATGCCGCCCCGGATATCATGCGCAAGCTCTTCAGCCTGCCGATCTACCGTGAAGCGGTGAGCGCCATGAACGAACTGCAGGAGATCATGCTGGGCTACTCTGACAGCAACAAGGACGGCGGAGCCATTACGGCGAACTGGGAACTCCAGGTAGCACTCAAAGAGATTACGGCCGTAGCCAATGAATTCGGCATCAAGGTAAAATACTTCCATGGACGCGGCGGATCGCTCGGACGCGGCGGTATGCCTCTGAACCGCAGCATTTTGGCTCAGCCGGCATCGACCATTGCAGGCGGCATCAAAATTACGGAGCAGGGCGAGGTTATTTCTTCCCGTTACTCCTTGAAGGGCATTGCCTACCGTAGCTTGGATCAGGCGACCTCAGCATTAATTACGGCTTCCCTGAATGCCCGTTATCCTGAAAAAGAATCGACCGAAAAAGAGTGGGAAGTGATTTCCTCCAGCATTTCGGCCGTTTCTCAGAAAAAATATCAAGATCTGATATTCCGCGATCCGGATTTCCTTACTTTCTTCAAGGAATCCACGCCGCTTCCTGAGGTGGGCGAGCTGAATATTGGTTCCCGGCCTTCCAAGCGCAAGAACAGCGACCGTTTCGAGGACCTGAGAGCCATTCCTTGGGTGTTTGCATGGACGCAGAGCCGTTACCTGCTTCCGGCATGGTACGCGGCTGGTACGGGCTTACAGAGCTTCTACCAAGGCAAGGAAGAGAACATGAAGGTGCTTCAACAGATGTACACGGGCTATCCGTTCTTTACGTCCCTGATCGATACCCTTCAGATGGCACTTGCCAAGGCAGATCTGATCATCGCCAAGGAGTATTCCTTGATGACGAAGGATGATCAAGCACGCGAGCGCATCTTCGGTCTGATTCAGGAAGAATTCAAATTGACGAAAGAGCTGGTTCTCAAGATTACAGGACAACAGGATATTCTGGATAACCAGCCGGTTCTGCAGGAATCGATAAGACTTCGCAACCCTTACGTGGATCCGCTCAGCTATCTGCAGGTTCAACTGCTTAACGAGCTGCGTGAACTAAGGGAGCAGGAGCAGGATGATCCGGATCTGCTTCGGGAAGTACTGCTGACCATCAACGGCATTGCCGCCGGGCTTCGCAATACAGGCTGATCCCTGCAGAAGCTAAAGCTGTTTGAAAGGGATAGTATAAGGCGAGGTTCCCTAGAGGGACCTCGTTTTTTTCATCTATGCGCAGCTTGCGTCCTAATGATTAATGTATCGGTTGCAGGTGAATTGTCTTTGATACACGAATGGGATTCTTTTTGAATTATTGTTGATTTTTAGAAACAGTTGAATTACGATTTGAATGATGCGTTTTTAGACGTTACCCATCAGACCATTCTGGGGGAATTATGGTGGACAATTTGGATGTAAGACTGGCAAAGCTGGCCCGAAAAGGGGACCAAAGGGCATTTGCCGAAATCGTAGAGCTTTATAAAGACAAGATTTTTCATTTGGCTTACCGGATGCTGAGCAACCGCCATGAGGCCGAGGATGTCGTACAAGAGACTTTTTTGCGTGTTTACAAGAACCTTGACCGATATGACGAGAACCAGAAGTTCTCAACTTGGATATACCGAATTGGCACGAATCTTAGCATTGATCGGCTGCGCAAGCGCAAGCCTTCTTTCTCGTTGGACGCCGACCTGAACGAAAGCGAAGGTATGGACGGCTACTCCCTGATCCCAAGCGATAACCGTACGCCTGAGAGCGAGATGCTGCTATCGGAAACGCAGCGCATTATCCATCAGGCCATTGACGGACTTCCTGCTAAGTACAAGACCATTATGATTTTAAGGTACATCCAGGATTTATCCCTGCAAGAGATCAGCGAGATTTTGGACCTGCCTGTAACAACGATCAAAACGCGTGTACATCGTGGACGCGAATTTTTGCGGAAAAAATTAGAGTACAAATTGTGAGGAAAAAACGCCTATCGCCGTTCTTTGAGGAAGAGAGACCGCGTTTAAGGGCGCTTTTTTTCTTGCGGAAATCAGAGAGTCAGTGCCCGTAATTTTTTTCTGATTTTCTTTTAAAAAAGTTGAAACATCCCCGATTCCGGCACGTATGAACAATAAGCAAGTCTTATGCCCCTAGGGGGATAGACCCAGCAAAGAGATTGAATGAAAGGATTGGCTCACAAATGGATTGCAAATTAGCCGTCTCTTTGATGCATGATTATCTGGATAATGACTTGTCCGACCCGCAGCAGCTAGAATTGCAGAAGCATTTGCTGGATTGTGCTGACTGTCGGAATTACTTCGAGAAGCTGGAGCATACCGATATGCTTCTTTTTTCCTTAACTCATCATGCGACCAAGCCATCCGATGATTTAACGGAACGTATAATGGGCATGCTGCCGCAGCCCAAGAAACAAAAAGCTTGGGTCAAATGGGTTAAGAATCATCCTGCGCTCACGGCTGCAGCTTTGTTTTTGGTCGTCATGCTCTTTAGCACGATCAGTTTCTGGAGTCAGGACACTCAGCTGGTTGTAAAGAGCGATGAATTCGAAAAGCTGGTGATTGAAGGGGATACGGTCATTATTCCACCGGATCAGATCATCACGGGAGATATTACGGTCGAGAACGGAAAAACTAAGGTTTACGGTCAGGTTAATGGCAATGTGACCGTTATCGACGGAGAATTATTTCAGGCTTCCACCGCGCATATAGCGGGTCAAGTGAAGGATATAGATAGAGCCATGGATTGGATATGGTATAAGATCTCCACTCTGTTTACAGATGCCGCTTACCGCTAGGTGAAAACCGCAATTACGAAGCAAAGGCGCCTCTTTTCAGTGAAAAGACGGCGCTTCTTTTGTTGATTTTATGCGGATTTGCATGGAAAGCGGAGGGAGTCCGCTTGCATCGGAAAGATTAACGTTATAACCTAGAGAGTGTAGAGTACATACTACATATATAGTCTCATGCGTTATTAAAGAGGATGTTCAAGAATCTCCGCGTGATTAGAAGGATGATGGAAAGCAGGCTCGGTTTCAAACCAGGGCGTTCATCTTCGAAGGAACCGGATTTTTTGGGCCCGCACTTAAAGGAAATGACGGGGGTTGCTGTATGGTGGAGTATTTCACAGATATGACCTGGGGTGAATCCATTAAAGATATCATCGATATCCTTATCGTTACTTATATAATATACCAGATGATTCTGCTCGTCCGCGGCACGCGGGCGGTCCAGCTGCTCAAAGGAATTTTGGTGCTGGTGGTCATCTGGGCGCTGAGCACCTGGTTTGATCTGTATACGCTCAAGTGGCTGATGAACCAGATCTTTACCTTTGGGGTGCTGGCGATCTTTATTATCTTCCAGCCTGAGCTCAGACGCGGTCTGGAGCAGCTCGGCCGAGGCAAGCTGTTCGGGCGGACCGCGGATATTGACGAGGAAACGAATAAGTTAATCAGCGAAACCATTAAGGCGGTTAATTATTTGTCGCGGCGCAAAATCGGGGCGCTGATCGTGTTTGAGCGGACGACAGGCCTGAATGAATACGTAGAATCGGGAATTCCGATGGGATCGGTGATCAGCTCGGAATTGTTCATCAACATTTTTATACCGAATACGCCTCTCCATGACGGAGCCGTCATTATTCAGAACGGCCAAATCGCGGCCGCCGGCTGTTATTTACCGCTATCGGAGAATCCTTTCATCAGTAAGGAGCTGGGGACGCGGCACCGTGCCGCTATCGGAATCAGTGAAGTGGGGGATGCGATTTCGGTTGTCGTATCCGAGGAGACTGGGCAAGTATCGCTGGCCTTAAATGGACAAGTGGTTCGGGATATTAAGGAAGAGTCTCTGATATCGAAATTGTATGAGGAGCTCAGACCTGCCGCGTCCATCAAGGAGAAACGCACGTTCTTCTGGAAACGGAAGGGGGACGGCAGCAATGGATAAATGGATCAAGAACAACACGGCAAGCAAACTCATTGCACTCGCTGTCAGCATTCTGTTATGGGCAATGGTTCATATGGACAGCGGAACGCCAGCACCGCCCACGACCTTTTATGATACCAAGATCATTGAAGGCGTTAAGATTCAAACCTATGGATTTGATGACGGCGAATATGTGCTAACCGGCATTGATCAAGATCGCGTGAATCTTGAGGTGCGGGGGAAGAAATCCAATATTTCGCTTTTGACCGACGAATATAAAGTAAAGCTCGATCTGAGCAACGTCAAAGAACCGGGAACGCACACACTTCCTCTGACTTACTCCATCCCAAGCGGCGTGGAGATGGTATCGATGGAACCATCCGTTGTTACGGTGACCGTAGAGCCGAGAGTGTCGAAATCCGTGACGGTAAGTATTGGCACGAAGGGCGAGCCTGCTAAAGATTACCGGGCCGGAACGCCCGTGCTGATTGACCCAAGGCAAGTCACGGTTACCCTGCCGGAATCGTCGATGGCAAATTTAGGGCAGGTCAAAGGTAACGTGGAGCTTGATGGAGCCAAAGAGAAGATTACGGAGAAACGAGTCAAGCTAACAGCATATGATAAAGAAGGCGCCGAAATGGAGGATGCGGTCATTGAGCCTGCTACGGTAGCGGCTGAAGTACCGATTGAGCCTGCATTTGTCACCCTGCCGCTGGAGCTTCAATATACCGGAAGGCTGCCGGAAGGGTTTGTCTTATCCAAGGTAGAACAGAAGGTCAAAGAAGTGAAGCTGTTCGGCAGCAAAGAGGTACTGGCAGGAGCTGAGACCTATATCGAAGCCGCCATCAATCTGGGAGAAGTTAGAAATTCGGGAACAACAGTGCTTACGGCCGACTTGACGCCGCCTGAAGGTTTTGAGAAAATCGAGCCGAGCTCTGTAACGGTTGAAGTTACGGCTGTATCGCATGGAGAACGGGAGATTACCGGCATTCCGATCACGTTAAAAGGTGTCGCCTCCGGCCTGGATGCCGTCATTACGGATCCAAAGACGAAGACGATCTCGTTGACGCTCACCGGTGCGCCTGACTTGCTTAATAGTCTGGAGCCAACGGATATTGGAGCTGAAGCGAACGCGACCGGCTTGAAAGCCGGCGTCCATGAAATTCCGCTGCAGATTACGCTGCCTAATTTCATCAACCGCACGGATCAGGATCGCCCTGTGATAAAGATAGAGCTCAAGGATAATTCGAAACCCGTGACAACGAACCCGGGTACTTCGAACAACGAGGGGACCGACAAAGACAAGCCTGATGTACCGGGGACGGGAACGGGCACTGGAACTGGAACAGGGACGGGCAATGATCAAGGGGAGGATCCGGAGACGCCTCCCGCGAATGAGGGCACGGATAACTCCGGGTCAGGAGAAAACCCATCACATCCGCCGGGAGACGGATCAAGCGATGGAACAACGGGTACAGAAACATCCAATGATGGATAATATCGAAGAGTAGATAAAGGAGTATATAAAACATGGGGAAATATTTTGGTACAGATGGAGTAAGAGGGGTTGCGAATCAAGAATTGACGGCGGAAATGGCTTACAGCATCGGCCGCTGCGGCGGCTATGTGCTTACGGGCGATAAAGAGAAGCCAACCGTTATCATCGGGATGGATACCCGGGTATCCGGCGCAATGCTGGAGTCGGCTCTGGTTGCAGGCCTGCTGTCCATTGGCGCACACGTCATTCGCCTTGGCGTCGTAAGTACGCCGGCGGTGGCTTATATTACAAGACTTTTGAAGGCTGATGCGGGCGTTATGATCTCGGCTTCGCATAACCCGGTGCAGGATAACGGCATCAAGTTCTTCGGTGGCGACGGTTTCAAGCTGTCCGATGAAACCGAGCTCAAGATTGAAGAGCTGATGGATGCGGAAACCGACAATCTGCCGCGACCGATCGGGGCTGATTTAGGTGAATTGCTGGTAGATAACGAATCTAAGTATAAATACCTGGAATATTTGAAAACGACGATCAGCAACCGGTTCGACGGCCTGAAAATCGTGCTGGACTGTGCAAACGGGGCTGCGTATGAGCTCGCTCCGAAGCTGTTCCGTGAATTGGGTGCGGATGTGATCACCATCGGCGCTGAGCCGAATGGCCTGAATATCAATGATCACTGCGGATCGACTCACCCGGAGAAACTCGTCGAGGCCGTACTCCAGCATGGCGCTGACCTCGGACTGGCTTTTGACGGAGATGCGGATCGCCTGATTGCCATCGATGCTAAAGGCGAGGAAGTAGACGGCGATTTCATCCTGTGCATTTGCGGGGATGCCATGAACCGTGCCGGCAAGCTGAAGGAAGGTACGATCGTTTCGACCGTGATGAGCAACATCGGTTTCTATAAAGCATGCGACAGCCTGAAGCTGAAGACGGCAAAAACGGCAGTCGGCGACCGCTACGTCATGGAAGAAATGCGCCGCGGCGGATACAACCTGGGTGGCGAGCAGTCGGGACATGTCATTTTCCTGGACCACAACACCACAGGAGACGGCATTCTGACCGGGATTCAATTGGTGGATACGCTGGTAGCCTCCGGCAAGCCGCTGCATGAGCTGAAGAGCAGCATGCGCAAGTATCCGCAAGTACTCGTTAATGTCCGCGTTGGCGATAAGAGCAAGTACCAAGGCAATACCATTATCGAGTCTGCGATTGCGGAAGTTGAAGGCATTCTGGGGGATAACGGTCGTGTCCTGGTGCGCCCATCGGGAACGGAATCCCTCATTCGCGTCATGGCGGAAGGCCCGGACAAAGATGAGCTTGACCGTTATGTAACACAGATTGCAGACGTGGTGAAGCGGGAATTGGCGTAAGACTAAGGGTGTATTTTTTAAGGAAAGCAGACTAATTTCTGTCAGGGCCAGTGAACTATGAAGTTTCGGTTCACTGGCCCGCTGTTTTCCAGAATGCCGGTCTAATGAAAGCGCAACACCCCCTGTCCTGCCTGCAAAGATGAGCTTGTTCGGCATCGCTTGCGAAAATAGGTCATTCGGTGTCATTCATGGGGTTAATCCAAGGTAGGGCTTGGCATTGTCAGGAACCAGCCGAGTTGCCAAAGCGATAGGGCATGAATATAATAAAGGATGTCATTCAAGAATAGAAAGCGAGGATCGTGAGGTTACTTCAAGCTTCATAAGCGCCAGAGCTTGTACCTGCGCGGGGATTGGTTATAGCCATGCTAAGGATAACCAAACGGCAGAACGCAAGTTGACGAGGTAGAGGTGTTCGGATTATTCGGCGGGGACCTCTCGGTTATGCATCAACCGTAAGCGGATAACGGAAAAGGGATGGGCGACCGTTCTTACAACGTATTCGCAGATGCTTATTCATCACTTATATACAAAACATGAATGTGCGATCTAGAACAGGGCAGCGCGGTGGAAGAAGAGTGCATTCATGTCTGTTCAACTAAACAGCCTAACGAATTGCTGAGTTTCTTGAACGTTGATAATTGAATAGATCATTCTTCTTTCCTGATGCCGCACAGATGCTGCCGTGTTCTATTTTCCGCCTAACTATTATTGGGAAATCGAACGGAGGAATCATAATATGTGTGGTATTGTCGGATATATTGGAAATCAGAAAACGCAAGCGGTGTTGATCGAGGGATTGAGAAAGCTTGAGTATCGTGGATACGATTCAGCAGGGATTGCCGTCTTTACGAATGAAGGCCTGCGCGTTGCGAAGGCACAAGGACGTCTTGCCAATCTGGAGGAGCGACTGGAGTCTGCACCACTGGTAGGGACCGCAGGTATCGGTCATACCCGTTGGGCAACCCATGGCCGTCCATCGGACGTGAATTCGCATCCGCATACGGACGAAAGCCAGAAGTTTTCCGTTGTTCATAACGGAATCGTTGAGAACTATCTGGAGCTGAAGGAAGAGCTGATCAGCCAAGGACACCAGTTTGCTTCGGAGACCGATACGGAAGTTATTTCCCATCTCATTGCGCGAGAATATGACGGAGATATCGTTAAGGCTGTGCAGAAGGCGATCTCTTACATGAGAGGCGCATTTGCCCTTGGCGTATTGACCGAGTATGAGCCGGATCGATTGGTGGCTGTGCGTCAAGCAAGCCCGCTTATTATCGGTCTTGGCGAAGGTGAGAACTTCATCGGTTCTGATATTCCGGCTATTTTGAAATATACGCGTAACGTTTATATTCTCAACGATGGAGAGATGGCCCTGCTGACGGCAGATGCTGTCGAATTAATGACCATTGAGGGGAACTTTATTTCTCGGGAAATGATTCGTGTCGACTGGGATGCCGTTACAGCAGAAAAAGGCGGATTCGATCACTTCATGCTGAAGGAGATCCACGAACAGCCAAAAGCATACCGGGATACGATGCTGGGCCGTGTGGATGAGAGCGGACGTAAAGTCGTTCTGCCTGAGCTGAAGCTGACACAGGAACAGATCAAGAACATTCGCAATGTTCAGATCGTCGCCTGCGGTACGGCTTACCATGCCGGGCTGGTGGGACGCAGCGTGATCGAAGAGATGGTGCGCATTCCGGTCGAAAATGACGTGGCGTCCGAGTACCGTTACCGCTCGCCGATCGTCACGCCGGAGACCCTTGTCATCGTAGTGAGCCAATCCGGCGAGACGGCAGATACCTTGGCTGCGCTTCGTGAAGCGCAAAGCCATGGCGCTCATGTTCTGGCCATCACGAACGTTGTGGGCAGCTCGATTGCCCGAGAAGCCAACGATGTGCTTGGCACCCTGGCTGGTCCGGAGATTGCCGTAGCCTCCACGAAGGCTTACACCTCGCAGTTGATTGCGTTCTATCTGTTTGGTCTGTACCTGGCTCAAGTGCGCGGTACGATGACAGAAGACGCCGTTGCTGAAGTGATTGCAGCAATGGAAGCACTGCCTGAACAGGTAGAGTCCATGCTGACCAACGCGGAATCGATCAAGGGATATGCCGAGCAGATTGCTGAGCATGAGAACCTGTTCTTCATCGGCCGCGGCCAAGACTACGCCGTAGCTCAGGAAGGCTCCCTCAAGCTGAAGGAGATCTCTTACATTCACTCCGAGGCTTATGCTGCCGGCGAACTGAAGCACGGTACGCTTGCCCTGATTGAAGAGGGAATTCCGGTCATTGCCTTGGCAACCCAAGAAAACGTACTTGAAAAAACGGTGAGCAATATCAAGGAAGTGAAGGCCCGCGGCGCGGAAGTGATGGCCATTACGCATGAAGAGCATGTGGCCGGCCTGCTGAAATCCGTGGATCAAGCCTTCGCCATTCCGAAGACCTTGCCGATCTTGACGGCAGCCTTGTCTGTCGTACCGCTGCAGCTGCTTGCCTACTACGCATCGCTTGCCCGTGGCAACGACGTGGATAAGCCGCGCAACCTGGCGAAGAGCGTGACGGTGGAGTAAGGCAGGAGCGGGCAATTAAGATCGATCTGCTCTAGTTGTTCTGTTAATGAAATTTAGGATTCATATCGCTTGAATTTATTAATGAAAAGGCTTCGCCCCTGGTGATTAGGGGCGAAGCCTTTTGTCATGTTCAGAAGGATTCAAGATATTAAAGTGATTAAAGATTCAATAACTTACTCGATCGATTCCACATGAATGACAGGCACCTTCGTGATCTGACCGGATGCGGCGCTTTCACTGCTTTCGCTATGGTCTTGTTGAACATCATCCGGATTGATCTCCTCGGAAGTGACGGGATTGCTTGGATTCTCAGTTTCATCCAGACGATCTCCGTCAACTTGTCCGGTCTCCGGCTCGGCAGGGTCCGGAGACGCAGGTGGTTGACTGCTTACCGGGATCTCCAGCTGCTGATACTCGCCATTGAACGTTCCGATTAGCGTCGGGCTCCCCGCAGGGAAATCCAAGTCTCCCCTTAAGACGATATAGTATCCATTACGTTCGGCAATGACTTCGCCATAGCCGCCTTGCGGGATATGGACAGAGAAGCGTACTTTCTCATTCGGATAACCCTCGATATTAGCGATATCGATGTCGGTATATTGAACCTGATACCCAGTGAATCCGTATTGGTCTCCTTGACGCTCAAAAATGGCGATCTCGTCCGGACTGACTCCTTCCAGATTCGTGACCAGCAAAGATTTGTCCGGCAGCACCTGGTAGCCTTCGGCCGTAAATTGGAACAGCGGCGTCAGATTAGAATCTCTGGTTTCGTAGGCTGAATAGAATACCAAGTCAGTCCCCGCAGAGCCCTCCACAAGGATGACAGGCTTCTTCTCGGCGCTAAGCGATTCCTCGACTGAAACCTCATGGATCGCGACATCGGACGGGTAATCGTGGTTTTGGAATAATTGCACCGATTCATCGGCATTCAAGACCGCTAAGTAGATGATGTTCCCCTCGTCGACCCCTATGGCATAGGCCAATCCTCCGAAACGATTGCCGCCTCCGCTGACGTAGCTGAAGCTGCCTTTCAGACCGGCCATGTGGAACAAACGAATCGGATCGTGGATCGTCCAGGCCAATTCGGCAGCTTGCCGTTTACCGCTCATATCCTGGTACCCCGACAAGGCCGCATAGAGTGCGATTGCTTCCTCGTAGTTCTGGCTTTGTACCATCCTATCGGCCGCTGCGACCCAGCGGTTGATCTCATTCTGAATATACGCCATGATCTCCGCGTTCTTCCGCTCGTTCCGTTCCAGGTACTTTCTGTAGCCTGAGGCGTGAGCTGCAAAAACGGCCGGTTGTTCCCGCTGCACATCCCTTTGCAGCATGGCATACACAAGTTCATCGGCCTTTCGATTCAACCATGCAGCCGATATCGACCGGCTGGCATACTCGGAACCCATGGATTGCGACCAATTCAACAGGTCGGCATACTGCCCGGCCCCTGCCAGGCGGGTCAAAACCATCTCGTCGTACCGCTGGAACAGGCGGAGCAGCTTCTCATCCTTCTGTTTCTCGCTGCCGTAGAAGGAATCCGGAATGCGAAGCAGATTCCATTTAAAGCTGTTATCCTCGTACTGCTGCTCTTCAAGCAGCTCGTCGGCCCTGCGCGTAAACAAATCGATGAATTGCAGGAATGTCCGTTTCACATCATCGGGTATGCCATAGAACGACGCAATTTCGTCGTAATACGAGGCGTGGGATCCCTGTTGTTCCGAGAACTTCTTCTCCGCCTCAAGCAATTCGGCATATACGTTCATGAAGCCGGAGAAATCTCCGGCTTCCCCGACCTGGCTCAATCGGTGATCAAGTGAGGAAAGACTTTCCTTCATGGACGTAATGGGCCCAAGCTCTTGCAGCCTTGAAGCAAGCAGATCTTCTTTATATAGAAGGGAACGGTTATTCCGGGCCTTCTGATACCACTCTTCTGCCTGAACGAGCTTTTTCTGGGCATACAACGACTCGGCTTGCGCCATCGCCTCGATTTTTTGATAGATGTGAATTCCCTTATACCCGATCAGCAGCAGAAGGACGATACATAATAAAAGATACAAATTTCGCAGGGTTAGCGTGTTTTTCATCGTCATAACGGTATAGCCCCTCTAATCCCATTTTTGAAAATCAGGGTCCGAGCGGTAATGTTCATTATAAATAGCCGATACCCGATCCCGAAGGCCGTTCCACGACAAGCCGGGATTGCGGCGCACGATCTGATACAAGCGGAGGAAGCGGTACCTTGGCAATCCATCCGCATAGCGGCTAATGAAATCAGGAAACGTATCGATATATTTTTTCTTCCGTACCGCTGCTCCGGCAGCGTCGATCATAATCTGCCTGCCATGCTCCATCCGTAAAATGTCAGCTTCATGATTGAGCAGGTACCGAATGGCTTTGCTGTTGATCAGCTCGCGTTTAATTTTGGCGATTTCCCCGATATAGGCGGCCAGGTCCGGATCAAACTCGTCCAGAAGCAGGGGCTCGAGTTCAAGATCCATATCCTTCCGGAGGCTGAAGCTTTGCAGAAGGACGATCTGCTGCAGGCGGATCCGGTCACTCCGAACCAAGGAAGCAATTTCCCTGACGATCTCAAAGCCCAGCTGAGCATCTTCCTTGATGGCGGCGGAGGCCGTCGCTTTGTTCAGATCGAGGCCATCCAGAATCTGTTCTCGATGACTTCTTATAAGCTTGTCCAGAGCGTGCAGGGTCTCGGAATGCAGCATTCGCCGCTGGATCAGCCATAACCATACAAGCAGGATCAGCATGCAGGCAAAGGCGATCGCGATCTGCAAGAAGGTCTGACCGAGAAGCACGGCAGAGAGTCCTATAATGTAGAAAAGAAGACGGTCGCTCTGCATGGAACGTTTGGCCATGCTCCCTGCAAATTCCATAACGGGGACCAGGGACTGGCGTTTGCAGTAAGCGCAGCTATCCTCCCAAAGAATCGTGAAATTGTGGCAATGTTTGCAAATCCTTAACTTTTGGTAGACATATCTCGTTTTAGCATAGGGGCGAAGTTGCACCGGCTTTTTCTTATCCATGCTGTTCCCTCTTGGAGTTGGCCGCTTCAAGCAGAGTCTGTTGCAGCTGCTCCGGCGTCGGGGCGTTCTTCTTACGCTTGGAATAGGCCGTGATCTTGATGATGACAAAAAGAAACAAAATCCCGAGACATCCGTATGTAATCATATGTCGGTTCCTTTCGGTATCGAAATTGGTTCAAAAATAGAGGGTGAGCCTTGTGTCCTAAGTCCGGGTGGCGCGACTGATGATGTTGAACTTTGGCAGGTATAATTATATCATATGGACATAGTGCTGGGATATTTTAGTGACTGGCGTGGTATTTTCTATATAAACACAGTAGGAATATGGATATTTGCGATTATTATTTTAAGCTTCCTTTCATGTGATTTTAAGACTTTTTGCCTACAGTTAGACTAGTCTCTGACGAACGAACCGAGACATCCGCCGATGCTCGACTAAATGGATGAAGGAGTAAATCTATGCAACGTAAAAATAAATGGCTGCTCTCTCTGATGGCAGCGGTGCTGCTGATCATGACCTGGAGCGGAGGAGCCTTGCCTAAGGCAGCGGCTGCCTCCCAAGGCTCCAACATCGATGCCGTACTGGTGATGGACGCCAGCAATTCGATGAAAAATAGCGATCCGGAGCGGATTAGCGGCGAAGCGATGAAGATGTTCATCGACATGCTGGCGACAACCGGCGACAAGGTCGGCATCGTTTCCTATACCGACCGGATTCAGCGGGAGAAAGCCTTGCTTGATATTCAGTCGGAGGCGGACAAAACCGCGCTGAAGGAATTTATCGATCAGCTGGATCGCGGACCGTACACCGATATGTCCGTCGGTCTCGATGAAGCCGTGAAGGTGCTGAAGCAGGGGATGGACCCGGCACATGCGCCGATGATCGTTGTTTTGGCCGACGGTAACAATGATTTGGATCCGAATACGGGCAGGACGAGCAAGGAAGCGTCAGAGCAGTTGAACCAAGCCGTCAAGGAGGCCAAAGGAAGCAGTATTCCGATTTATACGATCGGACTCAATGCCGACGGGAAGCTGAACAAAGAAACGCTGGCTGAACTGGCCAACCAAACGGGGGGCAAATCCTTTACGACCAGTTCGGCGGATGACCTTCCGCAAATATTAAGCGAGATTTTTGCCAGCCACCAGCAGCTCAAGATCGTTCCGGTACAGTCGATTACCGGCAACGGAAGCTATCAGGAGGTTACGGTCCGCGTGCCGAATGCCAACGTGTTGGAGGCGAATATTTCCATTATGTCCTCTAGCCCGGTGGACGTGAAGCTGGTAGATCCCGCCGGTGCCGAGCAGAGCATTCCATCGGCTAGTGTGCTGCGCTCCACGTCCAATTCCTATTCGCTGCTCAAGCTGCTGAAGCCGCAGCAAGGCGACTGGAAGCTGCAGGTGAAGGGCGTATCGAAGGACAAAATCGACATCAACCTCGTGTTCAACTACGATCTGGAGCTGGCTATGGATCCTCCGCCGTCTTCCAAGGTAAAGGAAGGGGATACGATTGACATTAACGCGTACCTCGTCAGCAATGGACAGAAGCTGCAGGACCAAGAACAGTACGGCAATATGACGGCCAAGCTGTTGATCAAGGACCTGAACACCGGGGACGAGTCGGAAGTCGAACTAGAGAACAAAGAAGGCAGCTTTGTAGGGGATTACAAGATTCCGCAGAAGCATGACTACGAGCTGAGGGTGCGTGCGGAGGAGCAGAGCTTCTACCGTGAAAGCCCGCCTGTGAAGATTAGCGCGAAAGCGGCAGCCTCCGGCTCCGGCAATGGCGGGAAGGAGATGACCGGGGGCGAGGATGCGAAACCTTTTCCATTATGGCCCGTAATCATTGGCATCGCGGCGCTGCTCATTGTTGGAGCGGCAGCTTATTTCATTCTCGGCGCGATAAAGAAAGCGAACAGGGGCTTTGTCGGCCAAATCGTGATTGAGATCAGGGATGAGAATACCGGGGAGAAGACGTCCCCGCAATACAAGAAGCTGACTTCCTTCAAAGGGAAGTTCAATCTGCATCAGCTTCTGCAGCTTGCTCCGGAGCTCAAGGAAACGGAGAAAATCCTGTTCATGCCGGGCAAGAACGACCGCCTCATACTTAAGAACCTTTCTTCAGCCGTCATCGAGAAGTCCGGACGGGCTCTGGATGCAACGAACGGGACGGAGCTGAAGAACGGAGACCGGCTGAGAGTTTCCCTTCAGCAGGCGGACAAAACGATATTATTCGAATATTTGGCTTAAAGTGCGAGTTCAAAAAGGTCAATTTATCGAAAGCGGACTTTTTGAACAAACCTTTTAATGCCATGACCTATCAGGAGGGGAAGTTATGAAACCGGTAGTTAGAGAACATATACAACAGCTTGACGTTTCACTCGGAGGCGGCATTGTCAGCGAGAAAATACGGGTGGATACCATCGACAATCCGATCCTCATCATTGGACTTGGAGGGACGGGGATCGATGCGCTGCTGCGCTTGAAATATCAGATTAACCGCCGTTTCAAGCTGCCGGAGGATCCGTTGTCCAAGAAAAGAATGGACAAGCCGGATAACGTGGAGTTTCTGGCTTTTGAGACCAACGAACAGGATAAGAATAAGCGCTACAAGGGGATCGGACTGGATCCGATCAATGAATTCGTGCTTCTCTCCAATGCCGAGATCGGAGGCCTTCTCCAGAACCGCAGCATCCTGGAGCCTTACATTACGGATTGGCTGTCACCCGAGCTGAGCATTACCGACGGCATGAACGGGGCCGCAGGCGTACGCCAGGCGGGCCGCTTGCTCCTGTTCACGAAGATTACCCAAGTGGTGCAGGCGATCGACAAGAAGATCAAAACGCTGTCGGTCGGCACGAACAAAAAGCTGATGGTCTTCCTGCTGACGGGGCTCTCCGGCGGTACGGGCAGCGGCTGCTTCTTGGACATCGCCTATATCGTCCGCGGCATTATCGAACGCGATCACGGCTCTGCCGGCATCGACCGCGTGAACACGCTCGGCTATCTGTTTACGCCGGATATCAATCTGGCGAACAAAAGCTTGAGCGAGCACACGCGCGAGTACATCAAGAAGAACGGTTATGCCGCGCTCAAAGAGCTGGACTACTGGATGAACGTGGATGCCAGAGGCGAACGGTTCAAGCAGCAGTACGGCAACATTCTGAACGTGAACTCTCCGCTGCCTCCATTTAATCTATGTCATCTGATATCCGCTACGAATACGGAAGGCAAGCTGCTGGAGAATGCCTACGATTACTGCATGAACGTTACCGCGGAGAACATCACGAACTTCATGGCCAGCGAGGAAAAACAGTCCGGCGAAGAATTTGCGATCCATGACTATATCAGCAACATCCGCACCAATATTGCGCAGATGAACAAGGCGTATCCTGCCAATTACGACTACAACATCATCGGCGCATCTTCGGCCGTACTGCCGATCGAAGAGATGACGACGTATCTGGCATACCGCGTCTTCGGCAAAATGCAAACCATGTTCGAGAAAGCGCCGAGCCAGGAGGACGTCGAGAAATTTGCGAGCAAGCTGGGCATCGACCTGGACTCGATGACCAAGAACTTCGAATCCCGCGTACCGGAGCCGCTGCCCGGATACCAGAACAGCGAGCGGCTCAGCTACGCGAACGTGGTGAAGAACCAGGTCATTAATATGGACACGGAGCTGGAACAGAATTTTCTGGCTAGAGCCCGCGAGGAATACATCAAAGCGAAGAAGCAGCTGCCGGGCGAGATCGTGGCTCAGTTCAGCGATCAAATCCGCCGGATGTTCCTGCATCCGCAGCAAGGACCGTTTTACGTATCGCGGTTGATCTATACGGAGAAGGGCTTTAGCCTGCTGAAGATGCTGCTGTCCTACATCGAAGCGCTGCGGGAGAATCTGACCCGCATACCGCGGGACATCGAGTCGGCCAGAGAACAGGCGATCGATCGTCTGGGCGATGCAAAGAGCGCTTTTGTCTCGAAGGACAAGAAGAAAAACATTTATATCGAAGCCAAAATCAACGAATATTGGCTGGAAGCCGATGTGGAACGCACCGAGCAGATGATTGAATTTTACGAGGATTTATACGATCTGCTGAACCAGGAGAATAACCGGATTTATAGCGTATACACGGAGATTCTGAATGCGCTGAATTCGATTTTCGCCAAGAACGGCGACATTCTCGTGAACGGGGAAGAACAGCAGGATCATAAAGGGAACAAGACGTATTACTGGAACCTGGTCAGCGTGCCCGACATTTCCGACGTCATCAACAAAATCATGGATCAGAAGGATGTGGATGATCTCATCCGCGATTTCGCCCAGGAGCTGCTGAGTCATGCCAATCGTTGGACCCGGGAGCAGGAGATCGATGTCGTCCGTTCCATTTCGGAGTTTCTTACCGATAAATTTGGCGATCTGATCACCCGTTCGATGGAGGATTTCCTGGTCATGAAATTCGGTCAGGAGGATTCCATCGAAAAATTCGTCGAGCGCAGTATCGCCAGCAAGCTGGATGACGAAGCCGTGCCGGTCTTCCATCTGAGCAACAGCGCAGGCAATCTGTACTTCCCTTCCTGGGGCTTCGTGTCCGTGCCGGTACAGGCACCGAGCATTCTAAAGGGGATTCGCAATTATCAGAACAATTCGGTCGGGAAATCCCATTTCACCGTGAAGGAAAGCGAAGTGAAGAACCGGATCTTCTGGCTGAATACGAAGAACGGCGTGCCGCTGTTCGTCTACACGCCGCTGAAGGTTTATGAGGAAAGTTACGAACGCACGATCATGGACAAGGAAGGCGTTGGACGCCACTTGGTGCAGACGGACCGCAACAATTGGACGTACCTGCCGTCGCCGATTCCCGAAAAATCCTGGGGGGATACCTACGTCAACCCGCGGGTTCAGGAGTACAATGCCCGGGTTCGGTCCGAATTCAGCCAAGCGCTTGAGTATAAGGTCGTCATCCAGAAGGACGTTGACCAGAATACGAGCAGCCGTTATGCGGTCGTGTTTACGAAGCCGTTTGACCTGAATGAGCTGCTTCGCGCTTATGATCTGCAGCTCGATAGTCCCAAGCCTAACCTTGGCGAGGTCAAGCGGGCATGGACCGAGCTGAAGCGATTGATGAACGAGGGGCTGGAGCGGGTAGGCTCCAAGGATATTTTCAACAGCATCAACGAGGAAATGGCCAAGGAGAATTTGATCCGTTCTCCGGAAATGATCCGCATCGTCCGGGAAGAGCTGAAGAAATATGCTGCCATCGCGGCCAAAATCACGGAATTCGAGCTCTTGATCAGCGACAATCAGAATGAAGAGAAGTGGCTTGATCAATTCATCGAGGCGTTGTACACCGGGACGATCACCAAGAAGGGTGCGCTCTTCGTTTATGATCGCGATCCGGAGGAAGATTCCTGGGAGCCGTTTGCCAACCTGCTGAAAAGCGTGAACGACGTGGAGTATGAAGTCTACAAGCACTTCCGTCAGCTGGACGAGAAAAGCCGCAGCACGCTGCTTCGCAAATCCTCCCGCCGCGATCAGGAGCTGACCGCTTCCGAGGATATTACGCCGCTGCTCACGAAGCTGGAAGAATTGGCCGAACGGTTCCTGGAAACGCGCGACCGGCTGGAATACGAGAAGGTGGAGCTTGCGGACGGCGAAGAGCGATACCAGTTCTACAGACAGGTATCTTCGAAATTAAATGACATCCGAAGAAGGTTGAAATAGACGATGAGGGAGATTCTTCGCCAGTATGCTGCCGGCTATGCCAAGTCGGAAGAGCAGCTTACCTTGATGGAGGATGATCAGAGCAGCATCCACTACCCGGAGGTATACTTGTTCATAGGCGACAAGACATCGTCCGCCATCGAACCGATCATGGAAATACAGGACCGCAAATGGGATAACAGCGCCAGCGTCGTTTATTTTCATGTAGGCACGGACCGGAGCGAAGGACGAGGGCCCCAAGGCCCCGGACTCTCCGGTCGGCTTCACAGGTACCACCTGCAGCTGCCGGTGTCAGACGCCGCATCCAAATCGATGCGGAAGGAGCTGTACCAGAGCTTCTATCAGAACCAGCATTATCTGTCCGGGTTGAATCAAGCGATTCGGAAGTTAAGCCACCATATTTCAGACTTTGGACGCAGCTATGCTTCGTTTGACCGGGTTCATCTGTCTGTCATTACACGGGTCGATGACCCGTTTAATGTATTTATCCCGGAAATTTCATTGCTGGCCGAATCCATATTCCAGCAGTCGTTCAAGTCGGTGCAGATGGATTTGTATGCGCTCATTAATGAAAGGGAGCAGATTGAATCCTACGGTTATGCAAGCTCTGTAGGCGTTGCGTTTCTGCGGGAACTGGAGCTGATGCAGAGCAGGGAATACAGCTTCTCCGCGCCGCTGCAGGTAACGGAGGACGGGCTGACGATTCCGGTCGTCCACCCGGCATCCCCATTGTTTGATCTCGTCTATGTGCTGTCCGACAAGAATGAACGCGGCATCTCGGGTTACGCCGGCATGCAGGATATCTACGATATCATCTGCCACCTGGGCCTGCTCAAGAACCGGAAGCAGAAGGACGAGACCTATGACGGGATCCGAGGCATTTACAACAATACGTCATTCAAAAGCAATATCATGACCGAATCCGGCCGCCAAGGCTGTGTCTCCGCCGGCTTTGCCCGGGTGAAGAGGCCCAATGAGCCGATTGCGCTAACGGTCCTTTACCATCTGTGCCGCGGACTGCTGCTTCGCATGAAGAACAGGCCGGAGCCGGAGGTTCATGAATGCCTGGCCTATTTCGGTCTCGACTCGGAGGCCGTAACGGCAAGAGCGGACCGGATGCTGCCGGCCCCCGAGCATCTGGACGGACTGAAAGGCATGATGTCGCATCCCGTCAGTTATGCCGGGCTGAAGCGAATGAATATTCGCGAGGCGGAAGAGGCGCTCTTCGGAGATGGCTGCCGGCAGTTTTTTCGCGACAATTACGAGCTGGCGGCCCGAAAGAGACTGAGCGATATGAGCACCGCAGAAGAACTGCATGATGCGCTGCGCCGCTCTTTGGCGACTCACCCGCAAATCGGTTGTTATCAAATTGCAGCGTGGACGAGCGATAAGGCCGGAGCGGGCATTGTGCTTGAAGCGGTTCGATCCCGGATCCGGGATCTCGGCAGCTTGCTTAAGACCGAGCAGGACGGACTAAACCGCTATTATGAGGAAAGCGTCGAAAGCCAGCCGTTTAAGAAGCTTCCTTTTCGGGATAAACAGAATGTGCGCCATTTCATTCGATATTTCGTGGGCGAGGTCTATCGGCGCAAATATGAGCTGCTGCAGCTGGAAACGGAGCTTGAGCTCTACAGGCTGTATGAGACGGAGCTTGAACGTATTCACCGTCAGTACAAACAGCAGGCAGGCATGCTGGATCAGCTGGAGGCGGAGCTGCTGGAGGCGGCCCGTTCCAGCATCCGTGCCGCAGACGATTATATCGGCCAGAACCTGATGGAGTATTACGGCCTCGTGACGGAGGAGCTGATGCTGGAGCTGGAGAGCAAGCGCGGCGAAGGCGTATTCTTCGAGGAACGGTATGTCGGCAATCTCTCCATCGTTACGCATGAAGGGATCGAACCGATCATGTCGAACATGATCCGGGTCTGTCTGAGGGATCTATTGACGGCAGAGCCGTTCGTGCAGACCTTCGAGGAAGAACTGCTGCGGAGGGCGAACGTCACCATCGACTACCATAACAAGCAGGTGCTGGCCAAGGAAGACCTGTTTAAGGTGTTATACCGGATGCTGGAGGAGAACTCCGTTACGCTGGTCAGGCTGCTTGATTATACGCAGGAGCATCGGTATGAGGAAAAATATTTCTTCGGCGATGCCGACAGCGAATTCGTCCGCTATGCGATCCATGCCGATGAAGCTTTACGGGTGTACAAGCTGGGCATCGTGCACGAGAAGCGCTCCAGCGGGGTCGAGAAGCTGAACCTGATGGGAGGTTTCCATCTGGAGGATCTGATGTATTACCGGAATGGCAGAACCTACTACGAGACCTACACGGCAAATGGTTATGAATTTCATGGCATGGAACCGGCGCAGCTTCCCGAGCTGCGTTAGCGTTCTTCGATTCTGATACAGAGAGTAGGCGTGTATTGTGCAACGAAAATTAAACCCTCTCCTGCTGCTGCTTAGCCTGGTCGGTGGGGGACTCGGATTTGCCATTGGGGAGTTTTTGCTTCGCCAGTGGGGGACAGGGCTTCCTGTCATCGTGGTTACGGGGATTTATTTCGGGATTCTGGCCTTATGCATCGGCTTGGCCTGTTTAATCGCAGAACTGATCTCCCCCCGTTTGAGCGGAAGCTCATGGAGACAGCGGTACACGGGCACATCATGGAAGCTGCTGATTCCATCCACGTTGGTGGCCCTGTTCCTCCTTGGCATGCTGTTTGAATGGGCGTACCAGTTGAACCCGGGCAGCGCCAAGCCCGTGAAGGATATCGTGCTGGTCATTGACAATTCGGGCAGCATGAACGAGACGGACCCGAATCAGGACCGGTACACGGCAGCCAAAAATCTGATCAACCGCATGGATCGGGATAACCGCGTATCCGTGATGGTGTTTGATCATGCAACAACGTTACTGCAGCCGTTCACGCGCGTGAAGAACCAAGAAACCAAGGATGAGATCATTGCGGAAATCGACGGTTTGGCAACGAACGATGGCGGTACGGACATCAGTCTTGCGCTGGAGGATACCATGTCGCATATTCAGGAAAGCCGGGATGCCGGCAGAAGCGCCATGGTCATCATGCTGTCGGACGGATTTAGCGAAACCGACCATGATCGTGTGCTTGCGGAGTACAAACAGCAGCAAATCGCGGTAAATACGATTGGCCTCAGCCTTGTCAACCCGGACGGTGCACAGCTGCTTCAGACGATTGCGGCGGAAACGGGCGGACAATATTACGACGTTCAGCATGCGGAGGATTTGTCTTTCGTTTTCCAGAAAATCTATGACGACGTTGGAGACCGTTCGCTGTTGACGAAACGTACGGGCGCTATGGAAGACAGCGTGTATCATCAGATCGGAAGAATCGCTGCGATGCTGCTCATCGGCGCTGCCATGGGCCTGGCCCTCGGCACGGTGTTTGACAATCGCCATCTTGCGCTGAGCTTCAGCATCGGCGGCGCGGTATCGGGCGTACTGGCAGGCGTGGTTCTGGAATACGGCCTCTCCGGCGAGGAAATCGGGGATGCCTCCGTTCGTCTGATTGCCTGCCTTTTGCTCGCGGGGATCATCGCTTTGTTCACGCTGGTGATTCCGGTTAAGGAGAGCAGCAAGATCATCCGCAACGTGCAGCGGCCGGGCCGAACGGGAAGAGGGCAGCGGCCGAATGATTCAACAAGCCGAGGATTTTAAAGCAGGGGGCGTTCGAGATGCGGTTTAAACATGCGGAGCCCGGAGAATGGGTCATTCAGGGATTAAGCTATCAACTAGACGATGGTTACTGCACGCTCCGCTGGAGCTGGCCGCCGGGTCTTCAAGCGGTATACATCCACCGTGCGATGGACGACGGATTCGGCCAGCCTGCAGGCGATTCGCAGCCAGGCGGGATGCGTCTATACACCCGTGACGAGTATAAGGCGAACAACGGGTACCGCGACCGGCTGGAGGGGATCGGTCAGATCACGTACACGGTCTACGCCTTGTCTTCCGAAGACGGAGAGATGGCGTTAATCAGGCAGGAGGATGAATCGAACCGCATTCGGTTCAGTACCGGCAAAGCGAAACTGGTCTACTCCATTCGCGAAAAAAGCCGCTGGCTGCAGCCCTATAAGACGATCGAAATCCAGGTGACGGCAGAGGTGCCGGTACCGAAGGAAGCTTTATGTTACGTGAAGAAGCAGGGCGCTTATCCGGTCAACAAGGAAGACGGCATCTTGTACCCGTTCGTGACGGATTTTGCTGCCGGACGCAACGAACTGCCTGCGATCGAGGTGGGCAAGAACGATTACGTTCGCCTGTTTTTTACGGACGGCAAGAAATACGGACAACGATATGAGCTGGTGTACAGATAGATAGAGACAAAAAGAACACACGGTTAACCATGTGAGCGCATTCGTGTGTATTTTTTCATAGGGTTCAGAGGGAGGTACGAAAGATGGGCATTTTTGATATATTCAAGAAAAAACCGGAGCCGGAGCCAAGGCCGCTGTTCTATGATATTGTCTGCCCTTACTGTTTCAGTAAGTTTGCTCCGAAGGAGGTCGTCTTCCGGGCTGCCCACGACCGCGAGGATGACGAGGATTATGCGCTTGGGGAAGATGAGGAGCTGAATCGGTACCGTGAACGCTTCGGGCTGGATTCGGTGTATGATATCGAAGCGATCATCCGTCCGAGCGACATCCCGGAGGAGCAGCACATTTATTCGGAGCACGTCCTGGTTGGATTGAATGACCGTTACGGCATCGTCACGCGCAGACGGCTGTGCCCGAAATGCCACAATGAGCTGCCGGTTACCGCCGGGAAGGTGCCAAGCAACATTATCTCGATTATCGGTGCTTCGCAAGTGGGCAAATCGGTTTATATGACTTCGCTGATTCATACGCTTCAGCATACGACGGCAGATCATTTCGATGCGGCCTGCATGCCGCTGAATGCCGAGATCAGCCGCAAGTTCCGCACCGGCTATGAGGAGCCGTTGTTTGAACGCGGGGATTTGCTGGCGTCTACACAGAAGGAGAAAATGCAGGAGCCTTTTATTTTCCAATTCGTGTTCAAGGATGAGTCGAAGCCGCCTTTGACGCTCGTATTTTTTGACGTGGCTGGCGAGGGCATGGTGGATGAGGATTATTTGGGGCTGCACGGACAGCATATCAAGAATTCCGCGGGCATTCTGTTTATGGTGGATCCGCTCCAAATCCGCTCCATTCGGGAAAAAATCCGTTTGAAATTCGGCGATCAGCCCGGGGAGTGGGTATCCCAGTATGATGAGCCGCGGGATGTCGTGCTGACCATGTTCGGCGATTTCATCGCGTATGAGGACAAAGGCAAGACGGATATTCCAACCGCCGTCGTCTTGACCAAGAGCGACATGCTTCACGCGCTTAAGGATGAGGATGGCGAATATGTGAAGCTGAACAGCAATATTTTTAACAATGTGGTGCACCGCAAGTTTTTGAATTTGACCGAGTTTGAAAATATTGACGGCGAAATCCGCCGTTTTATCGAAAAGGTCGACCGTCCGTTCAAAGGGACGATGGATGTGTACTTTTCGAATACCGCCTATTTTGCCGTGTCGGCACTGGGCAGCAACCCTGTCGATCAGAAGCTGCAGAGCGTGGTCAGCCCGATTCGGGTGGATGAACCGTTCATCTGGCTTCTGTACAAGCTGAAGTACATTCAGGGGAGGGAAGACTAGTGCCGGAATTCCCAACCCGAAACATACAGCAGCAGATGTACACCCGTGAGCGGCGAGGCATATTCCGCTCGGCCGAAGGTTTTGACACGGTGGCCCGTTCGTCCGGATTGGAGGCTTCCTTTATTAAAAAGGTACTGCATCCCTTCTGCCAATACGAAGCACCTGCCGAGCTGACGGCGCGCAGTGAACGGGACGCTGCGTCTTATCCGGCTGCCCTTCATCTGTTCCATACCGAATCAGGGGAAACGGTGCTGGGTCGAAGCGTGTTTCAGCCTGCGGATTTCACGGGGCTGCGCAGCGCCTTTTTTACGCATCATTACGTCGTTCCGGAAGGCTTCCATCGAGATGATCATAACGCTTACCGGACATGGCTTCAGGCCGCTTTTGCCGATCATTACGATATCGAAGAGGGCGTCGATCTGCCGCAGCTTCCTGCGATTCCGGTACAGGCCGATTCCCGGGCCGCTGTCTCGTCCGAGAGGACGCCGGCCTTGCTGGAGGAGCTCGGGATCAACGAGAAAGTATTCAAGCAGCTGATCTATGCCTGCATATCCGCGGCTGCCGGGAAGAAAAAGGTATACATCGTTCTGGATGTCCCGGTGGAACAGTTGTCCGCGAAGGCGGAGCAGCTGCTCTTTGTGCTGTTTGGCCGATTGCCCTATGCGCTGCGCCGGGTGCTTGGATTCGTAACTTATGCCAAGGAGCCGCAGAGCAAGAAGGGGCTTCATCTCATGTTCGTGGAGAAGGGCAGCCTGCGCCTGAATGACCGGAGCATCGAGAAGGATTATTTGTTTGAGCTCGCAGCAGGCCGGGTCATCAATGCCGATCTGAAATGGTCCGAGCAGCCTTATCTTGATTTTGCTTGGGATACGCTGCTGGACCCGGATCGGTCCGAACGTTTTTTTGCCTTCGCCGAGCTAATGCTTGCGGACATGGAGCCGATACATCAGATCTCGCTGGACAGCTATGATGATTTATGCATGCTGTTCCAGATCGAAGAAGGCCATGAAGGCCTGTACCATGAGCATAAGCATGCCGTGCTGCGTGCTTCACTGCTCTATCTGCAGCCGGCAGGCGCCCTGGATGCGAAGCAACGTCTGGATCAGCTGTTTCTTGCCCTGTTTGCCAAGGAGTTCGAGCTCGTCAAAGGCGGGCATGTTCCGGATGCCGCGATCGCGGGATTCCTGAAGGATTATCATGGCATCAATCCCCGGCAGCATAACGATTGGATCGTGGAATATTTTATCCGCTCCTTAAATAATGCTTTATCGAAGCAGCGTCAGGATACGACCATGGCGATTTACGAGCTGCTGGAGAGCAGCCCGTCTTTAAGCCGAGCCTTTTATGCGAGGGTGCTGACCAGTCCGGGGCTGCCGGCGCTGATGTTCGATCCCTACATGAAAACGCGCATGAAGCAAGCGGCAACGCCTGCAGACCTCGTGGATTTGATCGGCTTGTGGGTTCGGAATCACCCTCTCCTGCTGGAGCAGGAGAATTATGTCCGGCTTGCGGAAGCCCAGCTTATCGATAAGCTTCAGCAGGATTCGGATCCGGTGAGAACGGTCAATGCCGTACTGGATCAATTGGATGCGCTGGAACGCGATCCGCAAAAGGGAATCGGCCGTTATCAAGGCGGACGTGCCTTTGCGGACCGGATGATCTATGCAGCCAATCTCTTTCTCTTGCGTGAGCTGGAGCCTGAGCAATTAAGCCAGAAGCAGTTGATGGACATCGGGTTCCTGCAAATGCCGAAGGAGTTCAAAGGCTGGGTAGAGCGGTTCGATTCCCGGATTCGGTCCAAAGCCGCGGTCATGCTGGCCCTTCACCAGTGGTCCGGCCATGAAGAGGTTAGAGCGGAAGTGCTGGCGGAACTCTCGGCAGAGGAACGGGAGCGCACCCAGCATATCATGCGGAAGTGGCTGCAGCATCATGTGGAACCGTCCAATTTCGAGAGCATAACCTTGGCTTTCTGCACGGATATCAATTCCAGTGCGGTAGACTATCGGAGCTTGCTGGATTACTTGCACAGATACGGCAAGAGCCCGGACGTGGTATACCAATATATTCAGTGGTCTGCCGAGCAGCCGGTATTCGTTAGACCGCGCGGACTTGTTCCCGCTTATGCCGCCGCCATCATCGATTATTTCAAAATCCACGACCGCGAAGCCTTTAAAAATAAGGATTACGTAAAAACTTATTTCAGTTCGCCTGCACCCATCCTCAAACCGGTGTATGCGCAGGTTAAGGCCGAGTTGGCTTCGCCGTTGGTGCGATGGTTTCGCCGGCATTCGCGGTTCGTAAAAATCACTTCTTCCTTGCTTGTGGTAATCGTTGTTGCTGGCGCTGCCTTCATGATGATCCAAAACGGCAAAGGTCCCGCGGACGGCGATGCCGATCCGAATCCGGCCGTTACGCCGCCGGTTACGGTACCGCCGGCTTCTTCCGAGACCGTAGACGAGCAGCCTTTATTAACGGCGACGGTGGTGGAGGAAGGGGAGCAGGGGGGAAGCACCGATCTGAATTTCCATTTTAAACAGCCGGCGGCTTGCCGGGATTTCAGTGTGGACAAATTACAGATTATAGGCAAGGATGGAAGCACGCTGCTTGAAGCGGCCAGTCCTGAATTATTGCGGGTGTGCGCGGATGAAACCACAGGGGAAGCCGATGCTGCTGATCCGTCAGGATCCGAGACGGATTCATCCGGGAACCAAGCGGATCCGAATAGCGGGACAACAGAAGGGGAAAACACGTCTGATCCTGTTGAAGGTGAGGACGTGGAGTCCTCGGATAACGTCGGTACCACTCCGGCAAACCCGGCTGATACGAGTCAGGTCGTCGTGAAGCTGGATCAACCGCTTGACGTGTCCCTGATCGGGAAGGTCGTTGTGGATGGCGTCTCGTATGAGCTGTCCGACGAAAACTCGCTTTCGGAAGAGCAAGAGCAGACTCCCGAGAATGAGACGGATGAAGGGGTTTGAATTATAGAACGAGCAGACGAATGATTGTCTGCTCGTTTTTTTTCGCGCCACTATGTATGCACGACCACTTATTCATGCTGGCGACAGATTTGTTCTTCTCTTTCGAGGTTTTGTACGGTTGCATAGGTGTTGCCCCATTCACACATGGTATGTAGTACAGGCACGAAGGATTGGCCCAGCTCAGTTAAACTGTATTCTACCTTAGGCGGTACTTCTTTAAATACTTCTCTTCGGACAAGCTCATCTTTTTCCAGCTGCTTTAATTGCTCGGTTAAGACTTTCTGCGTAATGGTCGGCATGAGCAGGTAGAACTCCTTAGTTCTCCTTGGCTTTTGACTCAGAAAGAAGAGAATTAAGCATTTCCACTTTCCTCCTACCGTGTTCATAAAAATATTGATTCCCGTATTGAGGCTGTTCATTATGTAATCCTCCTGAATAGGCACATAAAGGTGGCTAACCCACTTTATTGTGCGTTATTTTCTGCCACTGTACGGTCCATTATAATCGGAATGTGAAGCAAATAAAACATTTGGAGTGAGCACAATGAGTGTGAGAGAGATATTAGAGCAAAGACGTTCTGTCAGGCATTATGACCCCCATTATAAAATGGAATCGGAAACGTTGGCGGCTTTGATTGAAGGAGCCAGTAAATCGCCCAACGGAAACAATATTCAAGCCACACGGTACCTGGTTATCGACGAACCGAATTTAAAAAACGTGTTACTCCCCATTGCCTTTCATCAGCAACAGGTAATAGAAGCGTCGGCTCTAATCGTTGTACTGGGCGATTATCAAGCATTTGAAAAAGAGAATATTATACATATCCATGAAGAAGGATTTCAAAAGGGTTATTTTGACGCATCATTAAGAGATTATTTAGCCAGCGCGGCTATTCAATATTATCTAAATAAATCCAAAGAAGATTTAAAGCTCGAATTAGTAAGAGACGCAAGCCTGGCGTCTATGTCGTTAGTCTTACTGGCGAACGAGGCGGGTCTCCATACGATTACCATGTCCGGGTATGATTCCGAACAATTAAAGTCAGCCTTACAGATTTCTGACAGGTATGAAGATGTGATGCTTATAGCCATTGGGAAAGGAATTAAACAAGGTCATAAAACCGTTAGACACGATGTGGGCAAAATCATGTATACAAACAAAATATAATTCATGGCATGAAATATTGGCTCGCTTGTTGTTTGTTCATGCAGCGGGTGGAACAAAATAGGATAAACATCCGTCTAATAGTTACGCCGTCTCCGACGCATTTCTATTAGGAGGGAATAGAAGGATGAGAAAAGGCCTGGTTGCTGCAGCACTTTTAGCGGTATGGATCGTGTCAGGTTGTTTCGAGAAGGTACAGGCAGTTCCGATCATAGATGAGGCTATGGATGTGATCAGCCAACATGGTGGAGGAGCGGGAGGAGTATAAGCGACGGCCTGCTGTGCAAGGATATTACGAATGAGGACCAGGCGATGTCACTCGGCTGCTAGTTCAACCATCATAAGCAGCCGATCACAATGACCGGCTGCCGTTTTCTTTTAGATTGAGTTTTTCGGTTTGCATAAACTTGCGTTTGAGTCTGATGTTATTTTGAAGAAAGAATGGTGAAACGACTACGGAACATGGTTATCTCCAAAATGTAATCTTGTCAGGCTCTAATCGAACGGACTCATGCCCATCTTCTTTGGCTTTTCCTAATGAAATGACCATGACTGGAGCATAGCGTTCTTCATCTACATCGAATGCTTTTGCTAACTGATCAGCTTCAAAGCCTGCCATTGGATTCGTGTCATACCCATGCGCACGAGCTACTAACATGAACTGCATGGCAAAGAGGCTGCTATCGATTTTTGCAATTTCAACTTTCATTTCTCTTGATAGAGTCGGAAACAGGGATAGAATGGTTTCGAGTTGACGATCTCGTACTTCTGCCGGCATTTTTCCTTGTTCCACAGCTGTATTGTAAATTTCTTCAGCATATAAATAGCTTTGGGTATCGCCAAAAATCAATAACATGGCTGATGAAGTATCATTCTGTAACGTATTGAACCTCACAAGAGGTCTTAGCTTTTCTTTTCCTTCCGGAGTATCGACCACAATTACACGCCAAGGCTGCATATTTGCAGAGGATGGAGCCAAACTGGCTTCCGAAATCATGTCGCTCATCTCTTCTTTCGATATTTTATAGTTCTCATCATAATTGCGGACAGAACGTCGGCCCATAACGATATTGGCGAAATCGTTGTTTTGAATATGGTTAAACATAGAACCTCTCCTTTTTGATAACATCGATTTTTTTGACATTGTGGATGTCGTTCGTTATCATATTTCGTATTATGAACTATGAACCTAGGTTTATAGCAAGAAATAAAAGAGGTCCTATGATGAAAATAAACGAAGTTTCAAATTTAACGGGTCTGCCCATATCAACGTTGAGATTCTATGAACGTAAGAACCTGATTCCGGACACATTTGTTAAACGAGATGCAAATAATTATCGAATTTATTCCGAAGAGATTGTGGAGTTTCTAGATGATGTGAAGGTACTTTTATCGGTAGATTTTTCTATAGAAGAATTAAGTTTGTTAGTCAATCAACAACTTAACTTGTCGTACGAGGCAAAGACGAAAATGGTAGAAGAAAAAATCAAAGAAATTGAAGAGATCCAGAAGCGATTGAAAAAGTCGAAGACATTCTTGAATGCCGTCTTGGAAGGAAAGGCGAATTTTCAAACCAAGTGTTAAAGTAAAAGTATGTGAACGATACGATAAGGGCTGCGATATCTTTAGGGATGCTCGCAGCCCTTTCATGTACACGCGGAATCACTCATGGATGTGCCAAATCATGAACTAACAATCTTCGTAACACCATACATTGATCTGGTTGCCATATGGATCGTAGGTGTGGAACATGACAAGAAACTTCGGATTTCCGGCAAAATCGGTAACCTTCCATCCTTGTTCCCGCAAACGTTTATGAGTCTCAAAAAAGTCCGCCTTCTTCCGTATTACCCAATAAGGCCTTGCAGCTACAGTAAGTGCGTCCTTCGTTCGGTCTGCCCGAACGGTTTCCAGATAGAGCGGTGCGCCCTCGGCGGTGATAATTACGGTCGCGGAGGTTCCATCCTCACTGACCCGTTCGACTCTGCCGCCCAGATTAGCCTCGTACCACGCAATGGCTTCATCCAGCCGGTCAACGCCAAAGCGGGGGATCGCTTGGAACGGAAAGCGTGCGTCCGGTGCTTTAGCAACCAACGCCTCCGTACCTGGCTCCGGTTCGATTGCCGTTAAGCGGTTGCCAGCCGGATCGAAGAAATCGAAGGTACGGTCAAAGGGGCCTTGGGTCACATCGGTCACTTGAATATCCTGTTCGCGAAAATAGGCGTGTGCAGCTTCAAGATTCGTTGCGGTGAAGCAGAAGCGAACATTTCCGTTTTGTCCCCAATCGACTGCAAAATGCGGGTGGTCATGCTCCACCGACTTGATATGTATGCATCCCAGTGCCGGGAAAGTAAGGGTGGCCATTTTTTCGACCGGGTAATCCTCTTCGTATGTCACTTTCAGATCCAAATGCGTGCTATACCATTCGATGAGTTCCTTGAACCGATCCCATGGGGCAATGATAAAACCTCCATCGAAATCATCCAGCCGTAATCCAACCATTCGCTTGATCCTCCTATAAGAAAGTTTTGGAAAATGGAACAATCCCAGTATAAACCTTCAAGTAACTTGAAGGTCAAGAGAAGCGAGTTTGCATGACAGGAATCATGATTTCGAATATAGGAGAATCGGGATAATGCCGCTCCAGCCGCTTGCCCGCAGGTTCGAAACCGAACTTCTGAAGGAAGCGGATCGTTCGCATGCATGCGAAGGTGTCCTCCCATGAGCTGTCCACCGATACGAACAAGGTAGGGGGGATGGACTCCAAATAGGCTTCGGAGGGTGTCTTCGGAGGCGTTGGCTTCCGAGAGGATTCCGTACAAATTTGATATCCGACTTCAATTAGCACCGCGTGCGGGAGGGAGTCCATCACCTTGATCAAGCTGGAGCCTTGCGTGCGAATGTTGAGGTCATGGAGTCTGGCTGCCGCTTGTTTCATTTCCCGCGAATAAGAGTTTACTGGTTTGTCTACCAAAAACGGCTGCCATATCACGGTTAGGGGTTGTTCCCAATTGATGAGATGCAGACTGCCGCGACCCGGTTCCATCCCGTTTAAATATTGACTCGCAATTTGGACGGAGAGTAGACGTGCCTCAGCTTCCCGCCGCCAGCGCGCAAGCAGCTCGGAACGCGTACTTTCCTCGGCTTCAAGGAAACACCGGATATCCCCAAGGCTGATGCCTGATTGACGGAGGCTGTTTACAAGCTTGGCTTCGTGAATTTGGTGAAATCCATAATACCGGTAACCGTTCTCTAGCCGTTCAGCCGGAACCAGAATCCCCTTGGATTCATAGAAACGAAGCGCACTGGGGACCATGCCGGTGCGTTCTGCGAATTGAGCGATGCTCATCATGGGCGTTCACCTGTTATTTTTTGTGAATAAAATTGCCTCCATATCATACCATAAAGATTGCTAGAATCGTGGCGTGGATCCTGAAGAATACGTAGGATATAAGATAGGGAGGTGCGAAACAATGTCATATCAAAAAGCCTTTGAGGCCTACATAGCGGCGACGAATACGCATGATTTTGATCAGGTAGCCCGGCTGCTCGATGAGGGAGCGGTGTATTGGTTCTCGGACCGGAGCTGCTGTTGCCTGGAGGAAATCAGGGCCTATTTCGAGCACGCTTGGGACGTCATCCGGGATGAGGTCTACCGGGCGGAGGACGTGGTGTGGATTGCGACTGATGTACATTCGGCTGTCTGCATTTATACTTATCACTACGAGGGGTATTTTCAGGGGGAATACATGACCGGGAGCGGGAGAGCAACGAACGTATTCGTTCGAGATGCCGACGGAGTATGGAAATTAAAGCATGAGCATCTAAGTTCAATTAGATGAATCGGCCGTCACCTGTTACATAGGAAACAGAAGAAGAGCCTTTCGAGGGCTCTTTTTTTTGGATTGAATTTATTAACAGAATATAAAATTACAAGAATTTATCCCATCTCTATGGAAATGTATCCCTTCTCAATCGATGGCGCAGGTTCCATGATACAACTATATGAATATGGATTGAACAACATGGATTTCATTGAAAGGGGGCCGTAGTAGAGCGATACAGCAAGCAAGTGGTGTAGGTATGGAGCGAAAAGGGGGAGGGGATGAATCTTACATAGTTAAGTTTACCTGGATTGGTAACCGCTTTCAAAAACGAGTGGATTTCGAGCGATATGCGAAGCTGGGCAAGTCATCAAGGATACCACCCGGGTGACACCAAGAGGAACAGACATTCATGGAAATGCTGTATCATTTGCAATCGAAATTTAATCGACAGAGGTGAAAACGGTGATACCCTTTATCACGAAAAGACGCCCGAAATGGGTACTGTGTTTTTTGGCCCTTATTCTCATGTTTACCCCACTGCTTCATGCGCCTGCATCCTTTGCAGCAGAAGGCGCATCTCCTTCAGAAATTACCGCAACGAGCTCCGGCATCGAGCCGGTGACGGTAACAGGCTCGACCTATGGCTCCCAGGATCCGCTAGCACCGCAGAATCTGCGAATTGTGCAAGACTCCATCACGGCCACCGAAGCAACGATACTATGGGATTACGACAAAAATAATCCGCAGCATACGTTTGATATTGATGTCTGGAACGCCGTGGATGATACATGGTATACATGGGGGAACGGCGGAAGCCGGACCCTGGATGATTTGAAACCCAACACAACCTATAAATTATACATTACATGGTATGAGAGACCGTCTCAAGGTCCGGACCAACGGCATAAGAGTAATGTAATCGAGTTTACTACGCTGGATGGCGAGGTTAAGCCTCCAAAAACGTCCGCTCCCCAGAATCTGCGATTAGTGGAGGTAACGCATAACCAGGCTACCTTTGAATGGGATTTCCTCAAGGGAGACAAGAACGATATCGATGTCTGGAATGCAGATACGGATGCTTATATCACGTGGGGAAATTTAACCACGCATGCCGTTACAGGGCTTAAGCCCGAGACAACCTACCGCATATATATTACCTGGTATGACCACAGGCCCTCAAAGGATATGAAGAGCAATATTCTTGAATTCACGACCACCGCGGATCAAACCGTATATGAACAAGCTCCGATTTCAACTCCGAGTTACCTGAAAGTAACGGACGTTTCCGAGAAATCGGTGACCTTAAATTGGGGAGCAAGCTCAGGAGCTACCGGATACGAGCTGTATGTGGACGGGAATAAAGTCGATACCTTGGAAACGGTGACGTCGGTCACGTACTCCCTGGACCCAACAGCCAATCGCGATTATATCTTTGAAGTTACTGCTCAAAAAGCATTGCAGGGACAGAACCCGGAAACTTCGGTGAAGAGTAACGCTGTACATTTAAAATGGGGAGAGCTCGCTGCACCAAAGGGGCTGCAGGCTGTTACAGCTACAAGGTCTACCGTCTCCTTGGGATGGGCTCCGGTTCCGGGAGCAACGGGCTATCATATTTATCAGGACGGAAATAAGGTGGCGACAAGCAGCGAGAACCGGTTTGTGGCTGCCGGATTGCAGGAAGGTAAGACGTATTCGTTCCAGATCATCGCTGTTAACCCTTTATGGACATCGCCGATCAGTCAAGCGATTACGGTTGTACCAGGCAGCAATTATAATAATATTACCTACTACACCTCTTGGTCAGCACTACCGGCCGAACGGAATTTCTATCCGTCCGATCTTGACGTTTCTCAAATCACGCATATCAATTACGCGTTTGCTGATTTGTGTTGGAAGAAGTTCGGAAGCACGGTAAGAGCATGTGAAGACCCAAAGGTTCCGCTGCAAAATCGATACGTGTATGATGGCGAGATGATACTTGGCGATCCCGAAAAGGATTTCGAAAATTTCCAAGCTTTCGAATCCGTGAAAGCCGCTAATCCGCATTTGAAGCTTATGATATCGGTTGGCGGCTGGTCCTGGTCCAATCATTTCTCCAACATGGCCAAGACCGAAGAAACACGCCGGGCCTTTGCGAATTCCGCGGTGGATTTCCTCCGAGAATACAAATTCGATGGTTTGGATATCGATTGGGAGTATCCTGTTGAAGGCGGGGAAGACGACAACTCCCGGGGACCGGAGGATACGGAAAACTTCACATTGTTAATGAAGACCGTTCGCGAGGCGCTGGATGCTGCAGGATCAGAAGACGGGAAGTACTATCTGCTGACGATTGCTTCCGGGCAGGGCGATAATTTCGTTAAAAATGCCGATCTTGCGAATTCCGTGACGTTTCTCGATTTCATCAATATCATGACTTACGATTACAGCGGCAGCTGGGAGACGCTGGGTCACCATAATGCACCGCTGTTCTTTGACCACAAGCATCCAAGAGCCGCCTCCTCCGCTCCGAGAAATCATGTGCTCGGCGGTTTGCTGGGCCATCTGAACGGCGGGGTGCCAACGCACAAGCTGATCGCCGGGGTGCCATATTACGGTAAAGGCTGGGATGATTGCCCGCCTACCGGCCAATATCAGACTTGCAAAGGCGGATCCGCGTTAAAGACATGGGAAGCGGGCGTTTTCGATTTCAGCGATCTCGAGAATAACTACATCGACAAGAACGGTTATAAGAGATACTGGAACGAATCCGCCAAAGTTCCATACCTGTACAATGAGCAAAATAAAGTGTTCATCACTTACAACGATAAGGACACCATGAAATATACGGCTTCCATCGTGAAATCGCTGGATATCGCAGGCGTCATGAGCTGGGATATCAGCGGCGACCGCAATAAGACGCTGACGACCCAACTCGTTCACGATCTGCCGATCAACGGCAAAGTCCATGCATCGGCACTCCCGGCTCCAGGGAATCTGGCCAAGGTAAGCGCCGATTCCGGCTCCATCCAGCTGAAATGGGATGCCGTGACGGGAGCAACGGGATATGAAGTGTACGTGAATCATGCGTTGTCCGGCTCGGTGGCAACGAACGGTTATACCGTGAAGGGCCTCAGCCCCCTAACGAATTACAAGATCCATGTGCTTGCCGTGGATCGAACGGGAGATGAGATCAACCGCGTCTCCAGCGCTTCAAATCAGCTGAGCATCACGACTTCGGGCAACGGCTCCGGTGGCTCTGAAGGCGGAGGAGGCTCCGGCGGATCCGGTTCTACAACGCCATCGACGCCACAGCCGCCTAAAGGCAAGGATCAACTCGAAGCCAACGTTGTGCTTGAAGGAGATAAGGCTCTAGTTACCGTGCCTGCGGCTGCGGCGGTTAACGGCATTAACCAATCGGAATCCTCCAACTTCCAGCTCCATGCAGGTGCCGGCGCGAAGCAGGCGGTGCTGGAAATTCCGCAAGAAGTGATTGCGGCCATTGCGAAAAAAGGGGCCAAAGCCAGTCTGTCCGTTTTCCTAAACGGTACGGAATACCGGATTCCGGCTTCGCTCATCTCGGTTTCCGGGCCGGTGAGAGTCTCGATTGTGGCTCCAGACAATAAGGACGCAGCAAGCCTGGCCGCCTTGCTTCAAGGGAAAGAAACACTGGCGAGTCCGCTGCAGTTCAAGCTTGAGCAAGTACACGCGGATAAAACGGCAACCGAGCTGACACGCTTCGGGAAATCCCATGTCAGCGAGTTTGTTACCTTGGATGCGAAAAAGATAAATATAAAACGTGCGACCGGAGTGGTCTATATACCGGGTACAAACGAGCTTCGATCCGTTCCGACATTGTTTAAAGTGAATACGGACGGCACGGTGACCGTTGAAATCAAGAAAACCGGCAGCAGCGTTTATGCGCTGGTACAGCAGGATATCCGATTTAGTGACGCGATTCCTTCATGGGCACGGGAAGACGTGGCGCAAGCTGCCGCCAAAATGATCGTATCCGGAGAAAATAACGGTTCGTTCGGTGCAAATAAAAACATTACCCGTGCCGAGATCATCTCCATCCTGGTGAAAGCGCTGGGTCTATTGCCTGACGACAAGGATTCCAGCTTCAAGGATGTGGATCCGAAATCCCGATACGCCAGAGAAATCGCGGCTGCCAAAGCTGCAGGACTGGTGAAGGGACGCACAGGCGATATCTTTGATCCCAACAGCTTGATTACGCGCGAGGAATTGGCGGTTATTCTAAGCAATGTGCTGGAGTATGCCGGTAAGAAGAATGAAGCTGACCAAGGCCTGTTAAACAAATTCAAGGATCACTCCAGGGTTTCGTCCTATGCGAAGTCTTCCGTCGCCATTGTCGTAGAACGGAAGATAATGCTGGGGGTGTCTGCTACCAAGCTGGATCCGCAATCTCACGTAACCAAAGCGCAAACGGTCTTAACGGTTATGAGATTACTGCGTGCAGCGGAGTTATCGAACTAATATGACGGTATAAGGGAGCGGAGGCCATTTTGACGGATGTGTTTTTCAAGGAATTGGACGAATAATGGCTTGAACATAGCAAGCGAAAAGAAATGCCATGCCGCTGCCCATGCTAAGATGAATCTATCAAATGGATGAGGTGATCGTAGATGGCATTGAAAATCGATAATATTTTTGTGAATCTTCCGGTTAAGGATCTGGAGAAAACGAAAGACTTTTTCTCGAAAATCGGTTTTGAGTTTAATGAGCAGTTTACGGATAAGAATGCGGCCTGCCTGGTCATAGGCGATAACATCTTTGCCATGCTGCTCACCGAGGATTATTTCAAGACGTTCACCAAGAAAGATCTGTCGAATGCGGCCAACACAACGGAAGTGATTCTGGCGCTGTCGGCAGAAAGCCGGGAGCAGGTGGATGACATCGTGAACGCTGCGCTGGCTGCTGGGGGATCGCCTTCCAACGACCCGGTGGATCACGGGTTTATGTACGGATGGAGCTTCCAGGATCCGGACGGACATCTATGGGAAGTCATGTACATGGATCAGAGCCATGTCGAATAAAGCAGCGTTATCCTAAGCAGGATCGCAACCTGAACGACATATCCTAA
Organism: Priestia sp. BR_2; assembly: GCF_041954005.1. Lineage (NCBI taxonomy): Bacteria > Bacillati > Bacillota > Bacilli > Caryophanales > Bacillaceae > Priestia > Priestia sp. BR_2. Next base: position 32,178 of record NZ_JAVFHM010000170.1, on the reverse strand, counting down.
TAGAATGAAGCGGCAGATGACTCCAAGAGACGGGGGGAAACTGCCGCTTTACTTTTATTTCGAAATCCACTATATTTGTATGTGCAAACAATATGAGGCGTTTCAACATGATGAACTTCAGCCCGAAAGAGGTAACCGTTATGCTCAATACGTATATCAAAGAATGCCTTTACTTCACAGCCAATCGCCTTAGCCGGGTCATGACCAAGATGGCCGAAGACGAGTTTGCCGCAAGCGGATTGTCGCCTACGTATGCATATCTGCTTATGGCTGTATATGAGAAGGAAGGGATCTCGCAGAAGGAATTAGGCGAAATTCTACACCTCCAGCCATCCACCGTAACCCGACTGATTGAGAAGCTGGCCGCTAAAGGACTGGTATACAATCGGGTGGAAGGAAGGATGTCGCTGATCTATACGACCGATAAAGGAAAGGCTCTTGAGAAAGTAATACACGAGTGCTGGAACAATCTGCGTAGTCGATACGGAGATGTTTTAGGCAATGCCGAAGGGGATGAACTATCCCTGCGCCTATACGAGGTTAGCGATCGATTAGAGAATAAGGACTGAACGCAAAAAAGGCCCTTCAAGCCAAACTTGAAGGGCCTTTTCTAAGATTAATTGGCTTGGACTTCCGTCGTGACCTGCCATAACACGCCGAACTTGTCTTCCAGCACCCCGAACAGCGCTCCCCAGAATTGAGTCTTCAGCGCATCAATCACCTTGCCGCCCTCGGCCAAGCGGTCAAAAGCTTCATGGGCTTCGGCATCGCTCTCAAACGACAGGCTCAGATGAATCCCGTTCCCACGCTCCAGGGTTTGGAAGATCGAGTCCGACATAAAGATCGGGATTCCTCCGGCTACCAGACTCAGATGCATGACCTTGTCCTTCAATTCTTCCTTGGTTCCGGGAACCTCGCCATGGGTTTGCACGGATAAGATTTCTCCTCCCAGTGCTTGGGTATAAAACTCAGCCTGCGCTTTTGCATCCTCAGAGAAAATATACGGTGTCAGTTTAGCCACGTTCAACATCCTTCCCAGGTTTTAATATGATGGATTCGTTTTCCTTGGTTTTAGTATAAACGGTCTCTGGCCCTCACATTTCTTCTGGATTGCTAAATGATACGGCAGTATCTCGGGGTTGTCCTATAGAATAGGCGACAGCAGGCGGGAGATGGACTCCTTGAACTTGATCCACCGCGAACGCTCCAGATACTGCTTCATCGTAAGCTGGCTGGATACCCGCAGATCCTGGTGGAAGATGTGGGTCAACTGTTTCGATATATGCTCATCGTACAGGAATGCGTTCACTTCGAAATTCAGCTTGAAGCTTCGAACGTCGATATTCGCCGTGCCCACGGACGAAATCTTCTCATCGATGATGATCGTCTTGGCATGAATAAAGCCATTATTGTAGAGATACACATTAGCCCCGGTACCCAGCATTTCCCCGATATAAGATAAGGTAGCCCAATACACGAAGGGATGATCCGGTTTATCCGGAATCATCAGATGCACCTCTACGCCGGAAAGCGCCGCAATGCGCAGTGCATCCAGGAGGCTGGCATCCGGGATAAAATAAGGCGTCTGAATATGAATCGATTTCTTGGCGGACGAAATCATTTTGATATAACCGTTCTTGATGTGTTCATATCGGGAATCCGGACCGCTGGTAACAATCTGAATCCCGACATTGCCGGGCGAATTGATCTTGGGAAACAGATTCGATTCGTAAGTGATATCGTTATGATGCGAAGCCTGATTCCAGTCCAGAATGAAGCGAACCTGCATCGCATAAACGGCCTCGCCTTGGATGCGCAGATGGGTATCCCGCCAATACCCGAACCTGGAGTTGAGGCCCAGGTACTCGTCCCCGACGTTGAAACCGCCGACATACCCGATATTGCCGTCGATGATCGCCAGCTTTCGGTGATTCCGGTAATTCAGCCGCAGGTTAATGAAGCGCAGCTTGGACGGGAAGAAGGCCTCGGCTTCTCCACCGGCTTCGCGGAATGCCTTGAAGAAGCCTTTGGTTAGTTGACGCGAGCCCAGCTCATCGTATAGAACACGGACCTTCACGCCTTCATTAGCCTTTTGGGTCAACAGGGAGATCAGCTTCTTGCCAAGCTCGTCGCGGCGGATAATGTAGTACTGAATATGTATATAGTCTTTGGCTTCCTCGATATCCTGAAACAACCGTTCAAACTTCCTGCGTCCATCCGTAAAAATTTCAACATGGTTGTCGTCCGTAAGGATCGCCTGGTTCTCATTGATATGCATATGGATCAAATCGCTGTTGTCCGCCGCCGCTTGATTGGTGAACGGGTATTCGCCGTTGTTCATCCCTTCCATTTGGGACAGCAATACTTTCTCGATGCCGGTTTTTTGCAGATCGTCCCAATGAAAGAGACGGATTCTTCTTAAATTCTGGGCGAACAGCAAGTACAGCACAAAGCCCAGAATCGGGATAAAGGACAGCACCAGCAGCCATGCCCAGGTGGAGCCGGCATCCCGCCGTTCCCTGAAAACCACGAACATGGAGAACACGATATTCAGAACGATGATCAGACCGAGAATGATGGATGTAACATGCATGTTTATGATATCCTCCTACACTATAGCCTTGCCCTAGCAATCCTTCATATTATACGTGAGGCGTTAGAAGAAGTATATATCGGCGGCATGGAGTGAAACCGAAAGGTCCTAAAACGTTGGCGGGTAGGGTAAGGTCGCTCGCAACGAATATAGAAGGAGCCATTTGAATCCGTACTCGTTGTCATGATACGATGGTGAAAAAATAGGAGAAGGGGCATGCTTTTTGCTGAAAATGAACAAGTTTTTCAAATTGTGTCTTGCCGTGATCCTGGTGCTGACCATCATTTATTTGGGATCGCTGGTGGATTTTATATTCAGACCCGTACTTTCGTTCTTCTCCATCATCCTCGTGCCGTTGATGCTGTCGGGATTCTTCTATTACCTGCTCAGACCGCTGGTTGATCTCCTGGAAAAACGCAAGCTAAATCGCTCGCTGGCCATCCTGCTCCTGTATGTCGTGTTCGCGGGTATCCTTACCGGCTTTATCCTGGGCGTATGGCCATCGCTGCGCGATCAGATCGTGGCTCTCGTACAGAACGCTCCAGCCTTGTTTGCCAAGCTTGGCGAGCAGCTTCAGGAATTGGAGAATAACGGTTTTTTCCAGGATATTTTTCCGGAGAACGCCAACCCGCTTACACAGCTCACCGATTATTTGAATCAAGGCTTCACGTTCCTGACGAATTATATTATGAATCTGTTCTCGTTCGTGTCGAATTTTGCCATCGTATTGTTTACGTTCCCGATTCTCCTGTATTACATGCTGAAGGAAGGCGGGAAATTCGGGAAGATGGTGGTCAGCTTTTTGCCTGACCGATTCAAGGGCGAGGGAGCCTCGGTGCTGGATGAAATCAACAATGCACTCAAAGGCTTTATCGTAGGCCGGGTTCTCGTCAATTTGGCGCTGGGGGTTCTGATGTATATCGGATTCCTGATTATCGGCCTGCCTTATGCGCTGCTGTTGACGGTCGTGGCGGTCATCGCGAATTTCATACCGTTTATCGGCGCCATTCTATCCTCGATCCCGATCGTGATTATCGGCTTTATTCAGTCCCCGGGAACCGCGATCTGGTCCCTTGTCGTCATTCTGGCGGCCCAGCAGATTCAGGACAACCTGATTGGTCCGTATATCTTCGGCAAACAGCTGGCGATCCATCCCATTACCATCATTATCCTGGTGCTGGTAGGACAGGATCTTGGCGGGATTATCGGAATTCTGCTGATCGTACCGATCTATATGATCATTAAAATTATCGTAACCAGAGTGTACCAGCTGTTCTTTAAGGAGAAATGGCAAAAAGCCTAAGCGTGGGATAGGGAGGCGGCCTTTAGCCGCATATTAAAGCTGCCCAAGAGCGAGGAATCGTTCTTGGCGGCTTTTTATAAATTTGGGGTGAACAGGAGCTTGACAACGATAAGAAAATTATTTAATCTTAAATTAAAGATATTAAATATAAAGATTATTTATGATTTATGGCTCATCCATCATGCAAAACGGATCATGAACGGAAATAACGGGTTTCGACACGAAACGGTGAGGGAGAGATGGGATATGACATTACATACGGCAGGCATTCATCATATTACCGCTTATGCGCAGGATCCGCAGAAGAACGTTGATTTTTATACAGGCGTGCTAGGACTCAGAATGGTAAAGAAAACCGTGAATTACGATGCGCCCGAGGTATATCATCTGTATTTCGGGGATGAAGGAGGACAACCCGGAACGATCATCACTTTCTTCCCTTCCTCCGCTTCGCGAAGAGGGCTGCGTGGAGGAGGACAGGCAGGATATACGACCTTTGCCGTTCCTGTAGGGGCCCTGCCTTATTGGGAACAGCGGCTGCGGAGCTTTGGCGTTCCCGTCATGAAGGCTTTCCGGTTTAACGAACAATATCTTCAATTCTCCGATCGGGACGGACTTTCGCTAGAGTTGGTGGAGCGGGAAGGCGGTCCGAATAACGGCTGGTCCGTGGACGATATAACTCCGGATACAGCCATTAAGGGATTCGGCGGCGCGGTTCTGTTCAGCAGCAAATGGGAGGAAACGAAGAAGGCGCTGGAGAACGTCATGGGACTGACCTACATTGGAGAGGACGTCAATTATGCCCGGTTTCAAGCTGCGGGCCCCTTCGGCAACGTGATTGATCTGCCGATGCGGGATATTCCTTTGGGAGCCGGAGGTGCCGGAACGACCCATCATATCGCATGGCGGGCTCAAGATGATGTGGAGCACGGCAAATGGCATGAATGGGTGAAGGAGCAGGGATTTCGCCCTACGGATATCAGGAACCGTAACTATTTCAAAGCGTTATATTTCAGGGAACGTGGGGGGATCCTGTTTGAGATCGCAACCGATCCGCCCGGATTTACGGTGGACGAAGACCTGCACTCGCTGGGGGAACAATTAAAGCTTCCTGCCTGGTTCGAACCGGAGCGTGCCCGAATCGAGCAGGGGTTGGAGCCTATACAAGTCAAAAATACAGGAGAGGGGCAACTCAAGTGATATCCATTGACCCGAATACCCAAAGCGAACGGGACACATACAAGCTGCTGATTGGAAGCGTCGTTCCGCGTCCGGTCGCTTTCGTTACGACATTATCGGCGGATGGCGTGCTGAATGCGGCGCCGTTCAGTTACTTTTCCATTGCGTCGAGCAATCCCCCTTTGCTGTCGGTTTCCGTTCAGCGAAAGAACGGTGCACCCAAGGACACGGCGAGAAATGCCATGCAGAGCGGCGAGCTTGTCATCCACATCGTGGACGAAGATACCGTTGCAGCCGTGAACGAAACGGCGGCGAATCTGCCTCCGGACGAAAGTGAGCTTGACCGAACCCGTTTAACCCCGGTCGTTAGTGACGTTGTTAAGGTTCCCGGCGTTCTGGAATCCAAGATCCGCATGGAATGCGTGCTGGAGCAGGTCGTCACGTTGGATGGCGCGGATCAGCTGCCTGCCGCTGATCTATTGATTGCCCGCGTCGTCCGATTTCACGTGTCCGAGGAGCTCTACGAGCATGGCCGGATTGACGCCTCGAAGTTGAAACCTGTGAGCCGCATGGCAGGAAATATCTATTCGACCCTGGGAGAGATGTTTACGATTGAGCGTCCGGTCTGACAGGGCTTGAGCTTGAATAGGGTTATTGCTTTGCGACTATTTTTAGCGAACATTCTTTTTCTTCGATAGGTTGCCGGTCATTCATTAGGAAACGGGGTATTGGAATATCATGGTCGGTATTTGCCCATTCTACATGAATGGATAGCCGGTTGATGAATTTACAACATAGGAGTGATCAACGCATGAAATTTGATTCCAAGGTTGTCATCGTGACGGGGGGCGCCAGCGGGATTGGCGAAGCGGCAGTCAGACTTTTTGCGAAAGAGGGAGCCAAGGTCGTTATCGCGGATTATTCCGACCAGGGACAAGCGGTTTCCGACGAATTGAGAGGAGCCGGCTTTGAAGCGCTGTTCGTCAAAACGGATGTAACCCAAGAGCAGGAAGTCGCGAATATGGTGAATCAGACGGTGCAGCATTTTGGCCGTGTCGATGTATTGTTTGCCAACGCAGGCATTGCCCATGATGCTCCTGCCGATCAGTTAACGATGGATAACTGGCAGAGAACGATTGATATTAATCTGACAGGGGTCTTCCTGTGCGATAAATATGTTATTCAGCAAATGCTGTCCCAAGGAACCGGAGGGGCAATCGTAAACTGCGGCTCGATCCATAGCCATGTCGGAAAAGCAGGGGTAACCGCCTATGCTTCGGCCAAGGGAGGCGTCAAGCTGTTAACCCAGTCGCTCAGCGCAGACTATGCCTCCAAAGGAATCCGAATCAATGCCGTGTGTCCGGGATATATCGATACGCCGCTGATCAAGGGAAGAACGGAAGCGATCACGCAGCACCTGGTCGGTCTTCATCCGATGGGCCGTTTGGGACAGCCGGAAGAAGTGGCCAAAGCCGTGTTGTTCCTCGCCAGTGAAGATGCCTCCTTCATTACGGGCACGAGCCTGCTGGTGGATGGCGGCTATACCGCGGTATGATGAGAAAAGCCCTGATGCTAAGCATCGGGGCTTTTTTTTAAGTCATTCCAGGCGTTGTTATCAGACTTATTATGGAGTGTTTCAAAAATTTTTTTTCGGTTCCGTATTTCATACGGGCAGACTTCCTGATCCGGGGCTCATTCATGGCATAAAACATATATGGCATGAACGATTTCCGCAAGACCCGTCAAATGCCTGCTATATAGCGGAAAATGGAGCATGGATTCCATGACCAATCCGGTGTATGGACAGCCTTAAATAAGGTGTTCAAAAGGCTCAATATCCTCGTTGCAAAAACGGTGTTTTTTACTTCTGAATTTCCAGAAAAAGCGGTTAAAGGGGTTTGACTTTTCCTGAGCTTCCCTTTATCATGAACACACGCTTAGTTTCCGGCATACATATTCCGGAAAGCGGGGGAACCAGTTTCACCAGGGGCGAGTCACTTGGAATTCACGAGTGTAGGGTACCATCTTACCCGAGTCCGTCAGCTAACCTCGTCAGCAGTGGATGGGTCTTGCATACATAATGGATGTTCATACAAAAGGCCCTTTATTCTCTATAGGGGCCTTTTCTCTATTTTTTGACCCCCTGCTGGCGGAGCTATGTCTAGATCCCCTGTTTGGTGGCCTTTTTGCATTCAATTACAGAGGAGGGGCAGCGCCTGCAAATGTGGAACGAATTGAATCGGTCAGACGGCATTGGGTCAAAGCGTGCAAGGAAGCGGATGAATCATCTTCCCTGAAGCCTCGTCCCATGCACGGGTATCTGAATGTCTATATATCCAAGTTAACGCATGTGCTAACACGGATAATTTCGTCATGCCGTTTTTTTAAGAAAGTGAAAAGCTATTACGAAAGGTTGTGGAAGGTTTTGAAGAAAGTGGTTGTGCTGGTGTTGTCCGTGATGATGGTGGTATTGCTCGCGGCTTGCGGCGACAAAGGAAGTACGCTGGATCGAGCCATTGAGCAGGGATATATCACCGTAGGGTTTGCGAACGAGAAGCCGTATGCCTACAAAGAAGCCAATGGGGAGCTCACGGGCGAAGCGGTTGAGATTGCCCGCGTTATTCTGGAGCGTCTTGGCATCAAGGAGATGAGAGGGGAGTTAACGGAATTCGGTTCGCTGGTCGCCGGATTGCAGGCCGATCGGTTTGATCTGATCACGGCAGGCATGTTCATTAATCCTGACCGCTGCTCTGCCGTCCTGTTCGCGAATCCGGAGTACAGCATCGGGGAAGCCCTTGCGGTAAAGCAAGGGAATCCGATGGAACTCGGAAGCTATGAGGACATTGCCAAGAATGAGCAGGCCAAGGTGGCCGTCATGACCGGCGCGGTCGAAATCGGCTACATGGAGAAATCGGGCATTCCTGCGGACCGGATCGTACAGGTCCCTGACCAGGCTTCGGCGATCAGCGCCCTCCAGGCCGATCGGGTGCAGGCGATTACCATGACGGGGCCGTCCCTGCAGGCGATGCTGGATTCAGCCAGCGACGACAGCATCGAACGCGTGGCTGATTTCGAGCAGCCGGTCATCGACGGCGAAAGCGTTCGCGGTTACGGGGCTACGGCTTTCCGCCAAGCGGATACCGAGTTCCAGGAGGCTTATAATGCAGAGCTTGAAAAGATGAAGGAGTCGGGCGAGCTGCTGGAAATTTTGCAAGAGTTCGGGTTCACGGAAGAAGAGCTTCCGGGTGAGATGACGGCCGCTGCGCTCTGCGGGGAATAGCATGCCGAATTCTTGGATCGATTTTCTTCCGACGCTGCTCAAAGGAGCAGAGATCACGATTATCGTCGCGTTCTTTTCAGCCATCCTGGCTATCGTGATGTCCTTTGCAGCCGGATTGTGCCGGCTGTCGAAGCTGTGGATCGTCCGCACGGCGACGGCCGTGTATGTCGAAGTCTTTCGGGGAACCTCCTTGCTGGTGCAGCTCTTCTGGTTGTATTTTGCCCTTCCGTTCATCGGCATCGAGCTTCCGAAAATGCTGGCGGCGATTCTCGCGATCGGACTTAACTTCGGCGCATACGGCTCCGAGATTGTTCGCAGCGCGGTGCTTGCCGTTCCGAAAGGACAGTGGGAAGCTGCCGTGGCGCTTAACATGAAGCCTTGGCAGAGGCTGTGGAACGTTATACTACCCCAAGCGTCCCTGCGAATGCTTCCCCCGTTCGGGAATCAACTTGTGGAACTCATCAAATCCACCTCGCTCGTTTATTTCATCACGATGGCGGATTTGACGTATCAGGCGATGGTGCTCCGCAACAATTACATCTCCTGGACGACCGAGATTCTGGTGCTGCTGCTCTTCATGTATTTTGTCATCGCCACGCTCGTCTCGATGGCGGTTCGACTGCTGGAGCGCAAACTGACCGCGGGGAGGCTGTAGCGGATGTGGGATTGGAAATATGTGTTTGAAATACTGCCGCAGCTTCTGAGCGCATTAAAAATGACGGTATGGGTCACGCTCTGTGCTTTTGTGGTGGCATTGATTATCGGACTGCTGCTTGCCTTTGCCGCGCGGAGTACATTTAAGCCCTTGTCGCTCATCACCAAAGGAATCATAGAATTTATTCGCAATACCCCCTTGCTGGTACAGGTGTTCTTCCTGTATTACAGCTTGCCGCTGCTGACGGGCATTTCGATTCCGGCCTTCTATGCGGGCGTCATCGGCCTGGGGCTGCATTACAGCACGTATCTGTCGGAGGTGTACCGTTCCGGCATTGAAGGGGTGCCGAAAGGACAGTGGGAAGCCGCAACCGCGCTGAACTACACGAAATCCCAGACCTGGCGGAGCATTATACTGCCGCAAGCGGTGCCGCCGATCATCCCGGTGCTGGGCAATTATTTGATTGTCATGTTTAAGGAAACGCCGATTCTATGCGCCATAACGCTGGTCGAGATGATGCTGACGGCCAAAAATATCGTGTCGCAATCATTTCGCGCTTTCGAACCGTACACGCTGGTCGGGATTCTGTTCCTGATCATCAGTTATATCGCGTCGTTGCTGGTGCAAAGGCTGGAGAAGCGTTTGAATCTGCAGCGTGGAAAATAAGGAGGGAGTCTATTGAATGCCGTTGTAATCGATGAGCAGGCTGAAGAGGCGAAGAAGCCGGGGCGGGAAAGAAATTCCGTTACGGGCTCACAGCCGATCGTGAAATATGCGGGCGTGACCAAGTCGTATGGCGACCTGCAGGTGCTGAAGGGCATCGATCTGGAGATGAAGCCGGGAGAAAAGGTGGCCGTGATCGGACCGAGCGGATCTGGCAAAACGACGATGGGCCGAATGCTGATGACGCTGGAGGAGCCGACCGAGGGGACCATCGAGGTCGATGGCGAGCTGCTCTGGCATATGGAGGAGAAGGGCAGGCTGGTCCGGGCAAACGAGAAGCATCTGCATCGGATGCGGTGCAACGTCGGCATGGTCTTCCAGCACTTCAATCTGTTCCCGCACATGAATGTGCTTCGCAACGTGACGGAAGCCCCGCGCAAGGTGCTGGGGTTGTCCAAGGAGGAAGCGGAGGAGCGGGCCGTCTCGATGCTGGGCAAGGTCGGTTTGTCCGATAAGCTGAAGATGCACCCGTCCAATTTGTCGGGAGGCCAGAAGCAGCGCGTCGCCATCGCCAGAGCGCTGGTCATGCGGCCGAAGGTGATGGTGTTTGACGAAGTAACCTCGGCGCTGGATCCTGAGCTGGTCGGCGAGGTGCTGGAGGTGATCCGGGAAATCGCCGAAGAAGGCGAAATGGCCATGATGCTGATTACGCACGAGATGGATTTTGCGAAGGAAATCGCGGATCGGGTCATCTTCGGAGCCGACGGCAGGATCGTTGAGCAAGGAACACCCGAGGAAATATTCGATCATCCGAAGAGCGAGCGGCTGCAGAGCTTTCTGCAGCGGTTCCGCTCGAACGGAAATTAGTGCTGGAAAGAGGTGTTTATGTAGATGGCTGTGGATACCGGAACCGAAGTGGTTTACCGAAGACCGGAGGCGCGGGACGGAACCCGGGTATGGGAGCTCATACGCGATACCGGATCGCTTGATCTGAACTCGCCTTATTGCTACATGCTGTTAGGGGATTACTTCAACGATACCTGCATGATCGCGGAGCATGAAGGAGACATCGTCGGTTTTATCTCCGCTTTTCGTTCTCCGCGCAATCCGGAGACGCTTTTTGTATGGCAGGTGGCGGTTGCAAGCTCGCACCGGAGGCAGGGGATCGCGAAGGCGATGCTTACCGGCCTCATGAACCAGAAGGCCTGTCATGGCGTCCGTTTCATCGAAACGACGGTATCGCCCAGCAATATGGCATCACGCCGACTGTTTCTCGGTTATGCCGAGGAGAAATCCATTCCGAGCACCGTAACGGTGGGTTACGGAGCAGAGATGTTTCCGGATGGTACGACACATGAAGATGAGCCGTTATTCGTGATTGGCCCCTTTTTCAATGACATTTAAACAAATGGAGGGAACTATGGACAACCAAGTCATGGAGAAACCGAAGCTTACCGTGTTTAACAAGCTGGAATCGGAAGTGAGAAGTTATTGCCGGAGCTTTCAGACGGTCTTTGACAAAGCCCGGAATGCCAAGCTGTGGGATACGCAGGGCAATGAATACATTGATTTTTTTGCCGGCGCCGGCGCCTTGAATTACGGGCACAACAATGAGAGGATTCGCGAAAAGCTGGTCGACTACATCCTGCAGGACGGCGTTACGCACAGCCTGGACATGGCTACGGGAGCGAAGGAAACGTTTCTGACCCGCTTTCAGGAGATTATCCTGAAGCCTCGCGGGTGGGATCACAAGGTGATGTTTCCCGGACCGACCGGCACCAATGCCGTGGAGGCCGCGCTCAAAATCGCCAGAAAAGTGACGGGGCGCAGCACCGTTCTGTGCTTTACGAATGCCTTTCACGGCATGTCGCTGGGATCGCTGGCGGTGACCGGCAATGCCTTCAAGCGCCAGGGCGCCGGCGTGGATCTGAGCCACTCGGTATTTATGCCGTATGACGGTTACTTTGGCAGCGACGTGGATACGATGGCATATATGGAGAAGCTTCTGGATGATCCGGGAAGCGGCATTCCGCTGCCGGCAGCGGTCATCGTCGAGGCGGTTCAGGGGGAAGGCGGATTGAACGCCGCCAGCCGCCAATGGCTGCAGAAGCTGGCGCGCATCTGCAAGGATAAGGGGATGCTGCTCATTCTGGACGATATCCAGATGGGCTGCGGCAGAACCGGTTCGTTCTTCAGCTTCGATGATGCGGGCATCGAGCCGGACATCGTGTGCCTCTCGAAATCGATCGGCGGCTTCGGCTTGCCGATGGCCATCACGCTGATCAAGCCGGAGATCGACATCTGGGAGCCGGGAGAGCATAACGGCACCTTCCGGGGCAACAATCTCGGATTCGTTGCCGCTGCCGAAGCGCTGAGTTATTGGAAGACGGAGGATTTTCAGCTCGATATCGGCATTCGCGAACATCGGATTCGCCAATCGCTCGAAGACGTCATGAGGGATTATCCCCGGCTTAAGGGCGAAATCCGCGGCAGGGGCATGATCCAGGGGGTAGCCTTTGATAAGCCGGAGCACGCAGGAAGGCTATCCGAAATCGCCTTTGAGCAAGGACTGATTATGGAAACGTCAGGACCGCATAGCGAAGTTGCCAAGCTGATGCCGCCGCTGACCATTGAAATGAACACGCTGGCAGAGGGACTGGGGATTTTTGAGAACAGCATGAAACAATTAGCTGCAGAGGAGAGGTTGTCATGATCGTTAAACATTTGGAAGAAATCGTGGATACGAAAGACGACATCGATACAACGACATGGAATTCGAGAAGGCTTCTGCTGACCAAAGACGGCATGGGCTTCTCTCTTAACGACACCCTGATCAAGGCCGGAACGGAGACGCTGATCTGGTACAAAAACCACGTCGAGGCCGTGTACTGCATCGAAGGGGAGGGAGAAATCGAGGTTGTCGGCGGCGAGACCTATCCCATCACCCCTGGCATGATGTATGCGCTGGACGGACACGAGAAGCATTATTTGAGAGCCCGTTCGCAGATGCGGATGGTCTGCGTATTCAATCCGCCGTTAACCGGCGCGGAAGTTCACGATGAGGAAGGAACCTACCCGCTGCTTGCCCCCATTACGGATTAAGGAGATGATATGCGATGAGTAAACATCATGCGTCGGCCCTTCAGGAAAAAGAAATGGACGTTTACCCTTCAAGAATGCATGCGGAGCCCCGGATCTTAAAAAGGCAGGATCCGGTCGTACATTCGGAGTGGACGCCGGATGCGCCGCTAACGCAGGAGCAATCCGACTTCTACGAGCGCAACGGTTATTTATTTCTGGAAGGCTTTTTTGATCGGGAGGAGCTTTCGCGATATCAGGAGGAGGCCCGCAGGCTGCAGATAACGGCACGGGACTCCGAGAAGGACGAGGTGATCCGGGAGCCCGGCGGAGACGAAGTGCGGTCGGTATTCGCGGTGCATGAGAGCCACGAAGTGTTCAAGAAGCTGTCCCAGCATCCTAGACTCCTGGCGATCATGGAATATCTCTTGGGAAGCGAGACGTATATCCATCAATCCCGAATTAATTACAAGCCGGGCTTTACGGGCAAGGAGTTCTACTGGCACTCCGATTTCGAAACGTGGCATGTCGAGGACGGCATGCCGCGCATGAGAGCGCTAAGCTGTTCCATTGCCCTGGAAGATAACTATCCTTATAACGGTCCCCTTATGGTGGTGCCCGGATCGCATAAGGAATTCGTGGCCTGCATCGGTCAAACGCCGGAGGATCATTTCAAGGATTCCCTGCGCAAGCAGGAGTACGGCGTTCCGGATCATGACAGCCTGACGCGGATGGTGAAGGAGGGCGGGATCGACACGCCGGTCGGCAAGGCGGGCTCTATCGTGATTTTTGACTGCAACATTATGCACGGCTCGAACAGCAACATCACCCCGATGCCGCGCAGCAATATATTCATGGTCTATAACAGCGTGGAGAACAAGGTCAAGCAGCCGTATTCGGGCCAGAAGCCAAGACCGGAGTATATCGCTACCCGTGATTCTCTATGATCTCGCTGTCGCTGATCGGCTCCATCATCGGCATCAATGTGGTCTATGTCTCGATTTTTTCATTGCGGCTGATTCTGATGATCAAAGGCAGGAGAGGGATAGCTTCCCTTCTGGCCATGCTGGAGGTATTCGTGTACTTGCTCGGTCTCAATCTCGTCCTGCAAAATCTGGACAATCCCTTTAATATGGCGGCCTACTGCCTGGGCTTTGGCCTGGGCGTGTATGCCGGCAGCCGAATTGAGGAGTATCTGGCACTCGGATACATCGTGGTGCAGGTGATCGTCAATTCCGTTGAGACGAACCTGGCCATGAACCTGCGGGAGAAGGGATACGGCGTGACCGCTTGGGAAGCGGACGGCAAGGATGGCAAGCGGCTGGTGCTTCAAGTGCTCGTGAAACGGAAGAATGAGCGGCGGCTGATGGAGTCACTTTCCAAAATGTCGCCGCAAGCGTTCATTATCTCCCATGAACCGAAAAGCTTCAAAGGCGGCTTCTGGGTGCGATTGACGGAAGGTCGCAAATTGTGACAAGCGTACAAACGGGATGTAGGATAGAAAGCCTGCTTCGGAACCGGGTTCCTGAAGCAGGCTTTTTGGTTTTTGTCGGGCTGAGACCGGCATGGAATTTCAGAGGTCCTGGACTTCCGCCGCTATTCTGAGCGCCATCAGGCGAAGACGGGCTCCGGTTCATTCTGGTACCAAAAAAAAGCGTAATCGGTCATCGCGGAGGAGCTTCCGAGCTGGCGCAGCATGGCGGCAATATTTCCACGATGGTAAGTGCCGTGGTTCACGACATGCAGCATGATCTCGGACAGGCGGGTATCCCGGATGCCGGCATAAGGATTATCCAATCGGATCATCCGCTCCAGGTCAGGCTGCTGGCGGAGAAACGCAGCGTATCGATCCGACAATTCGATAAACCGCAGGTTCAGGTCTTCCAGCGAAATCGCTTCAAGCTCTTCCCGAAGCTGGTAGGCCTCAGCCAATGCAGAGCTCATGTCCTTCCCGGACAAAATGTTCATCCAGCCGAGATCCACCGTGTAGATATGAATCAACGCTTCCGATACGGTCGGAAAGATACTCGTGATGGTCCGATTGTACAATTCGCCCGGAAGTTCCAGCAGACGGTTGAATATGGCCTGGTTGGCCCATACATGGTATTCATACATTTTTACAGGATAGTTCATCGAGATCGTCCCCTTTGGCTTCGTGTTATTTCCTTCTTGGGAACATTGTAAATAAAAAAGTATGACAGCGGACTGTCATACTTTTCCGTACACTTGCAGCATTTTTTCTAATTTGGCTTGCATGCGGATCCTTAAGTCGGCCGGCTCCACAATCTCGATCTCCTCGCCAAAGCTCAGCAGGGTAGACCAGAACCACCAGGAATCCGGATCATTGACCTTGAACGTGAGACGAAGCGAGCCGTCTTCATGAAATTCCCGCTGTACGTCATAGAATTGATCCATCGCTTTGGCCAGGGCCCCGGGGGACACGTGCAGCACGACTTCTACGGCATCGGGCGATGATGCCCAGTTATACCGTTCGCTCCGCCCATATGGATGTTGCTCTTGAAGCTGAGGTCCGTGCGTATGCTCCTCGGAGTGCTGGCGCATAAAGGGCTCGGCGGAGGGGGACAGCTCCGACATTCTCGAGATCCGGAATTCGCGGTAATCGTTCCTCGTTCTGCAGAAGCCGTACAAGTACCAGGATCCGAATTTATACATAAGTCGCAGGGGCTCGACTTTTCGATAAATGCGTTCGTTCTTGGCGCTTATGTATTGAAAGGAGATCACATGCTTGTCCGTAATGGCGCGGCGAAGAAGACGAAGGATTTCGTTGTACGACCGCCAGCTCCCGATATCCATGGACAATCCCTGCGAAGCGGAGTTGGCGGAACGGTCAATGGTCTGCAGGCGCTGAATCGTATCCAGGGCCCGTTCATCCTCGAACACCGTAGACATGCTGTGCAGGATGGTGATCAGGGCGCTGACATCGTAGGAACCGAGCAGGCTTTTATCCATCTTGTATTGCTCCATAATGCCGTATCCGCCGTTGACCCCTTGATAGGATACGACCGGAATGCCGGCGGCGCAGATGGCATCGATGTCGCGGTAGATGGTTCGCTGGGACACGTTATATTTCTCTGCCAAGGCTGACGCGGACAGAATCTCATTGTTCAGCAGCATGTAAATCATGGATATGAGCCGCTCCAGTTTCATCGGTACACTCTCCTATCATAATTGGATCTATTCTCCAATGATTCCGTATTATATCATAGGTTTACGGGAGGGAGAGGATTTACGGATGGGCCGGAACATGAAAAAACTACTATTATTAGGGTTGATCGTATTATCGGTTGTCGGAATGTCCGCTTGCGGCGGCTCGGGCTTGTCGGAGAACGAACGGGAGCAGATCGTGAACCAGGTCGAGAAGCTGGAGACGGCGGAATATAAGCTGCTGCATTTTCAAATGGATTATCCGGAGTATTTGGCCGAGGTGGGCGGGATAGTCAGCGAGTCTTACATGCAGGCTATGAGCGACCGGATTATTTTCGGATATAACGAGAAGGAATATCGTGCAAGCGACATGATAGAGATGTCCGCCGAAGAGTACGAGAAGCATAAGGAGCATATGCGGGGGCTGGTCAAATCTTTGGGAATGAACGAAGAGAAGGCCTCGATTCGCATTTCGGACCCTTATGAGAGTGATCAAAGTGGGGAGGTGTTTGTATATGCATCGGAATCCAGGGAACTGAAAGGAAAAACGCTGACTCAAATGAACCGCAGGTATTCCCTGGATAAAACGGAGGGTTCCTGGGTCATCACCGCCGTAGAACAGGATAAGGTCACGATCGGCAGCGATGAGACGGAGACCGACGCCGAAGCGAAGCTGGATGCACTGAAATACCGGACGCATGAGGGAGTGGATGTCAATTACCGGGATAAGATCCTCACGTTTGAGGGATGGAAATAAACGGGCGTCAAAAGGGTGGGCGGAGTCCCGGCGGCTCCGGTTCCATTCCCTTCGATTTTGCCGTACAATATAGGGAGTTCTATATATAGAAGGAGTGTGAGCCTCATGGCCCGTACCAAAACGCAAAAAGCGCTCCGCAAAGCGGAACGCGCCGGCATATGGTCAGCCGTCTCGATGAGAAAGACCAACGAGGATTATGGCGCGCTGTCACAGCATGTGAGAGTGAAGCCGACGAAACAGGAACAATTGAATAAGGTCAAACATCGAAAGCGGATCGGAGACGATGGCGCTTTTTTTGTTGGTTTCGGAGGATGTGATATAGTACGCTAGAGAGGTTAGTTCCAGGATGGAGGTTTATGATGGCAAAGCAAAAATATTACGTAGTCTGGGTAGGCAAAGTACCCGGAATTTATACAAGCTGGGGCGAATGCCAGCAGCAGGTGAACCAATTTACAGGTGCGAAATTCAAGGCGTTCGAATCCCGAAGCGAAGCGGAACAGGCCTATGCGGCAGGGTATAAAAATTACTGGGGGCAGTCCGGAAGCGGATCAAGCAGCTCGGGCTCCAAGAGCAAGAGCTTTAAGCGCAGCAGCGCCTCCGCGGCCGAGGATCCGGGGGAGATTGATTATGACAGCATCTCCGTGGATGTGGGAACGCGGGGAAACCCGGGACCGGTGGAATATAAAGGCGTGGATACGCAGACGGGAGATATTCTGTTCTCGTGCGGGCCGATCCAGAAGGGGACGAACAATCTCGGCGAGTTCCTGGCGATCGTCCATGCGCTGGCTTATTTGAAGAAGATCGGCAGCACCAAAACGGTGTACAGCGATTCCATGAATGCGCTCAAATGGCTGAAGCAGAAGAAGGTGGTGTCCACGCTGCCGCGCGACGCGTCAACCAAAGAGATATGGGATCTCGTGGATCGGGCCGAGCACTGGCTTCGAACCAATACATACGAGAACAAGGTGCTGAAATGGCAAACGAAGAGCTGGGGAGAGATTAAGGCAGACTACGGGCGCAAATAAAAGAATGATCCTGTCCCGGAATATGCGAAAAAATCCAAATCCCCGGATGTGGATAATTGCATTCTATAAACGGATGGAGTCAGCATGAACTGTGCATAACCTATTCTTACGTTACTTTATACACAGATTTATGAACATCATCCCCATTCATTCAGCGCAAGCTGCATTTTGCTCCCTGATTCCAGGGGAGTTATCCAGCGTTTGTGAACAAATGTGGAGAAGTGCAAGGATAACTTCCTATTAACTTGGAGGGGCGGCGGGTTATCCCCAAGGAAGGAGGGGCGCCCGGAACGTTCGCTATGACTTATCCACGATACGCCAACCATGATGCCGGACGCTGGCCCCCGGTCCCCCGCCTTATTCCTTGTCGCGAACCTGCTTATAGTATTGGTTCGGCGACATGCCGACGTATTTCTTGAACACCTTGCTGAAATAAAAGGGATCATCCAGGCCGGTCAGATATCCGATCTCCCCGAAGCTGAGATGGGTGGCCTCGATTAACTCTTTGGCATGATTGATCCGGACCTGATTCACGTATCGCATGATCGTATGGCCCGTGAGCTTGGCAAACACCCGATTGATATAGTCATAGTTGCATTCGAAGCGCTGTTCGATATCCGAGCTGATGATTTTCTCGGCATAATGTTCGTGGATGTAGTCGAGCAGCGCATGCACTTTCATATAGGACTTGGTGTGCGGGCTGTCCTTCTCCAGTTCATCGAACAGGCTTTCGCGGGACAGCTCGATCAGCATTTCCATGAATTTGAGCGCGGTCAAACTGCGGTTAAAGTGCTTTCTTCTGTAAAGCTGCAGCATTTCACTGAGGGCATGGTACATGTGATGAAGACTTTTTCTCTGGGTTAACGTGCAGGTCTTCGGAAAGTACAGCGGCCTGCCGTCATCCTTGCCTGCCGGCTGATTCTCGCTCATGATCCACTGCTTGGCCAGCAGGGATAAGGGACGTTCGGGCGCCTGCCGAATATCGGGATGCTCAAAATGAATATAGTAGTAGTCGCAGGGATGCTTCTGGGTTCCCTCATGGTCCAGATGCGGCTCAAGCACCAGCATGTCGCCTTTTCGGAGCACATGGGATTCGCCGTTCTCCCGCATATGAAGCTCGCCGCTCTTCACGAAATACAGAATATGCTCGTGGGTGTTCCGTTTGAAATGAATCCAGGGGTTCTTATAGGAGACGAAGCCCATCAGTTTGATTCTAGGCACATAGTCAGCGTTCATCGATAGCACGAGTTCCACCCTCTCTCCTTAAAAAACGCGAAGTCGTTTTTGTACAAAAAGAGTAACTTTCACACATTCCCGTTCATTGTAACACAGCCTATACTTGGGGTGAATGTATAAGAGGTCTTTGGATTTCAATTTAAAGGAGGCCGCCATCCTTGGCTAATATCAATGTAACGGTATGGAACGAATACCGGCACGAAAGACATAATGAACAGATCGCGAAGATTTATCCCGAAGGCATTCACCGGACGATTGCCGATTTTCTGGGGAAGGATGCACAGTTCGTCGTACGCACCGCCGTGCTGGATGATCCGGAACACGGATTGACGGACGACGTGCTCGCTTCAACGGACGTTCTGATCTGGTGGGGGCATGTGGCGCATAGTGAAGTACGGGATGATATCGTGGAAAAAGTGCGCCAGCGCGTATTGGACGGCATGGGGATCATCGTGCTGCATTCCGGCCACGGCTCGAAGATTTTCCAGCGCCTTCTCGGCACGAATACCGGCGCGCTGAAATGGCGCGACGACGGCGAGAAGGAACGGTTGTGGGTCATCGATCCCGGCCATCCGATCGTCAGCGGGCTCGGTGAGTATATCGAGATTCCGCAGGAGGAAATGTACGGGGAGCGTTTTGAGATTCCGGCGCCGGATGAGCTGGTGTTTGTCTCCTGGTTCGAAGGCGGCGAGGTGTTCCGCAGCGGCTGCTGCTACAAGCGCGGACGCGGCAAGCTCTTCTATTTCAGACCGGGTCATGAAGCGTTCCCTACCTATCACCAGCCTGAAATTCAGCAGGTGATTGCCAATGCCGTGGCTTGGGCGGCACCGATTCAAGGTGCGAAGACGTCCTATGGCCGGGTATCTCCGCTCGAATACGTACAGCCGGTATAGGCTCTAAGCTTTTGATGAATTCGTGGGAAGTTTACCTTCATAACGAAGCAGCGTGTCCTGACGGCTGCTTCGTTTTTTATTTGCGTGCAAATTTGGTCAGGGCTTATTTGGCGATCGAGCCCGATACCTGAGTAAACATCAAGTTGCCGGAAGGAACCGTGCTTTCTTCGCGATTTGACGTGTTAGGACCCGTCGCAACAGATGGTGGTTGCACCTTACGGGCTCTTTAGCTATCCTTAGCTAAAGAGTCGTTTATTCGTAAGAGGTGAGCAGATGGCACGGGAACGGAAATTTTCAACGCAGTTATTGTTTCAAACGGGGAAGGACCTGCTGCTGCGGCATGGATATGAAGGGTTCACGTTCGGCATGCTGGCGGACCGGTTGAAGGTAGCCAGGGGAACGATTTATAAATACTACGAGAATAAAGAAGAATTTATTATGGACTATATGGTATATGAAATGCGTCGATTTTTGAAGGATCTGGGGGAATTTGTGAAATCCGAAGGCTTTGAGAAGCAACTAAGGGAACTGCTGGACATCATCCATAAACATAGCAACATCCACCAGATACTTGGTATGAATCAACAGATACCGGCCGAAGCGGGCGATAAGGTCAGATCGAATAAAGAACTGCTGGAGAAACTCCATATGGAGATGTATGGACGATTTCAGGGTTTTATTAAGCAGGGGCGGGACGAAGATCTGCTGAATCCCGGGCTTCCGGATCAGTTGGTCCTGGGGATGATATTCCAAACGATCAACATCCCCAATCATGAGGGCCTCCCCAAAACAGAGTGGCTGGATGCTATTCAGCTGATGATTTGTCACGGAATCTACAAAAATAATTAATTGACACTTGTGTCACTTTGCGGGATACTGTCCATGTGACACAAGGAAGCATGATTTCCATGACGCTCATAAAAGTGACACTTATGTCATATTGGAGTCATTGTCTTCAACGCGGAAATAGAAGCGATTCTATCTCCAAAGTGACACATGTGTCACTTGCAGCTGAATACCACTACTCGATGAAAGTGAGGGTTTCCTAATGTATGAGCTTTCTTATTTTATCCACATTGCAGGAATTATTTTGTGGATAGGGGCTTTTTTTAGCTTTGGTTTACTGTTGACTGGCATGATCAAGAAGGGGGACGCACTTCGAACGGGCGATCAAATCCGCAAAATCGTTAACAGGGTCATTCTTCCCAGCTCCATTATGATTGTACTCAGCGGATCTTACATGATCAGTCAATTTGAAAGGGGCAATCTTCCGTTCTACTTGTCTTTGATGGAGATGGCAGGTTCGATGATTGTGCTGCTCAGCATTACCGTACTCAGTGTGTTGAGCCGCAAAATATCTAAAGCCGTTAATGTTGACAAAAAGTCTTCGTTACTTGGGTATTATCGGACAACGATTATCAGTTCGGCTGTACTCGCCCTCGGAGTCGTTCTGATTACGGCCCTCAGATTGATGTGAAGGAGGAAGATTACCCGTGAAGTCATGGTTAAACTGGCTAACCGACCGCGTGGCGTCAAGACAAGGAATGTGGGTTACCCTGATCATTTGGTTTGCTGCCGCAATGCTGCTGGGTGCCCTTGCTCCAAGCGCCAAAGAATACGAGGTCAGTCGAATAGACTCGCTTCCTAAAGACATGCCGTCTGTAATTGCCAAAGATAAACTTGGTGAATATTTCCCGGACGAAGACAGCATGCCGGCCGTATTCGTCTTTCAATCTAAACAAGGAGAGATTAATCAAGCAGAAATCCAAAAGATGATGGAAGGGATCGAGCATAACCATCAAGAGGCCATACAAGAGTCTGTTCCGCTGGATAAACTGCCGCCGCAGGCATGGGAAAGCCTTTACTCGAAGGATAGGAAGACAGTAGCTATCCCTATGCAGTTTGTCTCTTCTTTGGAATTCAAGGAGCTTAGGGATATCCTTAACCAGATCAAGGATGAGGTTGCGCACAGCTCGAAGCTGGCAATGTACGTTACGGGTCCTGCCGGAATCTCGGCTGATTCACTCGATCTGTTCTCAAGAGCGGATGTGATTCTCCTTCTTTCAACGGTGGGACTGGTGCTGGTTCTCCTGATCATAATTTACCGCTCACCCTTGTTAGCCTTCATCCCGCTGCTGGCCGTCGCTTTTGTTTATGAAGTGGTCAACCAATCGCTTGGGCTATTGGGGAAAGCGGGGCTTCTCCTAAACAATCAATCTTTGTCCATTATGATGATACTGTTGTTCGCGGCCGTCATCGATTATTCGCTGTTTGTGTTTTCCCGGTTCAGGGAGGAACTGAAACGCTGCGACAACAAATATGAAGCGATGAAGTCAGCGATGAGAGAAGTTGGCCTGCCCGTATTTTTCTCGGGCGGCACCGTGCTGGCTGCCATGCTGATCCTCTTTTTCGCGAACTACGGAGAATATCGGAATTTCGCTCCGATTTTCGGGACGGCTATGGTTGTTATCATGCTGGCGTCCGTGACACTGATTCCTGCGTTGTTTACCTTGTTCGGAAGAAGATCATTCTGGCCAAAAATTCCGAAAGTCGGCGATCCGACAGTAGCGCAAAGCTCCGCCTGGGGTAGTATCGGTCGCTTGGTAGTCAAGAGACCTTTACAATCCGTTATTCTTGTGGGCATCATTTTACTATTATCGATTAGCAATCTATTCAATTTGAACTACTCCTTTGACAACATCAAATCCTTTCCAGAGGACATGTCATCGAGAGTAGGCTATGAGGCGTTGGAGAGTGGGTTCGATAAAGGCGATTTAGCTCCTACCACGGTATTGTTCGAATCTGCAGGTCCAATGAAAGAGGACGACATCCGGGAACTGATGGCTATTCTGGAGGGGCAACCGCTTGTCGCAAACATTCGGATGAACGGAATGACGGATTCTGGTGACGCTGTGAGGTACAGCCTTACGTTCGACGAGAGTCCTTACGATACCCGCTCGATGGATGCGTTAAGCGATATTCGTGACCGCGCGGAGGAGTTGGTTAAGCAAAGCGGGATGGAGGGCAAGCTGTACTTTGCCGGGGAAACGGCATCCCAAGTGGATGATCGCTTGGTCAATAACCGGGATCTGGTGGTCATTGTGATCCTTGAGACGCTCATGATTCTGATTCTCCTTATCGTGATGACCCAATCGGTCCGTATCCCCCTTTACATGGTCGGGACGATTCTGGTGTCCTTTCTGGCAGCACTTGGGCTGGGAATGTTTCTTACGCAGATGCTGTTCGGTATCGACTCCATCAGCAACCGGGTTCCGATCTATTCTTTTGTATTTCTGGTCGCACTAGGCATCGATTATAACATCATTCTGATCTCCAGATTTCTGGAAGAGCGCAGGAAATACCCGCTTGCCAAAGCGGTAGAAATTTCGGTTGCGAGCACAGGCGGAGTCATTTCATCCGCCGGTATTATTCTTGCTGCTACCTTTGCGGTTTTAATGACTCAGCCGGTCGAGGTGCTGTTCGTATTCGGATTTATCGTGGCGGTGGGCATTCTTATGGATACGTTTATCATTCGCGGCTTTTTGATGCCGGCATTGCTCGTTCTCCTTGAAAAAAAGAAACCCATCGATCAAGAGAAGCGGCATCCCGCAAAATCAACCGATGTTTAATGGTTCTGTCCATAAGCACGCTGACCATTCATGGAATTAATGCGGCTATCGAAATCCGCAGCATAACGATGTATAATGGACCCAATTCGATTACGACATAATAAAAGTGGGTTGGATCATGGATCAGGATAAACAGCGCCTCAGCATTGAGGCGGCAAGATTGTACTATATGTCGGATTACAGCCAGCAGGATATCGCCACGAGACTCGGCGTTTCCCGCCCTACGGTCTCCAGGCTTCTTCAGCACGCCAAGGAGCAGGGTTATGTGCAGATCAGCATCGTGGACCCTCTCGAGGACCTGGGCGCTTTGGCCGAAAGGGTGAAGAAGGCTTACGGTTTGGAACACGTGCTGGTGAGTTATTCTCCCGTCAACGAATACCGCGAAATCCAGAAGCATATCAGCAAAAAGGCAGCCGATTACCTGCATGAAACGGTCCAGGATGCGGATATCATCGGCGTTACCTGGGGAACGACCATGCATGCCGTGGCGCTTCAGCTGCAGCAAAAGCCCGTTCGGGGCGTCGAGGTCGTGCAGTTGAAGGGCGGCGTCAGCCATTCGCATGTGAACACGTATGCCGCCGAGATCGTCAATCTGTTCGCCGAGGCGTACCACACAATGGCGAGATATTTGCCGCTGCCGGTCATCTTCGACACCACGGAGCTGAAGGAAATGGTGGAGAGGGACCGGCATATCCAGCGGATCATCCAATTAGGCAAACAAGCCAATATTGCCATGTTTACAGTGGGTACCGTTCATGAAGACGCGCTGCTGTTCCGGCTCGGTTATCTGAGCAAGGAAGAACAGAAGCTGCTCCAGCGGATCGGCGCGGGAGATATTTGCTCCCGGTTTTTCGATGCGGAGGGCAGGGTTTGCAGCGAGGATATCAACAATCGTACGGTGGGCATCGATTTGGACGATTTGCGCCACAAGGAGAAATCGATTCTCGTGGCAGGCGGGCAGCGCAAGGTGGAGGCCATCCGAGCTGCGCTGATCGGCAAGTATGCAAACATCCTGGTAACGGACCAGTTTACGGCGCAAGCCTTGCTTCCATGACATGTTCAACATATTGTCCAGTTTTAGTTTTACGGCACCTCGTTCCGGAAGATCGAAGCGGTAATCAGCTTCCTCTTGCCTGGACGGGGTGTTTTTTTGCGTATTGGAAATCGGCTTCCCCAAGCCGTATGGGGCCGATTCTCTGTTTATGTTTACGCTGACAGGGTATAGAGCATAGTAAACGGTGCGAATTGTTAGATTATTCCTGAATGATGAATAGTTCTTCAGCGAACAATGATAAATATCATTGCCATAAATCGGAATGAACATATTTTCAATATATGTTTTACATATGTTCAAGGCTATGATATGATGGTCCCGTCTAAAGGATTGAGCGTTATGATAGCGCTTTTACAAGATTGCATAAAAACAATATAAGGAGTGTTTTAACCAGATGAATATAGCAGGAATGATCGACCACACGCTGTTGAAGGCGGATGCAACCCAGGCTGAGATCACGAAAATTACGGATGAGGCCAAAAAGTACGGATTTGCTTCGGTTTGCGTGAACCCGACTTGGGTATCCTACTGTGCTGAGCAGCTTGCGGGCACGAGCGTCAAAGTATGCACCGTTATCGGCTTCCCGCTGGGGGCTAACACGACGGCTGTAAAGGCTTTTGAAGCGAAGGATGCCATCGATAACGGGGCTACGGAGGTTGATATGGTCATCAACATCGGGGCGCTGAAAGATCGGAACGATGAGCTGGTGCAGCAAGATATTCAGGCTGTCGTGGATGCAGCCAAGGGCAAAGCCCTGGTCAAGGTCATCATTGAGACAAGCCTTCTGACCGAAGAAGAGAAGGTGCGTGCGTGCCAGCTGTCCGTGAAAGCCGGAGCCGATTTTGTCAAAACCTCCACGGGGTTCTCTACAGGCGGAGCTACTCCGGAGGATGTCGCCTTGATGCGCAAGACGGTCGGAGAAAACACGGGCGTTAAGGCTTCCGGCGGCGTGCGCAGCAAGGAAGACATGGATCGCATGATTGAAGCGGGCGCAACGCGTATCGGAGCCAGCTCCGGCGTGAAAATTATGGAGGGCGGCCAATCCAGCTCTTCCTACTAAACCGTTTATTGGGGTATAAGGTTTTCGATAATTCGGTAGCCATGCCATCTATCAAAAAAATTCACCTATGGGGGAACATCGACGATGAAATTTCTAATCGCCATACTAGGTTTGCTGGTCGTATTCGGTCTTGCGTTCCTTATCAGCAATGATAAGCGCAACATTCGTTATCGCCCGCTAGCTGTCATGATTGTGCTGCAGCTGATCCTTGGATTCATACTGCTGAACACCAATGTCGGCGAGTATCTTGTCAAAGGGATAGCGAATACGTTTAAAGCGCTGCTTGACTACGCCGGAGCCGGAATCGAGTTTGTATTTGGCGGCATTGCCAATGAAGGTGCAGGTCCGTTCTTCTTGAATGTCCTGCTGCCAATCGTGTTTATTTCCGCATTGATTGGTATACTTCAATATATTAAGGTACTGCCGTTTATCGTAAGATATATCGGCCTCGTCTTGAGTAAAGTCAACGGCATGGGTAAGCTGGAGTCTTACAATGCGGTAGCTTCCGCGATCCTGGGGCAATCCGAGGTGTTTATCTCGGTCAAAAAACAGATCGCCTTAATTCCGAAGCACCGCATGTATACGCTCTGCGCTTCCGCGATGTCCACGGTATCGATGTCGATCGTCGGCGCATACATGACCATGATCGAGCCGCGGTATGTGGTGACCGCGCTTGTATTGAACCTGTTTGGCGGATTTATCATTGCTTCCATCGTCAATCCCTACAAGGTGGAGAAGGAAGAGGATATTCTGGAGGTGCAGGAGGAGGAGAAGCAATCCTTCTTCGAAATGCTGGGCGAATACATCATGGATGGTTTCAAGGTCGCGATTACCGTTGCGGCGATGCTCCTCGGCTTCGTTGCTTTGATCGCAATGATCAACGGCATTTTTGATATGATTTTCGGAATCACCTTCCAGGAGCTGTTAGGTTACATCTTTGCTCCATTCGCTTTTGTGATGGGCGTGCCTTGGAAAGAGGCGGTGGATGCAGGCAGCATCATGGCTACCAAGCTGGTATCGAATGAGTTCGTCGCGATGCTTGATCTGGCCAACTTCACGAATATGTCCGAACGCACCGTAGGTATCGTATCCGTATTCCTGGTGTCCTTCGCCAACTTCTCCTCGATCGGCATCATTGCCGGCGCGGTCAAAGGCCTGAACGAGAAGCAGGGGAACGTGGTTGCCCGCTTCGGCCTAAAGCTGCTGTACGGGGCGACGCTGGTGAGCGTGCTGTCGGCTACGATTACCGGACTGTTCCTGTAAGCCTGGCAGGAAACGAGCTACTGCAAGCGAGCCTTATGGATAGTTTGATTTAAAAACTCATAAATGAGGGGGAGCACTTGGATATGGAACGTTTTGACCGAATTCACTTGATCGTATTGGACTCCGTTGGCATCGGGGAAGCACCGGATGCGGCTGATTTTGACGACATCGGCTCCGACACGCTGGGGCATATCGCCCGCGAATGCGGCGGGCTGAACATGCCGAACATGGCAGCGCTCGGGCTGTCCAACATCCGGGAGATCGAGGGCGTCCCTGCAACGGATCAACCTCGGGCTTACTATACGAAGATGCAGGAAGCTTCGAATGGCAAAGACACCATGACAGGCCATTGGGAGATCATGGGCTTGTATATCGATACGCCATTTCGCGTATTCCCGGACGGGTTCCCGGACGAGCTGATTCAGCGCATCGAAGAGAAAACCGGACGCAAGGTTATCGGCAACAAGCCGGCCAGCGGAACGGAGATTATCGAAGAGCTTGGCGAAGAGCATGTAAAAACAGGGGCTTTGATCATCTATACCTCTGCCGATTCCGTGCTTCAAATCGCTGCGCATGAGGATGTGGTTCCTCTCAAGGAGCTGTACGAGATTTGCGAGTTCTGCCGCGAAATTACGCTGGAAGATCCGTATATGCTCGGCCGGATTATCGCCCGTCCTTTCATTGGCGAGGCGGGGAGCTTCAAGCGTACGGCGAATCGGCATGACTATGCCTTGAAGCCTTTCGGACGTACGACGATGAACGAGATGAAGGATGCCGGTCTTGACGTCATCGCCCTCGGTAAAATCTCCGATATTTACGACGGGGAAGGTATTACGAAGGCAGTCAGAACCGTATCGAACATGGACGGCATGGACAAAATGGTGCAAACCCTGGATGAATCCTTCAAGGGGCTGAGCTTCCTGAATCTCGTGGATTTCGATGCCGTGTACGGACACCGCCGCGACCCGAAAGGATACGGCCAAGCGCTGGAGGATTACGATCGGCGCCTGCCGGAGGTATTCGAGAAAATGACGGAGAACGATCTCCTGATCATCACGGCCGACCACGGGAATGATCCTACTTACAAGGGCACGGACCATACGCGAGAATACGTGCCGCTGCTTGTATATTCCCCTCGCTTCGCGGAAGGCAAGGAACTGCCGCTTCGCAAGACCTTTGCCGACATCGGCGCCACGGTTGCCGACAACTTCGGCGTGAAGCTGCCGAAGCACGGAACCAGCTTTTTGAATGACTTGAAATAATCGAATAAGTGGAGGAATGGGACATGAGTACACATATTGGAGCGAAACCGGGAGATATCGCGGAGTCGATTCTTCTGCCAGGCGACCCGCTGCGGGCTAAATTCATTGCCGAGACGTATTTGGAGGACGTGACCTGCTACAACGAAGTGCGGGGGATGCTTGGATTTACGGGAACCTATAAAGGAAAACGCATTTCCGTGCAGGGTTCGGGCATGGGCGTGCCTTCCATCGGGATCTATGTCAATGAACTCATTCGGGAATATGGCGTCAAAAACCTGTTCCGCGTCGGAACCTGCGGCGCGATGCAGGAGCACGTCCGGGTGCGCGACGTCATCCTGGCCCAGGCGGCTTGCTCGGATTCCGGCATGAACCGTCACCACTTCAACGGTTATGATTTCTCCCCGATTGCCAGCTTCCCGCTGCTGCTCGGCGCGTATGAGCGTGGCAAGGAGAAAGGCCTGAAGATGCATGTCGGCAACGTGTTCACGTCCGATGTGTTCTACCGCGAGGACAAATCCGTCGTGGAGAAGCTGATGCAGCATGGCGTGCTTGGCGTGGAAATGGAGACGACGGCGCTCTATACGATCGCGGCACGATTCGGCGTGAACGCCCTGACGATCCTGACCGTTAGCGATCACTTGCTCACAGGAGAAGAGACTTCTTCCGAGGAGCGGCAAACGACGTTTAACGAGATGATGGAAGTCGCGCTGGATACGGCGATTTCATTGTAAGGAAACTGCCCTGAGCGCAGAAGGCGGAATTGTTTTGGAGAAGCGACCAGGTCGCCTTTGCCCACGGATTCCAATAATAAGGAGTCTGGGGGCAGCGGCGATCGAAAGAACAGTCCGTATTTGTAGTGATTCCCGTGGAAGGAATACAATCATCGCAAACAGTGAGGAGAATGTACGATGAGAATGGTTGATTTAATTGCGAAGAAACGCGACGGCAAGGAACTGACAACAGAAGAGATCAATTTCTTTATCGACGGATATACCAAGGGAGATATTCCCGACTATCAGGTGAGCGCCATGAACATGGCGATTTATTTCCAGGACATGTCCGACCGGGAACGGGCGGACTTGACGATGGCGATGGTAAACTCCGGCGAAACGATTGATCTGTCCGCAATTGAGGGAATCAAGGTCGATAAGCATTCCACCGGGGGCGTAGGCGACACGACGACGCTGGTGCTGGCTCCGCTTGTAGCGGCTCTGGATATTCCGGTAGCGAAGATGTCGGGACGCGGCCTCGGCCATACCGGAGGAACGATCGACAAGCTGGAATCCATCGAAGGCTTCCATGTGGAGATCAGCAAAGACGAATTTGTGAACCTTGTGAATCAACATAAAATCGCCGTCATCGGCCAAACCGGAAACCTCACGCCGGCGGACAAAAAACTGTACGCGCTCCGGGATGTGACGGCCACCGTCAATTCCATTCCGCTGATTGCAAGCTCGATCATGAGCAAGAAGATTGCCGCCGGTTCGGATGCGATTGTGCTGGACGTTAAAACCGGCGCTGGCGCGTTCATGAAAACGGTGGAGGATGCCAAGGAACTGGCACACGCCATGGTCAGCATCGGCAACAACGTCGGCCGTAAAACGATGGCGGTCATCTCCGATATGAGCCAACCGCTTGGGGCCGCGATCGGCAATTCGCTGGAAGTGCAGGAAGCGATCGATGCGCTTCGCGGCGAGGGTCCGAAGGATCTGGAAGAGCTGTGCCTGGCGCTGGGCAGACAGATGGTGTACCTGGCCCGGAAGGCCGACTCGCTTGAAGATGCCGAAGAGAAGCTAAAAGAGGTGATTCGCAACGGCAAGGCACTGGAGAAGTTCAAGGAATTCATCCAGAACCAGGGCGGAGATTCGTCCGTGGTGGATCATCCTGACCGTCTGCCGAAGGCACAGTATCTCATTGAGCTTCCCGCGCAGCAGGACGGCGTTGTCGCCGAGCTGGTAGCGGATGAGATCGGTACGGCGGCGATGCTGCTCGGGGCCGGCCGCGCGACGAAGGAATCTGAAATTGATTTGGCGGTAGGCCTGATGCTGAACAAGAAGGTCGGCGATGCCGTGAAGAAGGGGGATTCCCTTGTCACGATCCATGCCAACCGCGAGAACGTGGACGACGTGAAGCAGAAGCTGTATGAAAGCATTCGAATCGCTGATCATGCAGATGCGCCTATATTGATCTATGACATCGTGACGGAATAAGGTGAATCCCGATCCGAAGCGAGCCATTAAACGCTGGCGCTGTTTGGAATGAGTGCCTCGTACGCTGTCCGGAATGAGTACCTCGTACCCCGTGCGCTGCCTCTTCCCCCGTGCCTGCGCGATATGCAAACCTGCCCTCGAAAGTTATCTGAACGAGGGCAGTTTTTTTGGCGGTCATCGTCATAAACGGGGGATGAACCCTCATAGGATGGTAATGGGGAAAACGTAAGGCATTTAACGGGAGAGGGAGATGCGTAGTCCGGCAAGAGCCATCCTGCCATTCAAGGAGGCTTTTGGCCATGACCATCGATCAGTTGATTGCTTTGCTGGCACTTATCGTTATGATCATTGGGCTTGCGGTGAAGAAGGAGTCTTAACCGATGAGTCCGAAAAGGGCTGCTGCTAAGTAGAAATTCTACGGATGCGGCGGTCTTTTTCTTTTTGATAGGTTGATAGGATTCGCTATAAGTCATATACTTAGATTGCAATGTTCTCCATTATTCATCATTCATTGGGAGGAAACCATGCTCTATTTTGCAGCGTTTGTCATATCCATGGTGCTGGTGTTGGTATTGATTCCGCCATTTCGCAAACTTGCGATCAAGATTGATTTTGTGGACAAGCCAAGGCCGGACAGCGAGCGGAAAATACACCGCGAGCCGATACCGCTGACGGCGGGAGTCGCCATATTCATCGGATTTTTCATCACTTATTTTGCGCTTACAGGTACCATCTCAAGGGAAGTGGTAGGTATCTTTATCGGTAGCGCGTTGATTCTTGGGATCGGCCTCGTGGACGATTGGTATAAGTCCCAGGGCAAGGAGCTGGCATCGCTGCCGAAGCTCATTGTACAGGTCAGCGCAGCCGTCGTTGTATACAGCTACGGCATCGCGTTCGAAGGATTCAACAATCCGTTTACGGGTCACTATATTAACTTGCCGGAATGGCTGCAGCTGATCTTAACGATTCTGTGGATCTTCGGCGTTACGACGGTTATTAACTTCTCGGACGGCATCGACGGGCTGGCAGGAGGGCTCTCCGCCATATCCGGAGGTACGCTGTTTGTTGTCGCGATTACGATGGGCCGAGGCGAATCCGCCTTGCTCGCCGTCATACTCGTAGGAGCCGCGCTGGGATATTTAAGGTACAACAAGCCGCCGGCCAGAGTGTTCATGGGGGATGCCGGCGCTACCTTCCTCGGGTTCATCCTTGGGATTATTGCTCTGGACGGCGCGTTTAAGGGTGCAACCCTGGCGTCCTTGTTCGTTCCCATCTTTGCGCTGGGCGTGCCGATCTTCGATAATATCATCGTGGTCATCCGCCGAATGCTTCAATCCAAGCCGATCTATCAGGCCGATGCTTCCCAGGCCCATTATCGTTTGCTGGCAACGGGGCTCAACCAGAAGCAGACGCTGGTATTCCTATGCCTGCTGAACCTGTGCTTCGGACTGGCTGCGATCATACTCGCCATGAACGGCGGCGCTTGAGGCGTATAAGCCTGGCATAAGCTTTCTTCAGTACGTAATTGAAGTCTCGTCTCCAGATCGATGTTGGTGGCGGGACTTTTTTTTTAGAGATAAGAAAGTATAAACTGCGGAGTCTTACCACCCTTGTCTCGCAAGAAAAACTTCCGCGAAATGCGGGCTGTCTACTGAGACAGTAAGTCGATAGCCGGTTTTGTTATAGAGATAGAATTGGTACGATATCAGAGAGGCTAATGAACCTATATATCGCCAGATAAACTCCCTCACATCTCGTTTAATCTTCGGATAAAGTACGACGATAACAGATTATGTTAAGCGTGTCACAGGTACACAATGCCAACTAGGGCGTGGATATTTGAGCATGATGAACGAAGATAGACAAAGTGCAG
>NZ_JAVFHM010000169.1:0-703 GCF_041954005.1 Priestia sp. BR_2 | reverse complement strand
CTACTAAACTTGTAACTAACGGGCTAATTTTATTCTTTCCTCTTCCTAAAGCCTTAGCCAAATCAGATTGATTTAAATGAATTTGGTCTTTCTTCTTCTATACAATTTGATGAAAAATCTAAAAATTCTGAAATACCTACTAAAAAATCTTCCTCAGCCAAGGTTAAATAGCCTTCTTTTCTTAAATAGCTAAAATTATGCTGGATAATTTGAACAAAAGGAATGTTATTCTTGATTTTACGATCAGGCACAAGTTTCATTCCTTTAGTATTATCTTGCAATTCGTTGGCAAATTCCATTTCTTCATGACTAAGTATTTTTTCATTTTGAATATCCTTGAGTCGAGATTTTTTATACTCTTTTCGTAGCTTTTTAGCCAATTTTGCTAACAATTTGTCATCTACTCGTTGAGGCTTATACCACATCCTATCTATTAATATGCCTTCTATTACTCTCATACGCTTTGTATAAAGTCCGTTTGATCTTCTGAATAGTTAACGTTACTTCGTCAATTTGAGGGCTCTTAGCAGCCTTTTTAAGCGTTAGCTTTAAATCATACGCCTTCGCCCGTTCTTTACGTACCAAAAGCAGCAAAACTAACAAATCATACGTATGAAGGCATGCAAGCTCATTAAAAGGCTTCCCCACGTCCACTAA
This sequence comes from Priestia sp. BR_2, assembly GCF_041954005.1. Lineage (NCBI taxonomy): Bacteria > Bacillati > Bacillota > Bacilli > Caryophanales > Bacillaceae > Priestia > Priestia sp. BR_2. The sequence goes on along the minus strand of NZ_JAVFHM010000169.1, from coordinate 46 downwards.
GACTACAAATTCTTTTAACTTCGGTCTTTTTATATTTAAACTAGCC
>NZ_JAVFHM010000168.1:0-1454 GCF_041954005.1 Priestia sp. BR_2 | reverse complement strand
GAACAAGACATATTAGACTGTTGATCATCACTCGGATCATTTTCAAATGGCTTATAATTTCCACTGCTGCTAGTTGTAGCCTGTTGACTAGCTGCTTGTTGTTGAGCTTTACGCTCTGCTTCTTGTTTTGCTGCTTGCTCTTCAGCTTTTTGTTTTGCTTCTTCTTTTGCTGCTTGCTCTTCAGCTTTTTGTTTTGCTTCTTCTTTTGCTGCTTGCTCCTCAGCTTTTTGTTTTTTCTCTTCTTTTACTGCTTTATCACTATCATTCTTTTCAACTTTTTGCTTGTTGCTATCAGCACCATCTTTTTCAGATGCAACAGTGGCACTGTTTTGCGAAGAACTTACTTGAGTTGAAGCCGGAGTCGAAGTTGATTCTTCATCACTAAAGATTCCAACAATAAAAAAACAACTAAGAATTAAATATAGATAAGAAAATAATACACGTTTTCTTGTTTTGACTTTAAATTTAGGCAATACCCATTTTGGCTTTATTAATCCAACAAGGAAACCTATGATGCTTAGAAGGAAAAGGAATAAAGATAGTCCCGTAATAAAATTATGAGTAGATGCTGGTAACAAAGCATTTAAAATAAATAAAAGAATTAATGTATAAACAGTCGAAGCCATAAACATTTTCCAAGTTGTCTGTGAACGATATCCTAATACCTTAGTCCAGACAGGTCTTTTTACTACGTTAACTTCCATAGAAGAGTGGTTACGAATAACTTGCTCTACTTCCTTTCCTTTTACCTCTATTGTAATATCCCTATTTTCACCATGACCTACAAATGTAAATGCTGATTTTGTAATGCTATGGTCAATTGTAACGCTAGAGAAATCAGCCCATTCATACCGCTCAATTAACATTAAATTCTGTTCAGCGTTGTTGTTAAATTCATAAAAATTCATACCTTTATCGTCTACTGCCGAGTAACATACATTTGAACTTTTTTTCCCGTAATTAGCTTTTGATACTAGCAACAGCTTATTTTGACTATTTGTATAATTGTTCTCTATATAAGCTTTTGCAATTGCTTCATTGGATTCTTTTTGGTTCTTATACCTTGTCTTAGACATTTTGACCTTTCCCTCACTCTTTCTTGATTCCTTACACTAAAAATAGATAAGTTAGTGTGGACCTACTAATATTCGATTCATATGCAACTAATCTATCTTACAATAAAATGTTGTATAAACGGGTATTATATTTCCTTTAATTTCTTTAAAAGGGCTATTTTAGATTTGACCTGCACTTATAAAGGGAATGAAAAGATTAAAAGAAGGAACGAAATGTTATGAGTATAATATTTTCAGCTTCATCTCCATTTTCATACTCTTTCTTGTTCTTATTTTTGTAATTAAGCAAGGAAATGTTCCTTATTAACAACATCTACTCAAATAAAACCATCGGCTAAGATTTAGCCGATGGTTTGGTTCGTTAGAGTCTTTATTTAT
>NZ_JAVFHM010000167.1:0-662 GCF_041954005.1 Priestia sp. BR_2 | reverse complement strand
TTATAAAGCTCCATCAGCCTAATTTACTTTTCTTTGATGGGGTATATCCGTATGCAGGATTAATAACTTCAATGCGTGAAACAAAAGGCATGAAAAAAGTATGGATGAGAAGGGGACTAGGAAAGAATGTCCGTCCTGAAGTAGATAAGAAAGAAAAAGAATTTGATATGATAATTGTTCCTAAGGAACTATTTATACCTCAAGAAGAACAGAAAGCAGGTAAACACTATTACAGCGACCCAATAATTTATTTAGAGAAAAGTGAATTATTAAGTAGAGAGAGTCTAAGAAAAAAATGGAAGGTTCCAGAAAATCATAAACTTGTCTTCATAAGCCTGGGAGCAGGAAATATTAATGATATCAATCCTACTATCTCCAACATCCTTACCGCATTAAGGAAAAGAAACGATATCTCTATTGTAATAAGCGAATCAATTATAGGGAAAAAACTACAAATCCCTGAACAAGAAAATTTGATAATTATACGGGATTATCCTACCTCATCCTATTATAACGCTTTTGACTTGGCAATAACCGCCAGTGGTTATAACTCATTCCACGAATTATTATTCTTTAATGTACCCGCCATCATTATTCCGAATCAAATGACAAGCCAAGATGATCAGGTAGCTCGAGCATTAAGTGCCGAAAAGGCAGGAGCA
>NZ_JAVFHM010000166.1:0-168527 GCF_041954005.1 Priestia sp. BR_2 | reverse complement strand
GCTTTCTTTTTCACTTCTACTGGATAGCTGACTCTCGTTGCCAACGCAAAAACACCTCCATAGTTGTCCCCATATCTTACGACATGGTTGCATTCTCTTGAAGGTGTTTTTAATCTGTCTCACGTTATGGGGTCAGTCCCGGTCCTCGGCGGATGATCCATGCTTCTTTTGTATGGAGGATAAAGAATCGCTGCACATGAGTTACCAAAGTTCGACGCAGGTCAGGTCGTACGTCGTCGCCAGTTCCTGCCGATGCCGATAATAGCTCTCTTCTTCCTGTTAAGACGATGGACGCTTACGGATCAGCTCAATCACGCTGGCGAAGTCGTCCCCGCCATAACCTTCCTCCACCCGTCGTTTCATCAGCTCGAAGATCGGCGCGAATGTTTCGGCGCTGACGCCTTGTACCCTGCTGACCTCCCCGATGGTGTCATGAGCGGCTTGCATCGCCAGACTCGCATCCTTGGCGGAATAATCTCCGGTATCGATCTGCTTCGCCATTTCCGGCATGGTGGAGATCATGGCTTGCAGAAACGGAATCAGCAGCGTTGTCGTGAAATCCGCTGCCTTCGTGCCTTCGGAACCCGCAAGCGCCACGGCATGGATGAAGCCGCCGAACATGCCGTACATGCCGCTTAGCAGTGCCAGGTCATTCAGTGGAGCGAGAGCAGGGTCGGAGCCTAAATAGTGACTAGTCCCTAAGCTTTCTAAGACCTGTTTATATGTTTCGTAAGCAGTTTGAGAACCGCTGTAGAGTATGACGGCATGAGGCGTGGCGATCAGGGAAGGCACGGCCATGATGCCGCCATCCAGATATTCGGCGCCCTGGGTTCTCATCCAGGTCCCCATCGTGCGGGCCTCTTCGGGAGTGCCGGTTGTCAGATTTACGACAACCTTGCCGGAAAGCTTCTCCCTTATGGGTTCAAGAATATGGCGGGCGGCATCATAATCAAGTACGCATACAATCAAGAGGGGACTGGCGGCGATGGCATCCGCGATGTCCGTAGTGCCGGAGGCACCCAAGCCTACAAGTTCAGCGGCTTTTTCAGGCGTGCGGTTCCAGACGGTGGTGACATATCCGTTGTTCACGAAGGTGCGGGCCAGTGTGGAGCCCATGGCGCCTAATCCGATCACGGTTACCGGACCAAGGATAGAGCCGTCCGCCTGCGCATCGTAAGGATGATTACCATTAGAAAATTTCTTTGGATTTGTATTCATCGGTATAACCCCTTTCTGGGTTTGGGATGATACCCATCCTAAAGTATGACACTAGTGATAATGTCAAGAGAGACGATGGTCATGAAAATGGATGCTACACCTTATAAAACGTAAATAATCAGGCATTGCGCGTCTAGAATGTTCGTTTTCAAGAGTTTTTTAATGGTAATACGAAGGTGTAAATAATCAGTAGCGATGTTATTATATGGATTGTGTCTTTTTGCAGCAAATTTTTCGTCCAAGCGCCGATAGCCCATCATAGATTTTTGAAACGATTCCCAATATAATGCGTAACAATACTCACTGCTTTAAATGGAAGGGGTTGTCATCATGGATTATGGAATGAACGTTATTTTGTTTGAAAAGAGACCGGACGGTGAGCTGGTGCAGATTGAAGAGCGGGCATGGACGATGAACATGGTCGCTGCGCTGGAGCACGTGAATTATATCGTCGCGGGCGGCAGGGAATATGAAACGATCGAAGGCAGATTAAACGTGGACACGGGTAAACTGGAGCTTCTGCTCGTTCCGATGCGGAACGATTAATTCTGTCCGAAAGGAGACATCATCTTGAGTAATGAAAAAGACAAAAAAGACCAGCCCGCTTCCAAATGGCTGACGCCGGAAGGCAAACCGATTCGAGTCTTGTCAAGCTCGCTCGGCATCGCCTTGTTGGCGAATGCGTTTCTGGTGTCGGGCGCGGCAGCGAAGGATCTCGCTTCGGAAGCGGTTACCTCATCCGAAGAGCCGCAGCTGGTATCCTGGTCGACGGAAGAAGTAAAGAAGTATTTTGACAAGAACGTGGACTGGAACATCCCGTTCCCTAGCGCAGAAGAATTCGAGGAAGAGCCGGCGGAAGGAGCATCCGCAGGATCAGGCGGGGGAACGACGGTAATCAATAACTATGGCGGCTACAATTCCGGTTTCGGGTGGGATGATCTGCTGCTCTACCACATGCTGTTCAACAACGGCTCCTACTATTCCTCCAGCGGATGGTACAACAATCATCGCGGATATTACGCGAATAACGGCAAGCCTTACAAACCCCGCACGTATTCGAGCGGTACGTTCCAGAACAAACCGGTGGTGAACTCCAATGTCCGTCCCAAGACCTCAACGTCCTCTTCGGGAACGATAACGCGCCGCTCCACATCGTCCAAGTCCGGCGGCATTGGCGGCAATTCCAGCGGCTTCAGCTCCTCGGGTTCGAAATCCAGCTCCAGATCCGGCGGTTTTGGCGGATGAGCCGCGAAAGCGTGTTTACCGTTTCGGGACAGCCTGACCCCAATCGGGATGAGCGGGTATCGAAGCTCGCCGAGCTTGGCTTTACCTGGGCGAATCTGGAAGGGGAAGCCTACTGGATAGACCAAATCGTCACCATACGTCAAGAGACCTATCGCGAGCTGGAAGAAGCCGCTGCGGTACTGTGGGCGACGCTGGACAAAACCGTACGTTACGTTCATCGCAACCATCATATTTACAGCTTGATCGGCATTCCGCCGATTCTGTGGCAGATGCTGGACGAATGTCCGCTGCCGGAGGAAGGGTTGATCAGCCGGTATGCCAGATTTGACTTTGCGATTGCCCATGACGGCAGCATCAAGCTTCTGGAGCTGAATGCGGACACACCCACAGGGTATGTTGAGGCTTCCATTGCAACGCCGTGGATGTGCGCTCAGGCCGGCATCTATTCTCCCAATGAGCGGATGCAAGAGCTGGTGGCACAAGCGTGGGCGGCAGAGCGTCCGGATACGGCCGCATGCATTGCTTACGGCGAGCATCTGGAGGACTCCGGCACGATCGAAGCATTGGTCCGGCACAGCGGGCTGGATATCAAGCTGGTGGATTGTCTGGATCTATGGGTGGACGAAGGCATGCTGAAGGACGGCGAAGGCCGGGAGATTCACCGGATGTTTGCTCTTTATCCGAAGGAATGGATGTCCGTCGATGATGGCGGAGATGCGCTTGCCTATGCCATCGAGACGGGGCGACTCCAGCTGTTCAACTCGCCGCACAGCATTCTGCTGCAGTCCAAAGGCTTGCTGGCCGCCATGTGGGGCATGTATGAGCTGGGCCTATTGTTCGATGAGCAAGAACGTGAAGCGATCGTTAAATATATGCTGCCGACATACAACAAACCGGTGTTTTCCGGCAATTTCGTATCAAAGTCGATGTTCGGCCGAGAGGGTGGTTCTGTCAAACTGTACGACCAGACAGGACAAATCGAGGTAGAGGATCAGGACGGATATGATACTAGCGTCATGTTTCCGACGGTCTATCAGAGGAGGGCCGAGCTGGCTCGCGTCGAGACGGCGGAAGGGGAATTTCATTTGCTGACGGGGTTGTTCGTCCTTAATGGTATCCCATGCGGTTTGCTGGGACGGGCGGGCGGTTTGATTACGGGCAATTCGAGCCATTTTATCGCAATGGGAGTGAAATAAATGCAGTTGAAACAAGAGAAAAGGCAGCAAAGCGGTGCTCCGAAGGGAAAGAGGAAACCTCCGGTCGTCCTGGCGGTGCTTATCTTATCCCTTTTGGTTTTAGCGCTGAGCGCATGCTCCGGCGGCAGCTCCACCGTGTTCCATACCGGATCGGAGGAAGTATCTTCAACCTCTAGCCGCGTGCCTTGGGACTATCGCATCATTGAAGGGACCGTCGGCGATTTGATTGGCGGCGACATGACCGTCCTGCCGGATAACGAGCTCCTGCCTAACGATAACAACTATGCTACAGGGGACAAAATTTGGACGCTGCAATTCATGGACGCCGAGCTGACCACGGATGCGAATCAGCGCAACGATATCCGGTTATCGTCCTGGCAGACCATTAAGTCGTTCAAGGATAAAAAGACCGCGGAATCGGATTTGGCCAACCTGAAAGTGACCGTCAAAACCGACGTGAAGCTGGTTGGGGTATATAAAACAACGTACAAAAAAGACACCAGGCATTTTGCCGTCGTTGAGCTGCCGACGGGCAACCGGATCAAGCAGCCGATCGACGAGAAGCGTTATGCCGCAATGGAGAAGAAGGACACGGTTGGTGTTGTATTGGAGGAAGTGCATGATTTCGCCGATTACGACTTGGCCTATGCAAAATTTCGGGGGTGGGCGGATTGACGGTCGTCATTAATATTGTTATAAGTGTGATCTGCATTATCGTGCTTCAATTGCTGGGTATGCTGATTTTCAGCTGGATGACCCGGTTTAACGACATGGAAGAGCTGAAGAAAGGCAATGTCGCGGTTGGTCTGGCATTCGGCGGCAAGTTTATGGCAACGGCCATTATTTTGGGCATATCGGCATATACGAATTCATCGATATGGCATATGATACTGTGGTTTGCCGTTGGATATGTATGCTTGATCGTTGCCTATTGGGTATTCGAGCTGGCGACGCCGGGTCTTCGAATTTCCGAGCACCTGCAAAAGGGCAACGTAGCGATCGGCATCCTGCTGGCGATGGTGTTCATCGGCACAGCCTTTGCGATCAGCAGCCTGATCATTTAGGCTGATTTGCACCCATGGGGAGAGGAGCAGGAGCGTGCACTTTTTTCTGAGATTATCTTTGAAAATGATGCGTCTGCGTAAAACAACGATCAGCGTGATCGTGGTGCTGTTTGTGGTGCTTTGCTCGACCCTGGCATTCCTGCTGGAGCCAGAAACGTTTCACCAGTGGTTTAACGCCCTTTACTGGGTGCTTACCACGATGGCCACCGTAGGTTATGGCGATTATTATGCAGCTACCGTGCCGGGCAAGATATTAACGATATTCATCTATATCTTCGGTATCGGGCTGCTCAGTTTAGTGATCGGTAAAGTGATCGAATCGTTTGGAAGCATGCAGCGGCAGAGAGGAGCGGGCAGGTTGAACTTTAAGGGCAGCGGCCATGTCATCATTATCAATTGGAGCAAAAAAGCGATGTCCGCGATCGACGAGATTCTGTCGTATTCGCCGCAGTCCGAGATCGTGGTCATCGACGATTCCAGCCGGCATCCCGTGGAGCATCTCGAACAGGTGCATTTTGTAAGCGGCGATCCTGCATCGGATGACGTGCTGATGAGAGCCAACATTCTGGAGGCCAAATCGGCCATTGTCTTCGCGGACGCCCGGATCGACGAATCAGCGCTGGTGGACGGCAAGTCGCTCCTGATTGTTTCGAGCATCGAGCGGATAGCTCCGGACGTACATACCACGGTGGAGATCATGCAGGAGAAGCATGTGCAGAATTTCCGCCACAATCAAGTAAACGAGTTTGTCCTCTCGCACGATGCCGTTTCCCGATTGGCGGTGCGGGCAGCGCTGCAGGAAGGAAACTCGGATGTGCTGATGCAGCTGCTCAGCCGCCAGCACGGCGACGATATTTACGAAGTGGCATTAAACCCCGCATGGAAGACCTACGGGGATGCATTTCAGGATCTGCTGCGGCAAGGAGCGACGCTGATCTCCGATCGCAGTGACCTCAGCATCAACCGCAAGCTCGATTTGCCGATTCCGCGGGATGCGAGGCTGTATGTGGTTTCGGACGAAGCGACCATGAACCGGATTGCCGGTAAGCTTGTTTGAGGGGCTGCGAACATTTCATTAAAAGACCATGCTGTCTCACGTGAACGGGTGAGGCAGCATTTTTTATTGCGAAGCTGCCAATTACGAATTGACGTTTCGAAATCATATGCGTTAATCTGCTTGTTTCAGGTGGTCGGTGTAAATCGACTGCTTGACCTGCTGGATTCTCGAAAATGAACTTGGGTCAGCGGTCGGATGTCATGGGTAACCGGCAGCTGACTCCTCGTTTGAGGGCTGTCGGCAGCCAAAGTATGGGACATCCGTCGCGGATGCATGGACATACTCCAAAGTGAAAACGCCCCTGTTTAAACAGTGGGCGTTTTTTCCTATGGGCTTCAGATCATGTCTCTTAGCAAGTTCACGCTGCTCTTCTCCAGTGCCATGGGAAACAGCTTCACCTTGCCGGGAGCTAACGATCGAACCTCTTCATATACGGCATCAGAGGCATACACCTGATCGGATTGCTCGATCCGCTGCAGCAGGTCTTCCCGATGATCCAGACCGGCCAGGCTGGCACGGACCACATCGATACCGGCTTCTTGAACGCGGCCGGCCATCCACTGCGCACCTGCCTTCCCCAGGCAGACAAAACTGAGATGGCTGCCAGGTGTCAGCCGGGCAATATCAAGCAGGACCGACGTTTCCGCATTCGCGCCAATAACGAAAGCTTTTTTGTCGTATTTGCTGCACAGGGCTTTGACTTCGGAATCATGATTAAGCGTCGTGACAATGAGGCTCGAATAGTCGAACGCTTCGAGCAGCGCTTGTTCTCCCGCCAACAAATCCTCCAGAAACACCGTTTTGACTTCCGCGCCCGTAATTTCCTCAATCGCTTTCTGATAGAAGGGGAAATCATGCCCTTTACATTCGATGAACAGAATTCGCCGCTCTGCGTTCAGGACAGGCTCCTGCAGCAGCGTATAGGCAAGGGATGCGGCAAAGAACTCGCTCGCCGGGATATGAAGGGAGCCCAGCTCCTCCGTCGTTCGCTCTGCGAGCTCATGCATCAGCTTTCTGCGATTTCGAAGCTCTTCTACCTGAGGGTTGTTCAGAACCTGCGTTCCTTTGCCTTTATGCATGGAGACGATCCCCTCGTCCTTCAGCTGGTTGTACACCAGGTTTACGGTGTTGCGGTTCAGCCCGAGGTTGTCCGCGAGCGCGCCCGCCGGGGGCAGCATATCGAATGGTTCGATCTGTCCAATACCAATCAGCCACTTTAGCTGTTCCTTGACTTGCGTGCTTACATTCATGGGAGCGTGCGGGTCGACTCGAAGCATGAGCTTGTGCGCCATATCGAGACCTTCTTTCCTAGTCAACTAGTAATTTAACTTTACACAATAAACGGAAAATATACAACAAAGGTATTGACATGTATAGTTTTAAATCGTTATTTTATATATAACTAAATAACTAGTTAATTATGAATATGGAGGGTTAATATGAAGGATCAAGCTGATTCTTATTTGCAGAAAATGAAAGGGGGGGCTAGAAGTCCGTTGACCGTTCGTCCCATGAATCTCGCCGTTGGCTTTATCGGGGGTGCCGTTTCGATCGGCTTACTGGCCCTTCTCTCCTCGCTCGCAGGAAGTCCATGGATCATGGCGCCCTTTGGGGCGAGCTGCGTGCTGGCGTTTGCAGTCTGGGATGCGCCGTTATCACAACCAAGAAACCTGGTCGGAGGGCATCTTATTTCCACGCTTACGGGACTTGTCGCGCTGGAGGTCCTGGGTGACGGAATATGGGCCATGGCGATCGGGGTGGGAGCCGCGATCAGCCTGATGGGAATGACCAAGACGACCCATCCTCCCGCCGGCGCAGACCCCTTGGTCGTTATTATGGCTGGCAGCGGCTGGTCATTCCTGTTCACGCCTGTGCTCGTCGGATCGGTCATGATCGTGGTGGTGGCTCTGCTTGTCAATAATGCGGTAAAGGAACGAAGATATCCGACTTTTTGGTGGTGAAGGCAGTTTTTTCTTTGATGAATAAACGGTAATCATGGCAAGTTCTTCAATCTCATATCGTCAACAACAGACCCGGACCGACAATGGACCGGGTCTGATTTATGTTGTCGCACCGCAGATTTGAACATTAGCCAAACTAATTTATATAACGCAATGAGGGGAAATCCAAACCGAAATCCCGAAAAATAGGCGATACTTACCACTTGATCCTGGTTATCAAATCTATAGAATATTACACAATCCCGGTACAGGACTCTATTCTCATTTTGGATAAAAGGTTAATATTGCCAAACCTTTACAGAATGCGGTTCTCAGCCGTTTTTTTATACGACTTTGGTATCAAATTTGTCATAACTATGGATAATGATGTAAAAATGACCGGAACTTTAGCAATTTTTTTGCGTTTAACATTACGATTCGCGAAAATTTTCTGAAAATATTCGTAAATCTCGCTGTATCTCACGTATGGGATGAAGTCGTTCGGTTCCAGCCTTGTCAGGGCAAACGCACATTGGTTTCACACAACTAACATCAGGCTGTGAAGTTGTCAATGAACAGGCAGGAAGGAGCAGCGATTTGATTTATCGGGGGGAAAATTATGGAAGAAGTTTGTTTTACTTCTTTTTGACTACTATCGAGATCGGAAAAGTTGGTAAAGAAGGAATATGGTATCGGGAGCGCATCGGCTATAGAATGACGAGTATGGCTCAGTCGTCATATGTCGGTGCAGCAACAAGCATGTCAAAGAAAGGGCAGGTGAGCAACGAAGACGATGAGCAGGCGAAAATGGTGGGTGGTCGCAGCATTTTGCACTATAGTGCTTCTCTGCGGTGCCGCTGTAATCTTAGGATATCTACGGCCGTCATTAAAAACGTATGCGGATGCGGACGGCGTGAAAATGAAATTCAAAACAGAGGGAACCTCCTTTCTGGTATATGAGGATGAAGAGGTTTGGAAAGAGGTTTTTGCCAAGGGCGTGAACCTGGGCGCAACCGTACCCGGGCACTTTCCCGGCGAGCTGCCGGCCACCGAGGAAGATTATCTGCGCTGGTTCAAACAGATCGATGATATGGGAGCAAACGTCATTAGGGTCTACACGGTGCATAATCCGGTCTTTTATTCCGCGCTGGTGAAATACAACCGGGATAAAGGCGATGATCCCCTGTACTTCATGCAGGGCATCTGGTCGCCGGAGGAGCAGCTAATCGAGCGTCGGGATGCGTATGACGAAGAAATCGTCCAAACGTTTAAAGCGGAGATCTCGAAGGCTGTCGCTGCAGTTTACGGGGATATCAACGTTGAGCCCAAGCATGGGCAGTCGAGCGGCAAGTATAAGGTCAATGCGGGCAAGTACCTCATGGCCTGGCATGTGGGTACGGAATGGGACCCAGCCATGGTTGATAACACCAACAAGGTACATAAGGGTGTCCCTCAGTATAAGGGGTCCTATTTCTCGGGGACGAAGGACGCAAGTCCCTTCGAGAATTGGCTGGCATCTTTATTGGACTACACGGCTGCCGAGGAGCAGAAGCACGGATGGCAGCATCCGATGACATTTACCAATTGGGTCACGACCGATGTGCTTGAGCATCCGGGGGAACCGCTGTTTGAAGAAGACCTGGTGTCCGTCGATGCAAGGCATGTCGAACCGGTGAACTGGGATGCGGGATATTTTGCGGCATACCATGTGTACCCGTACTATCCGGATTTTTTCCGGACGGACAAAACATTGCAGACCCTTCCCGACGGGGACGGTGGCTACAACACGTACAAAGCCTATTTGCGAAAATTGAAGGCAGAGTTCGAGGATATGCCGATCATGGTTACCGAGTACGGCGTGCCTTCCTCCATCGGTATTTCCCACCACGGTCCTGGAGGGAAGGATCAAGGAGGACATGACGAGGCGGAGCAAGGCGAAGTAAATGTCTCGCTGACCCAGGATATTTACGACGAAGGCTATTCCGGAGCGATCTTGTTCATGTGGCAGGACGAATGGTTCAAGAAAACATGGAACACGATGCCTTTTGAAATACCGGCAGACCGCCGGGCATTCTGGTTGAATGTGCTGACCAACGAAAAGATGTTCGGCGTTCTGGCGATGCAGCCGGGTAAAGCGGAACAAATTACGATCGACGGGGATTTGACCGACTGGGATCAGGTTCCTGAAGGGGAAGTCAAAACCTGGTCCGGTACGGCTCCGGGCGTAAAGAACATGAAGTTGACGCATGACGAGGCTTATCTGTATATCGGCATGGAGCTGGACGAAGCATTTGATCCGAAACGTTCCAAACTCTTCATCGGAGCGGACACCATCCCTGGCGGCGATATACCGAAGAAAGAGCTGGCGGGACGAACGCTCACCGGCGGGGCTTTGGAAACGTTGATTCAGGTAGGTCAAGAGGACGAATCCCAGGTAACCATAGCGCCATCTTACGATTTCCACAGCCGGCTGTACGGCAAGGAAGGCTATTGGATGCTGCCGGGAGAGGAAGCCAAGGGAACGAAGGACGATCCCGTCGTACCGGGCGGCTCGTTCCATTCCTGGAAGCTGGCCATCAGCCTGCTGATGAATCCGCCGGACACCCGATTCTCCCATCCGTTTGTGGATGAGACGGTGGGGACGCTGAAACGGGGAACCAGCGATCCGGAATCTCCGGATTTCAACTCCCTTACGGCATGGCAGTATCAAGACCGCTTCGTCGAGATGAGGATTCCGTGGATGCTTCTAGGATTCGGAGATCCGAGCTCGCTGCAGGTGCTGGACTACGGTCCGCTTCAAGACAAGCGCACGTTCAGCACGACCACGGCGGACGGTATCCGGCTGGTTCCATGGATCACGGAAAGATCCGAGAACACCGGCAAACCTGCTTCAGGATCGGGGCAGTCCATTAATCTGCAGGACATCGAGCCTTATACATGGGAGCTGTGGGAAGCAACCCAATACAGCGAACGCTTGAAGCAAAGCTATTACGATATGCAGGAAATATTCACGCGTCTCCCTGAAACGGGGCGGCAGCCAGATGCTAAATAAAAGGAGGAGCCATCGGAGATGTTTTCAAATTTAGAAATGGCATACGTCTTTGTCTATGTATGTCTCGGCCTGATTGCAGCCGGCATTATCCTGTTGTTCCAAATGAAGATCAAGCATAATGCCATACAAAGAGAAACGGAACGATTTACGGAAAAACACCATGATTACTTTGTGTATGTGCAGAGTCATCTGCATGATGATACGACGCTGGAGCTGCCGCCAGGCAAATTGACGTCGGCCGAACGCCGGGTCATTCAAGCCAAGTTTATGGAGTGGATCGAGCAATTCAAAGGCGACGCCAGAGAGAAGCTCCTGCGTTTGTGCCGGGACGCCGGGTTTGTGGAACAGGAAATTCGGGCATTATCCAGCATGAGGAAAGACCGCCGCATTGAAGCGGTCTACCGCCTCGGCGGGATGCGGGCGGAAGAGGCCGTTCCCCAGCTCCAGCAGCTGATGAACCGGACGAAATACGGTCCGATGACCATCATCATTGCGCGGGCAATTGCCAAAAGCGCGGTTTCGTCCCAGCAGATTCGGGAAATGTTGTCCAAGCTGCTGTCTTACGATAAAGCCATTCACCATATGGCTGCCGATATTTTGCTGGAGACCCGGCTGGATTCGGCCAGCCTCATGCGCAAGCTACTGGACGATCCCGATCCCGGGCTGGTCAAGGTTTCGCTTGTTGCCATGTGGGGACAGGCCATTCCGGCAGTCGTGCCGGCACTCGACCGATTGGTCGGATCCGAGGAGAAGGACGTGCGTGCCGAGGCCGTCAAGCTGTATCTTGGCTCGAACCCGGCCCTGAAGGATGACACCATCGCGGCACTCATGAATGATCATGAGTGGGAAGTGCGGGCGGCAGCGGCGAAAGCGCTCGGACGGCTTCATGCCGCAGGCAGCATTCCGCTCCTGGCTTCAGCCCTGAAGGACGAGAATTGGCATGTGCGGAACAACAGCGCGGAGAGTCTTGCCATGTTGGGAGAACAAGGCTTCGAGACCTTGTGCCAAGCCGCGCTTACAGGAGAAGGTCCAGCTAGGGAAACGGCCCTGTACCGGATCGAACGGATCATGTCCAACGAAGGCGAATACGAGCAAGTGGAGCAAATGGTGGCATTTAATAAAAGAAAACTGGTGTACGATCGTTATTTCGGCGTTCAAACGAACAAACGGATCGGCACGGTTGCAGGAGTAGGAGGAGATTACACTGCTTAGAGATATCCTGCTCACTTACGGGATGGTGGCGATTTATTACGTCATGATCGTTAGCGCGCTTTATTTTGTAATTCTGATGTTTTCTTTCAGAAATATTAAGGATATTTTCAGACGCGCGACGTATTCGAAATACAATACGCTTTCGGGCTCGGAACTGGTACCATCGGTATCCTTGCTGGTCCCGGCCTATAACGAAGAGCTGACGATCGCGGAGAATGTCCGCTGCCTCATGACGCTGAACTATCCAACCTACGAGGTCATCGTCATCAATGACGGATCCTCCGACGAAACGCTGAAGGTGCTGATTGAGGAGTATGGTTTGACACTGCTGCCCAATCCGGAGATCCGAGGCAACATCAGCACGAACAAGGTGCGGGGCATTTATTATAATCCGCAGTACCCGCAGCTATACCTCATCGACAAGGAGAACGGCGGTAAGGCGGATTCCTTGAACGCGGGCATCAACCTGTCCCGTTATCCGCTGATTTCTTCCATCGATGCGGATTCATTGCTGGAGAAGGATGCGCTGATCCGGATGGCCCGGATGTACATGGAGAATCCCGAGGAGACGGTGGCGATCGGCGGCGACGTCCGGATTGCCAATGGCTGCGTGATCGAGAACGGTGAGGTTAAGGACGTATCCTTGCCGCGCCGGATGTGGCCGATGTTTCAATCGATCGAATATTTGAAAGCTTTTCTGGGGGGCCGAATCGGGTGGAGCCATTTCAACGGGCTCATCATCGTCTCCGGGGCATTCGGTTTGTTCCGGAAAGACTATGTCATTGCGGTTGGCGGCTATCGCGGCGGTTACCCCGGCGAAGATATGAACATCATTATCAAGCTGCACCGCTATATGCTGGAAAATAAAATCAAATACCGCGTTTCCTTTTGTCCGGAAGCGGTGTGCTGGACGCAGGCGCCGGACAGCTACAACATTTTGTCCAATCAGCGCAAGCGTTGGGGACGCGGAAACTTGAAGAACATGATCGAGAACCGGGATATGGTGTTCAATCCGAAATATAAAGTCATGGGCTTGTTGACAATGCCCTACAACGTTATTTTCGAAGCGCTAAACCCTTACTTCAGAATTACGGGCCTTCTGGCTCTGCTTGGATATGTTTTGCTGGATATGACAAATTGGCATGTGCTGGTCGTGTTCGGGCTCGTCAATTTTTTAAGCGGGTACCTGCTCAGTGTGGGAGCCCTCATCCTGGAGGAGATGGCCTTCCGCCGGTATACCAAATTGTCCGACCTGGTGAAAATGCTCCTCTTCTCGGCGCTCAAGTTTGTGGGTTACCATCAGCTTGGCGTGCTGTGGAGAGTACAGGGACATATTCAATATTTGCAAAACAACAATTCATGGGGCACCATGACCCGGCAGAGCTGGAAAGATAAGAACGAGGCGGCTTGACTTCAAGGCCCGGTTCAAATGCAGCATCAAAATATAAAGAGAGGTGGGACTTACTGTTATGTCTCAATCGGCAACATTGCAACGCGTGCAGGCCGTTGATTTTTACGGCCGCGTGGAGGAGGAAGTGAGAGAACATCCCAATGGAACAGCATTGCTGTTTCTGTACTGTGCTGGCAATCCGTCCGGGACGGAGGCTGAGCTGGCGGAGGTTCAAAGCTTTATGGACCAGCTGACCGGCGTAAACGGCGAGGTTCTGCACGACGCCAATACCGGCGTATCGGCTGTTACCCTGCCCGGCTACACGCTGGATGCCGCCCATTATCAGGCACTGCTCCTGAAGCAGCATCTGCAGGGCCGTTTCGAGCAAGCGGACCCGCGTATTACGCTTGCAGCGCTTACGGAAGCGCCGCCTCGGCAGACGTTGAAACAGATGGCGGAAACCGCCAGGCTCAGCACCTCTTCGGATATTCATATATTTACGCAGGAGGAAGCGGACAGCGGCCAAAACCGCATTCTCATTGTGGACCAAGATGCCACGGTGAGGGAATTTTTACAGATTCGCTTGGCCATGCAGGGTTACGAAACGCTGGAAGCGGTGGATGGTTTGGAGGCATTGGAGCTCATCCCGAAATGGGAGCCGGATCTTGTCCTGACCGAGCTGAACCTGCATGGCATCGACGGCCTGCCGTTCATTCATCATATCCAGCAGCTGGACGTGAAGGAGCCGCCGAAAATTGTCGTGTTAACCGAGAAGCGGGTAGAGCAAACCATCAGCCAATGTTTCCAAAACGGGGTCGATGACTACGTAACCAAACCGTTCTCGCCGGTGGAGCTGGATGCCCGCATCCGACGCTGCCTTCATTAAACACATGGTTATTAAAGCTTTTAGTTAGATGAGATTCAGGATTGATACGTGATTAGTTGAGCTGAAGAGGTTCTTTAATCGCAAGGAAAGAGTTCAACAAACAAGTCTGTCTTTTGGCCGACGAACAAAAGAAATAGACGAATAGACTATACATCCGATGGAGGTTGAATACTTGTGAATGAGGAATATGAAACTTTATTGAGTGCCATTGAAAATAAGAAAGCTGTACTGGGTGTTGTGGGACTAGGTTATGTAGGTTTGCCGCTGGCTGTGGAAATGGTGAAACAAGGATTTACGGTCATCGGCATCGATCTGGATTCCGACAAAATCGACCGCATTTACCGCGGCGAGTCCTACATTACGGACATCTCGTCCGAAGAGCTTGCGGCATGCATGGAGACCGGACGCTTTAAGCCGACAACGGATTACAGCATGATCGCCGTCATTGACGCGGTCAGCATCTGCGTGCCGACGCCGCTCAGCGAGAATCAGGACCCGGATACTTCCTACATTACAATGGTAGTCGATCAGCTCAAACGCTTCATGAAGCCTAATCTGTTAATTACGCTGGAGAGCACGACATATCCGGGAACCACGGAGGAACTGATTCAACAACCGATCGAGAAGCTCGGTTACAAGGTCGGCCAGAACTTCTATCTGTGCTTCTCGCCGGAGCGCGTCGATCCGTCCAACAGCCGCTTTAATACGCGGAACACGCCGAAGGTGATCGGCGGAACGACGGATGCCTGCCTGAAGCTGGGCGAAGCGCTGTACAAACAGTACGTGGAGACGGTTGTACCTGTCAGCAATCCGAAAGTTGCGGAAATGTCGAAGCTGCTGGAAAATACGTTCCGCAGCGTGAATATCGCCTTCGTCAACGAGATGGCAATGATGTGCGACCGTATGGGCATCGATGTATGGGAAGTGATCAATGCGGCGGCCACCAAGCCGTTCGGTTTCATGCCGTTCTATCCGGGGCCAGGCATCGGCGGCCACTGCATCCCGCTGGATCCCATGTACTTATCGTGGAAGGCCAAGGGCTTCCGCTTTTACAGCAAATTCATTGAGCTGGCACAATCCACCAATGACAACATGCCTTACTACGTGATCAACAAAACGGCGACGATTCTGAATGAATATGCCAAATCGATCAAACGCTCCAATATCCTGTTGTTAGGCATGGCCTACAAACCGGACATCAGCGATTTGCGCGAATCCCCGGGCCTCGAAGTTTACGAACAGTTCAAGGAGAACGGCGCTTATGTGGATTACTACGATCCGTATGCCAACAGTTTCGTGGATAAGCAAGGCGAAACGATTCGCAGCGTGGAGTATGATCTCGCGAAATTCAGCCGGTACGATTGCATCGTCCTCATTACGAACCACAGCAATCTGGATTATCATTCGATCGCTTCGGCCGGCGTGCCGATCTTGGACACGCGGAATGCATTTAAAGCGTATGCCGAGCCTCATATTTACAAGATCGGCCATTCCGTTCAGCATGTGCCTGAGCCGGGCGAGGCTGTCTTGATCTGATGAAATGGACGAGAAGACTGAGGCATATCGATGCAAAAGCGAAGTGGATCATCTTGGCTGCCGGCATCTGTCTTTTGCTGCTGATCCTTTTTCTTCTTCCGTCAGGCAAGGTGAATCAAAACAAGGCTACCTGGCTGTGGGATGCAAGTCTGATCCGAAGTGAAACGGAGGAGATTGTAGCCTTTAGCGGCAGGGAAGGCATTACAACGATCTTTTTGCAAATTCAACAAGAGGTTACGGACGAGGAGTACCGCCATTTCGTGGCTGCGGCACATCGGCAGGGCATCA
Organism: Priestia sp. BR_2; assembly: GCF_041954005.1. Classification (NCBI taxonomy): domain Bacteria; kingdom Bacillati; phylum Bacillota; class Bacilli; order Caryophanales; family Bacillaceae; genus Priestia; species Priestia sp. BR_2. Next base: position 152,443 of record NZ_JAVFHM010000166.1, on the reverse strand, counting down.
GCGTCCATGCTTTGAACGGCCACCCCGACTGGGCTTATGAGGAAGGCCGGCAAAAAGGGATGGACCTGCTGGCCTGGCTGGAAGAGTACAACCAGGCTTCCGCCCCCGAGGAGAAATTCGAGGGCGTGCAGTTCGATGTGGAGCCTTACGTGCTTCGCAGGTGGGATCGCGAACAGGAACGGGTAGTGGAAGAATGGAGCGCCAACACGGAAGTCTGGGTCCAGGAGGCCAAGCGTCAGGGTCTCCCGTTCAGTGCCGCGGTTCCGTTCTGGCTTGATTCGATACCTGGACCGAGCCGAGCGGATACCGATTCGTTCAGCCGCTGGATGATCCAAAATACGGATGCGATTGCCGTTATGGCATACCGCGACAGCGGGGAGCAGATGTATGAATTGTCCAAGGAGGAGCTGGAGCAGGCCGACGAACTTGGCAAATCCGTGTGGATCGGCATGGAGCTCGGGGATACGGACGAAGGCGAGCATTTGACCTTTTATTCCAAGAGCGAGCAGGAGATGGAGGACGAAGCCCTGCGTGCCGCCAAGCTTGGCAGCGACCATTCCTCCTTCGCGGGATTGGCCGTCCATCACTATCAGGCCTGGGTCCACAAACGAACCGCGATGGGCGGGGAAGAGCGTTGATATTGCCATGATGGCCTGTCGCCTCCGCTCCGTGTTACAAGGAAACAACTTCATATCATTCACTCATTCAACGTACCTCCGAAGGTCTCCAAGAGACTTTCGGGGGTATTTTTTTTGTCCAAGGAAGGGAAGAGAAATCGGGTCTGCGCGGTATTGTCTAGAAATTGTAGAGAACCGAATTCTATAATGGGTATCATTGAGCGGCAGGCAGAGGAACATGCCTTGAAACAAAGGGCAAATATTGACATAAGATGGAGACGATTTCTAAGCTCTTATATCATTGATTTTTGAAAAAGGTGGATTTTTATGAATTTTTTCAAAAAAGCATAGCAATTACGTCAGGTTGGTGTTAAATTCTAATGGTTTGTTCAGGAGGGGCTCCACAATAAGCCCTGTTTGAAATGTTAAAGGAGTATTCAAATGAAGAGAGTTTCTAGTAGTAACCGAGTGTTTTGCATGCTTTCCCGAATGACCGCTTTGCTGGCGATCCTGGCGTTTTTGGGCGGCTGCGGTTTTTTTGGCGGTAAGGCAGCCTCCAGCGATGAAGCGGGAGGTACGATAGCGCCTGCTCAAAAGGTGGAGCGGTATACGGGGGAGAAGAGCAGGGAAATTCCGTACGTGTATACGGCCAGGAAGGAATTGGCGCTTACCTTTAACGGCATGGGGGATAAAGCCACCATGACGGCACTGATCGATGAACTCGAAACGTACGGAATCAAGGCGACCTTCTTTCTTCCGGGCATCCGAGTGGCGGAGGAGCCGGACATTGCGGGGGCAATCTTGGCCGGAGGCCATGAAATCGAGAACAATACGCTCAATCAGCTGGATATGAACAAGCTGGATTACGACCAGATCTATAAGGAGATCAAGCTGGCAAACGACGTTATTGAACGGGAGACCGGCGCCCAGCCCCGCTATGTCCGGACGCGTTCGGGCGATTACCCGGAAGATGTGCCGCTGGCGGCAGCGCATCTTGGAATGAAGGCGGTTGTCAGCTATAACATCAATCCGAAGGACCGCGATATGCAGAGTGCCGAAGCCATCGGAGAATACGTGGCGAGGTTCGTCTCCAGAGGCGGGATCATCTCCATGAACACCGACGTCAATCCGGAAGTGGTCTCTTCTATAAAATACATTGCCAAGGCCGTGGACGATATCGGATATCGGCTGGTTACGCTGGATGAGCTGGTGCAGAACGGGGGCGAGCGAAAGCCGCTCGAGCAAATTCCGGGATATGACGCTGCCCGCATCAATCCGGATTATCAACGGGCGAAGTATGAGCTGGTTTATCAAGTCGATACCGACAAAAAAGAAGTCGCCCTGACGTTTGACGATTTCGGAAGCGATAAAACGGTGACCCGCATACTCGATATTTTGGCCGAGCATGATGTCAAAGCGACCTTCTTCCTGAGGGCCAAAGGCGTGGAAAGCAATCCGAATTTGGCGCGGGCGATGGTGGAAGGCGGGCATGACGTGGCCAACCATTCCTACAGCCATCCCGTCGTTACATCGCTGACGCCCGAAGAGCTTCAGCAGGATGTCGTCAAGGCGCATCAGGTCATTACCGAAGCCATCCAGCAGCAGCCTGTCATGCTGTTTCGTCCGCCGACCGGCGTGGTCGACGATAAACGGGCCAAAGCGTTGGCGGCAGTCGGTTACCCGGTGATTGCCATGTACGACGTGACGACGCTGGATTGGGATATTTCCAATAGTGCCGACGATATTGTGAACGGGGTTATGACCAAGACGCAGCCGGGAAGCGTCATCTTGCTGCATATGCTGGATGACATTCATACCATTGAGGCGCTGCCGCGCGTGCTGGAAGGCCTCAAGGATAAAGGGTATACGTTTGTAAAAATGGCGGACATGATGCAGTTGCAGGACCAGGCCGCAATGGAGATGGAGTAAAATGGAATTATATGAAAACATGCTGGACCGCGTGGATAAATTGGCGGTCGTCGGACTGGGTTATGTCGGACTGCCGCTGGCGGTCGCGTTCTCGAAAAGGCTGGATGTCATCGGCTTTGATCTGAGCGAGGCGAAGGTGTCTCAGTATCGCAGCGGATTCGATGCTACCGGTGAGATCGGAGATGCCCTGCTTGCGGGCAGTGCGGCCGATTTCACCTCGGATCCGGACAAGCTGAAGGAGGCTCGCTGCTTTATCGTGGCCGTTCCGACACCCGTGAAAAGCGGCAATGTGCCGGACCTGAAATTCGTGCGGAATGCCAGCCGTTTGGTCGGCCGCGCCTTGACGCGGGGAGCGGTGGTTGTCTATGAGTCAACGGTCTATCCGGGCGTTACGGAGGAAGTCTGCATTCCGATTCTCGAAGAGGAGTCGGGCCTGAGGCTGGGCGAGGATTTCAAGGTGGGGTATTCCCCGGAACGGATTAACCCCGGAGACCAGGTCCACCGGCTGGAGACCATCGTGAAAATCGTGTCCGGCAATGATCCGGAGGCGCTGGAGACGGTTGCCAGACTGTATGAGCTGATTATCGAGGCAGGCGTTCACCGGGCGGAATCCATCCGGGTGGCGGAAGCGGCAAAGGTCATCGAGAATGCGCAGCGCGACATCAACATTGCCTTTATGAACGAGCTTTCGATGCTGTTCAACCAGATGGACATCGATACGAATGCCGTGCTGCGCGCAGCGGAAACGAAATGGAATTTCCTCCCGTTCCGCCCTGGCCTCGTCGGCGGGCATTGCATCGGAATCGACCCGTATTATCTGACGTATAAGGCCGAGGATACGGGGTATCATTCCAAGATTATTTTGGCAGGACGGCATATCAATGACGGAATGGGAAAATACGTCGCCCAGCACGTCATTAAACTTGCGATTCGCCAAGGGATAGATCTGATGAAGGCGAAGGTGGCCGTCATGGGCCTTTCGTTCAAGGAGGACTGCCGGGATATCCGCAATTCCAAGGTCATCGATATTATTCGGGAGCTGCAGGATTACGGGATCCGGCCGATGGTGGCGGACCCGCACGTAGACCCGAAGCAGGCTTATGAGGAATACGGCATCGAGCTGTCGGACATGAGCGAGCTGAGCGGAATCCAGATTGCGGTAGTGGCGGTCGCTCACCGGGAGTTCAAGCAGCTCGGGATTGCGGCATTCAAGGAGATGTTCAGTTCGGAACAGGCGAAGCTTCTGATCGACGTGAAGGGAGCTTATCCAAAAACCGAATGCGAAGCCCATGGCTTTCATTATTGGAGTTTGTAAGATAACGATGGGAGAAGGCAATGAGGATTATAAAAAGAAAGCAACCGAAGAGCACCAAGGAAGTGCTAACGCTTCCGCGCACCGACAGGCGGACACTTTCCTATGTGCCCGATCCGGAGCAGATCCGGATGAACGCGGACCGAAGAGGCAACCGGGCGCAGAAGCCCGGGGAGGATTTGTCCAGCTCTGAGTACGTCAACAAGCTGCGGATGCTCAGCCTGCGTTACGAGGCGGATTTTGAAGTTTTGCTTGTCCCGAACGGGAAAAAGAAAAAAGCCGGGATTAAGGGCGTGGCTGCCGATATTTCGGCCACGGGCCTTCTGCTCAGGCTGCCGGATGACTCTTCAAGCCTCGAAGTCGGCGACAAAGTGAAGGCGCGATTCCGCATCCCGCCGGGGGCTATGCCCGAGGGCTTCGAATCGAGCGTCAGAATCGATGCAGCCGTTGTCCGCAGGGCCCTGAATTCGACGGAAGCCGGCGAAGAGCATCTGCTTGCCTTGGAGTTCGAGAAACCGCTCACGGATTATTTTCAGCGCAAACGGTGGGGGTATTCCGTATATTCCGCCAGCGCATTGCTGTTCATGGCGGTGCTCTTCATCATGCTGATGCGGGCGGAGAGCATCATTTATTTCAAATACAACATGGTGCTGTATTTGTACAGCCTGATCGCGGCCCTGTTTCTGCTGACGCGCTACCTGTTCGGAGCGTTGTACCGCGATGTGCCGATCAATCCGGATTATACGCCGGGAGTTTCCATTATCATCCCCTGCTTCAATGAAGCGGAATGGATCAAACGCACGATACTCAGCTGCATGAATCAGGACTATCCCGTAGACAAGCTGGAGGTCATTGTGGTGGATGACCGATCGACGGACCAGTCGGTACAGCAGATCCAAGACATGATCGAGTTGATTCATTCCGAGGCGGAGCGTTACGCTACCCGGGAGCGCTTGTCCTATATGGTGCTGCCCGAGAATGCGGGCAAACGGGCCGCTCTGGTCAAAGGCGTCGAGATGGCTAAGCATGACCTGGTGGTCTTCGTGGATTCGGACAGCTTCCTGGATCCGACGGCGATTCGCCACCTCGTCCAGCCCTTTCAGGATCCTAAGATGGGCGGCGTTGCCGGACGGACGGACGTCGAGAACAAATATACCAATAACATGACGAAGCTGCAGACCGTCCGTTATTATATCGCCTTTCGGATCATGAAAGCTGCAGAGTCCTGGTTTGACAGCGTGACCTGCCTGTCGGGTCCGTTATCCTGCTATCGGAAAGAGCTGATCGTGCAGCATGCGGACGCTTGGCTGAACCAGAAGTTTCTGGGCAGGCCCGCCACCTTCGGAGACGACCGGAGCATGACGAACTTTATTTTGAAAACGCATCGGACCGCTTACCAGGATTCTGCCATTTGCTCGACGATCGTGCCTTCGCAGATGAAGGTGTTTCTGAAGCAGCAGATGCGGTGGAAGCGCTCCTGGCTGCGCGAATCGCTGCGGGCCGGAAGTTTCATATGGCGCAAAGAGCCGTTTATGGCGTTGTTTTTTTACATAGGCCTGATCGTGCCGATTGCCGCGCCTGTCGTGGTTGCCTACAACCTCATGTACGTGCCGATCGTTCACGGCATTTTCCCGGGGACCTTCCTGATGGGATTGCTGCTGATGGCGCTGCTGATGAGCCTGGCCCACCTGCTGTTCCGGAAGAGCAGACTTTGGGTGTTCGGCTTCGTATTCTGTCTCTTCTATGAATTCGTCCTGTTATGGCAGATGCCGGTGGCTTGGTTTACCTTCTGGAAATCGACGTGGGGGACCCGGGAAACGCCGCAGGATATCGAAGCCAGGGAGAAGAAGGAAGCCCGCAAGCGCAAAGGCAAAAAATTCGGATTACCGTTCTGATCGTGTCAAAGCGGTTGAAGTGAGGATTGAAGTGAGGATGACATATGGCTAAAAAACAAAAAACAGCCCTCAATGTTCGGCGAAAAAATCGCAGGAAAATCATCAAAGTAACGGCACAGGTCGTTGTATTGGCCGTTGCAGCCGTCCTGTTGGCCAATGCGATTTTCGATTTTCGAACATATAAGGAGCCGGACAGATCCGCCTGGCGTCAGGATCAGGGCTTTATTGCCCTGTCCTATTTCGGGGTCGGCCGCACCGGGACGTCCAAGCTCGTATCCAAGGCCCAGCTGGATGCCCAGCTGAAGGCCTTATACGAACAGGGCTATACGACGATTTCGCAGCAGGATATCATCGATTATTACAGCCATGGCAAGAAGCTGCCCGACAAGGCGCTGTACCTGTCCTTTGAAGACGGGCGGAATGATTCCGCGCTGTTCGCGCAGCCGCTGCTTGAAAAATATAATTATAAGGCTACCTTTTTGTCCTATGCCAACAAAATGGGCAACAGCGAACGGAAATTTCTGCAGCCGAAGGACATGCTGAAGATGACCCGCACCGGGTATTGGGAGCTTGGGACTAACGGCAACCGGCTGACCTATATCAATATTTTCGATGATAAGGGCCGTTATGTCGGCGTTAAAGACGAGCGCGAGCTGACGGTCAAATCCAACGTGGAATATTACAACCACTATTTGATGGATTTCATCCGCGACGAGAACATGATTCCGCTCGAGAACCGCGCCGAGATGGAAGAGCGGATCCGGGCCGACTATGCGGCAATGGACAAGGTTTACACGGAATCGCTCGGTTACGTTCCGCTCACGTATATGATCATGCATGCCAATGCGCTCGGCGGAGGAATGAATCAGCTTGTGGCGAATGCCAATTCGGATCAGATTCAGAAGCTGTTCGGGATGAATTTCAACCGGGAAGGCGTTGCCTTCAATTCGAAGGATAGCGATCTGTATAATCTGACCCGGGTCCAGCCCGCGCCGTATTGGTCTACCAATCACCTGTTAATGAAGCTGCATAAGGACAAAGGGCAGCCTATGCAGTTTGTACGGGGCGACACGGAGCAGGCTGACAAGTGGGAGCTGCTTGGCGGAGCGGCAGAATTTACGGATAACCGGATGGTGGTCACATCGCCCCCGTCCCAGGCAGGAACCGTGTATTTGAAGGGCAGCGGGGAGCAAGACGTCACCGTCTCGGCCAAAGCGCTCGGCAATGTGGTAGGACGGCAGTCGGTTTATGTCCGTTACGACCGAACGAAGGATTCGTATCTCAGGCTTCTGCTGGAGAACAACCACGTGGTGGTGGAACAGAAGATAGCGGGCCAAGCTCCCGAGGAGCTGTTCACGTTTGCCTTGCCGAAGGTGGCATGGGGCGAAGAGGATCTGCAATTCGATAAGGCTTCGGTCTATACAAAGGAGCAGACGCTGTCCGGAGACCGGGATGATGAGAATGAGTACCCTGTCAACATACTCGGAAATCGGCGGCTGGAGATTTCGGTGAAAGGCGATGCCCTGTCCGTGAGCGTTGATCGGCAGGTGCTTTTGGACCGGCAGCCTGTGGATGCATCGATCGGCGCAGGAGGCGTGGCGCTTGAATCGGAGTATCATGAGCAGAACGAAAAGGATGATATTTACGACGCCGTCTTTGAAGATGTCACGATTGTGTCGGAGCAACCGGGTGCCGAACGCAAGCTGCTGTTTACGAACAAGCCGTCCGGACTTGCCGGTGTCCTGACCGGCGTGCAGCGAAGCATGAATCGCGCGGTCGACTGGGCTGTCGAGACTTTCTAAAAATTGGGCGTAGGACGTGAACAACGAATGAAGAATCGCAGGAAGAAATGGGCGGCAGCTGCGGGGTTTGCCGTATTGTGCGCTGCCGTCTCCTTCTGGTGGTTGGAGGATCAAAAGAAGGAGCCATCGATGCTGCCCCAGCCGCTGCAGGCGCAAGTCAAGCTGTCTGCCTGGATTACGGATTGGCAGTGGGAGACGGGCATGACAGATTGGAAGCAGCTCGGTGATGGGCTTGAAGAAATCAAGCTGTTTGCAGCCTATTTCAATCATAAAGACGAGCTTTACTTGACGTCGGATTTTCGGGAGGCGCTGCCTGCGTTCCTGGAGGCGTCCAAGGAAGGGGGGCCGGCTCGCGGCGTCCTGACGATCGTCAACGATCGTTTCCATCCCGATGGAACGGCCAAACAGAAGGATCCGGAGCTGATATCCCGGCTCGTCGCTACTCCCGAAAGCCGCAGCCAACATATCAGGCAGATTCTGGACATGGCATCCCAGCACGGCTTCGACGGCGTGGAATTGGATTACGAGAAGGTCCGCAAGGAGGATGGGGCCAACCTCTCCGCGCTGTACGAGGAGCTGTATGAGCGTCTCCGGGCGGAAGGCCTCTCGCTTCGAATCGTGCTGGAGCCTGGCGTATCCCTGTCATCGCTTAAGCTGCCGGAGGGGCCGGATTATGTCCTGATGGCATACAACCTGTACGGGGGGCATAGCGGACCCGGACCGAAGGCGGATTATGCCATGATCAAGGAGCTGGGGGGCAAACTGCGGCAGCTGCCGGGAGACCATGCCATCGCGTTGTCGGTTGGCGGGTTTGACTGGGCGGAGAATGGCAAGGCGGTTTCTTTAACGGAGAAGCGTGCGGTAGAGCTGGCGCGTGCCAGCCCGGACGAACCGAAGCGGGATCCGGACAGCGGGGCCCTATACTTCGAGTACACGGACGACCAAGGCATCGGGCATACCGTATGGTATGCGGACGGAACGACCCTTGCCGGATGGATGGATGCGGCGGGGGAGGCGGGCATTTCGAAGATTGCGATCTGGCGGCTCGGCGAAATGGATGCAAATACGCTGCAGAAGTTGAGCGAAATTCGACAGCAATCCCATCATGAATGATTTCGCATAACCCAAAAGGACACCCCGCGGCTTCAATAAGAAGCCGCTCGGGGTGTCCTTTCACGTATGGGAACATTCGGGGGGCAGTCCGCTCGTCATTCTGTCCGTCCCCATCGAAAGGGGAGTCAATGGATGAGCTTTGAAGCTTTCGCTTTGCGGATCAGCCCGCTGCTGGCCCGGTTGATCGGCTTCTTGAGCACGATCCCGATCACAAGCGCGATCGCCGCGAAGACCAGCATGAGCAGCATATCGCGGATGACGATATCCCACAGGATGCCGCCGACGGCTTCCCGCATCATGCTGATGGCATAGGTGAACGGCAAATACGGATGCAATGCCTGGAAGAACGGCGGCGTCATCTGGATCGGAAAGGTCCCGCCCGCGCCGGCCAGCTGCAGCACGAGCAGAACGATCGCCATCGCTTTTCCGACATTGCCGAATACGGACACCAGCGTATAGACGATCAGCATGAAAACGCAGCTGATCAGCAGCGCAAACAGAATGAACCAGCCGGGGTTCACCACATAGGTTCCCAGCAAATAAATATCGCCTAGGGTAACGAACAGCGCCTGGAACAGGGCAATGGTCAGAAAGGTGAGATAGCGTCCGAAGTAAACCTCGATGCTGCGGAAGCTTCTCTGCTCATCATGTACGTCAACGGAGAGCAGGGAAACGAGCAGCAGGGCGCCTACCCACAAGGACAAGGTCGTGAAGAAGGGCGACATCGCGGAGCCGTAGTTCGGGATGGGGTACAGGCGATTCTCTTCCAGCGTAACCGGCTCGGCAAAAAACTGGCTCTCGAGCTCGAAATTGTTTTGGAGAAGATCGATGATCTCTTGAATATCCCCTTCCGCTTCCATCTCGCGCAGCCGGTTGGCCAGCTGCGTAATCCGAAGCTCCGCCTCCGGCAGGCGATTTTGGGCGAGCTGCACTTCTTGGCCTCCCACTTTGAGGCCTTTCCGTGCATCTTGAAGCAAACGCTGGATGTCGGGGACGCTGGCAAGCGCCTGGGTCAATTCCTGCTGAACGCGCTTGGCCGTATCGGAGCCCTTGGTGAAGGCCTTGCTTATCGCCGGGCCGATTTCGCTGTCGTACCGGCTTAGCAGCGCGTCGGTCAGCCCCGTAATGTCATCGGTCAGCTTCTTCAGCTTATCGATGGAATCCGCAGGTGCTTCCTCCCCCCGTTCCACCGCTTGGGCAATGGTTTGGAGCGCGGCTTGAGCCGAGGTCCATCGTGCGGCAATGTCCTCGAGCTTGGCCGCCGCGGAAGCCGCCGCCGGGGAGATCGAGCCCAGCCGCTTGAACAATTTCCCCAGCCTGGCCGCGGCTTGCGCTGCAGTCTGAGCGCGCTCCTTCGCAACGGTCAGGCGGCTGGCCAGCTCCTTCGGGTCGATGCCTTTTTGCCCTAGCGCGTCCAGCACTTGCGAAAGCGTTCCGGTGGCTGCACCCAGCACCTCCAAGTCCTGCCGCAGCGCAGGCTCCAGCGATTTCGAGGCCCCTGCGGCCTGATTCGCGAACTCCGCCAGCGCACCGGCCATTTCCTTGCCGTCCGTGGCAATCCCTTCAAGGCGGGGCAGAGCGGCATCGGCCTGCTGAACCAACCGGTTGGCCAGCTTGATATCCTGCTGGGCCGTGCTCACCGCCTCGTTGAGCTTGGGAAAGCTTTTTTCGAGCCGGAACAGCAAGCTTCGTACTTTGTTGATCGCAGGGAGCTGGTTCTCGATCTCGATCCCGAGCGTGTTGAAAATCTCGAAGATGGTGCCGTTGGCGGTTTTGATGAAATTTTTGCTGACTTCCTCCACGACGGCAGATGCCCCCTGGGCCGTCACCTTGGGCGAAATGGCGTTGATTTTTTCGTTCGTGTAATAGAGGATCTGTGCCTTGACGGGCTCATTGGTCAGTACGGTGCCGATCCGGGCGGAGAAGTTCTCCGGAATGACGATAGCGGCATAATCGGTGCCGCGCCGCACCCCCTGTATCGCATTCTCGCTGTCCTCCGTAAACCGCCACCCCAGCTTCTCATTGCGATGCAGGGACTCCACGATTTCTTTGCCCAGGTTAATGGGCTGGTCGCGAAGGGTGGTGCCTTTATCCAGGTTGGCAACGGCAATGGATACACCTGAGGTTTGGCCGTAGGGATCCCAGGAAGCTTCGATGTTAAACCAGGCATATAGAGAAGGAAGGAGGGCAAGACCCCCGATGATAACGGCTGCAGCCCAATTGCGGACGATTCTACGGATATCGGCAGAATATATATGGATAATATTCTTCATGAGCGCTCCTGTCTTGTACGTAGTTGGAGCTAGTATGCCGCCAAATCCGTGCCAAGATACGAAACGAGCCGCTCTTTTATCTCTTCCTTGAGAGAGGGCCGATCGCAGAGCAGGCTGCCTTCATACCCGCGGCACAGATAATGCACCTGCAGCCCTTCCTCGGGGGTACGGCCCTGGCTTTGAATCCGGATGCCGCGCCGCTTCATCTGCTGTCGAATGGACCAGGCGCGTGCCGAAATCCCTTTTTGGATATGCTGCAGATTTAAAATATAGATTTCGGCCATTTTGAGCTTGAGGGTCTTGAGGATTCCAATATCCCGTTCGAGAACAGATTGAAGCAGGTCATGCAGCAGATAATCTTTGATCAGGGCTTCGTCTTCGACCGAAGGCGGAGGAGGAGTGGAAGGTTTCATCATAAGAGACACATCCCCGGACATGAAAAAAATATAAGAACGCACGTTCTATTATATACATGGTATGCCATCCTTATTCGGCCTGCAACCATTAATTTCTGGCATTTGTGATCACCTCAGTGGATTCATGGCGGCATATCGTTTACACTCCTGATAACTGCATTTTTTCTGGAGGAGATTAACCATGATACTGCATAAAGGCGAAATATTGTTCCGGCAAGGGGATAGCGGGGATCATTTATATCACATTCGGAGCGGATTGTTTAAGGTGACCCGTCTGCATGCCAACGGCAATATGGTGCTTTTCAATATTTTATATCCCGGCGAAACGGTACCCCATCACTCGCTGATCAGCCCGAAGGAAACGCATGGAACCGCGATCGCGCTGATTCAGAGCGAAGTGGAGGTAATATCGGCTGAAACTTGGTATCGACAGCTGGAGGAGGATCCGCGAAAACCGCTCGAGGTTGCCAGATTGCTGCAGGAAAAGGTGAGGTTCATGCAGATGAGGCTGGATCACTTAACCGTGGGCGGGCCGGCGGAGCGGCTGGAGCTGCTGATTCAATGGCTGGATGAGTATTCCCAAGGGATACATTTGACCGAATATTTGACTCAGGAAGAGATCGGACAACTGATCGGGGTAAGGAGAGAAACGGTAAACCGGCTGCTGCGGGAGCACGGCAAGCACGTTTAGCCCATATCCCTTTGCCGACGCCTGAACCGGCTTTATACATCGGTTTATAAAACCCTGTACGAGCATGCGCCGGACAAAGCAATGAGTCGATGCACCCTTCGCGGCTGATCGATGCCGCCGGAAGGCGCCAAACCAAAAAAGATGCCCCTTTTGCAGAAGAGGGGCATCTTTTTTGGTTTTGAGATACGGTTAACCTAATATTAACTTTCCAGCGTACCGGCCGGACCAAAGAATTCATAGTGGATCCGGTCAGCAGTTACCTCCATCGCTTTCAAATGGCCGTTCACGGCACGCATGAACGGAACCGGCCCGCAGAAATAGAAGTCGGCTTTCGGATCGACCGTTTTGCGAAGGAACTCCAGATCGATGTAGCCGGTTTGGTGGCAAGTGTCTTCCGTTTCCGGCTGTTCATAAATGACGTACGTGCTTAGCTGCGGATGCTTCGAGGCGAGCTCATCGATATGCAGCTTCATTGCATGCTGACTGCCGCATTTGGCCGCATGGATAAAGCTTACTTTCCGTTCCGGCTGATTCAGCAGCACGGATTCCAGCATGGCCACCATCGGAGTCAAACCGACGCCGCCGCTGATCAAGGCAAGCGGAAGATCGGAGTCCGTATCCAGCGTAAAGGTACCGGCCGGAGCCGTGACCTCGAGAACGGTCCCGACTTCTGCATGACGGTGCAGCCAGTTGGAGACGATGCCGGCAGGTTTTCCATCCAGCTCGTCTTCTCGTTTCACCGTAATTCTGTAGTAAGGATGTCCGGGTGCGGACGAGAGGCTGTAATGACGATTATGATAATAGGCTTCGCCCTCAGGTTTTACCCGAAGCGTGATGTATTGGCCGGGCAGATAATCGGAAATTTTCCCGCCGTCCTGCGGTACCAGATAAAAGGAAGTAATGACGGAGCTTTCCTCCACCTTCCGGTCAATGACGAAATTACGGTATCCGCTCCAGCCGCCGGCTTTGTTTGCGGCTTGCTGGTACATATCCGCCTCGATGCCGATAAAGACATCGGCAATGACGCCATAAGCTTCGGCCCAAGCCTCGATAATTTCGGGGGTTGCGGCATCGCCCAGCACATCCTTCATGGCGCCGAGCAGCGTTTCGCCGACGATCGGATAGTGCTCCGGCAAAATGTTTAATGCCCGGTGCTTGTGTCCGATTTGTTTAACAACCGGGACGATGGCTTCAAGACGGTCGATATGGGCCGCGGCTGCGTATACGGCATTGGCCAGGGCAAAGGGCTGTTTGCCTTCTCTTTGATTCGCATGGTTGAATATGTTAAGAAGTTCCGGGTGATGATGAAACAATTTTTGGTAAAATGCGCTTGTGATTGCCGTGCCGTGGGTTTCCAGAACCGGCACGGTCGATTTAACGACCTCGATCGTACGTTGGCTTAACATGCAGACTCCCCCTTGATTCATATGATACTTAGTCGAATTGGTGTTCCCTTTAAGTATAGACAGGCGATGGAGGGGCTCTTGTGATTAAGATCACATCGGATTCAGCGAATATGTGAACAACATTTTTACGCGCAGGAGGTTCTTAAAGCTGGATTTTTTACATATTCCATATAGAGATTCCAATTCATTCTAGCCAGCTGTTTAGCTTGTATGCCAACTGTGTTATAATAATGTTAGCACTCTAACTAAAACGAGAAAGGATCAGGATACCATGTGTCCCCGAAGGACGAATCCCCAAAGGACGATTTGGAAACGTTATGATCTCTCATACACATAGCTTCCTTTGTAGAGCGAAGTCGGACGTCTGAAGACAAGGACGGTCTCTACGAAAGGATGGGAACTATGGTTCGAAGGATGAACTCCTCCAGGTTGCCTCAAGGTAGAGATTGGCCTATGTCTGACCAATCTACTACGACAAGAGGGATCCTGTATGAGGAAAAGACAAAACACATTTATCACCATGTCGGCGATGTTGTTCGGAACGTTTTTAATGGCTTTTACGTATTATCACATTAATTTTCACAATCATTTGACCGAAGGCGGCTTTGTCGGCCTTGCGCTGCTTGGCAAATATGCGCTTGATATTCCGCCAGCATTGAGTATGGTCCTTATGGACATACCGGTACTGCTGATTGCCTTGTTCATCAAGGGCCGGAAATTCATATTCAATACCGTTGTTGCGGCGAGCATGTTTACCTTGTTCTACGCATTGATCGAGCGGTATTCCACGCTGGTTATCGATCTGAATCATAACCTGCTGGCAGCCGCGCTGCTGTCCGGATTATTGACGGGCTTTGGAGCCGGCATCGTGCTCCGCTATGGCGGGGCGACAGGCGGTGACGACGTAATCTCCGTGCTGTTCAGCGAGTGGAGCGGGCTTAAGGTAGGGACGGTGTTTTTCCTGATGGATGCCGTAGTACTGCTATTATCGCTATTCTATATGCCATTGGTTGAAACCTTATATACTATATTAGCCGTATCGATTGCCGGGCAAGTGATCACCATCACAGTGACGTACGGTACCGAGAAAGCGGAAAAGAAACCGGTTCGGAAGGCGGTCCGTGCCCCAAGCACTCCGGTTACTCCGAAAACAGCGCAGCATACCGTTAGCGGCCGTTCGTAATGCGGTCCCAATAAGAGAAGCTCACCCGCATGCAGGGTGAGCTTCTTTCATGTGCTTTAAATCGATTACTTCTCGTCCTTGGGGTGGTTCTCGTCCCACTCCTGTGCCTTGGCGGTGGCGATGGCGATGGCACGTCCCTCATCGTAGTTCTCCTCCAGCAAGGCATTGGCAATTTCCACGGCTTTATTCCTCACCCGGGGCTCCAGATTTTTCATGGATGGCGGATAATCATTTTTGCTCCAAGGCATGGTACGATCCCTCCAATTCAATTGTTCATGGCATGTACTGTATATTACCCCGTGCAACCAAATTGAATAAACGGGTTCAACCGCACAAAAAAATGCATTACCCCTGAGGGGCAATGCATTTGGACATTTGGATTTATTCGAACAGCTGCAAATACTCGCCGTAGCCTTCCCTCTGCATTTCTTCCTTCGGCACAAACCGGAGCGCAGCGGAATTGATGCAATAACGGAGCCCGTTCGGTCCGGGCCCGTCGTCGAACACATGGCCGAGGTGAGAGTCGCCTTTTTTGCTTCGTACCTCGGTGCGGACCATCATGTGGGTAAGATCCATTTTTTCCTTGATGTTGTATTCGCGAATCGGACGGGTGAAGCTCGGCCATCCGCAGCCGGCGTCGTATTTGTCCGTAGAACTGAAGAGCGGCTCGCCGGACACGATATCGACGTAAATGCCTTCCCCATGATGGTCCCAATATTCATTGTGGAACGGGGGTTCGGTAGCGTTGTTCTGCGTCACTTCATATTGGATCGGCGTCAGGCGCTGCTTAAGCTCGGCGGTATCCACAGGCTCCGACCAGTGCTGCTCAATGAAATCCTCCCGTCCGGAGCCTTTGCGATAGCGTTTGTAATGGCTCGGATTTTTCTTGTGGTAATCCTGATGGTATTCCTCGGCTTCATAGAAGGTGCTCGCCGGGATGATCGGCGTCACGATCGGTCCGTCGAAACGTCCGCTGGCCGCCACGGCCTGCTTGGATTGCTCCGCAAGCTCGCGCTGCTCCTCCGTATGGTAAAAAATAGCGGTGCGGTAGGATGTCCCGCGGTCATGGAATTGTCCGCCCTCATCCGTAGGATCGATTTGCTGCCAGAAAAGCTCGAGCAGCTTCTCATATGGGAAAACTTCCGGGTTATAGGTGATTTGAACGGCCTCATAATGGCCTGTGGTATCGGAGCATACCTCTTCATAGGTTGGATTTTCCTTGTGGCCGCCAGTATAACCGGAAACGACCTTCAGAATGCCCGGCAGCTCGTCAAAAGGAGAGACCATACACCAGAAGCAGCCTCCCGCAAAGGTAGCCAATTCGCTTGGGGTTGAACGATTATTCATATATTATCCCTCCATCGTTTTATAACAATATAAAATGTAAGTCTTATTGTTATTATAATCATTTTGGTCAAGGAAACCAAAATATTGCTCCGATTATGTCGTTCTCCCCTTATACCACCGGAAAGCGGCCATGAACAAAGCGGTTAGCAGCATAAGTCCTGCCGCAACAGCCGCGAAGATGACCGGATGATCGGCCAATCCGCTGCCAAGCCAGGCGTACAGGAGGATGGCTGGAATTTTGCCGATGGCGGAAGCGGCGGTGTACGTCCAGAATGGGATGGAGGCGACGCCGGCATATAGATTGACGGCCATTTGGGGTATCACGGGCAGCAGGCGGGCGAGCAGGATCGACTGAAAGGGGCGCCGTTCGACCGCGGTCGTAAACCTATGTATAGCCGTGTATTTCCCAAGCAGCCGTCTGCCGGACTCCTGGTATAAAGACCGCACAGCCGCATACAGGATGACGGCGGCGATCGTCGTTCCGAACCACGATATGGCTGCCGCCCAGACGGTGCCGTATGCATACCCGAGAATAGCGATGACCACTTTGTAGGGAGCAATGGGAAATAAGGCAAGCAGGGCTGCCAGCAGGATCATGAGGAAGAGCGGGGGATCGCTCTCCAGCCACTCCGTGATATCATGCCTGTATGAAAAAGCAAGTGCCAGTACTGCCGCATATAGGATGGGGATGATCCATCTCTTCATGTAGAATCCTCACTTTGCATCGTTGACTTGAATAGCACCATGATAGCAAAAAAACAGGCATGCTGCCCGTTTTTCGTAGACTCTGGCAATCGATACTATGGAAAAATTTGAATATACAAGCGGTTTTTCGTATGTTATAATATGTCCAACCGAATAGTTCCCAAAGGGGAGTAGCTTCATAAGAAAACCTCTGTCGTGGCCTTATCAAGGATGAACAACCGCGACTTCAACGGTAGGTTTTCTTGCGATATAGAATCTCATGGGCTCTGCCGATGACTTATAAATTCTATATTGTAAGTAAAGTCGTCATTACGGGACCAACCATCCCCGGCTTTATTGGCAACGATGAGTTGTTTAGCGAGACCTTTGCCTGATTGTTTCATGATGAGGTGGAGGTCTATTTTTGCGCCCAAAAAACGCTGTAGACCCCATCGATGAAGGGAACAGCGTTTTTTTTGGGTGGAGGACATCGGTAGGTGAAAGCCTAATCAGAACATGAAGAAAGGGTGGGGAATCATGGATTTGCTTTCGATGGAATTTTGGACCGCGCTGCTGTCGATTGTCCTCATTGACCTCGTGCTGGCAGGCGATAATGCTATCGTTATCGGTCTCGCCGCTCGCAATGTCCAGAAAGAGGACCAGAAGAAGGTCATCCTGTGGGGAACCGTCGGTGCGATCATCATACGGATCGTAGCCACGCTGCTCGTTGTCCAGCTCTTGATGATCCCCGGCTTGCGCTTGATCGGCGGCATCGCGCTGCTGTGGATCGCCTACAAGCTGCTGGTCGATGAGAAGCAGCATGAAATTTCCGCGGGCAACCAAATGTGGGCGGCTATCCGTACGATCATCATTGCGGATGCCATGATGGGACTGGATAACGTTCTTGCCGTAGCAGGCGCTGCCGGTGAAAGCTTCATGCTCGTTATTGTCGGACTTGCGATTTCCGTTCCGATCATGGTGTGGGGCAGTACCATTATCCTGAAGCTGACGGATCGCTTCCCGATTATCATCACGATCGGCGCTGCGGTGTTAGCCTGGACCGCATCGAAGATGGTGGTGGAAGAGCCGATGATTCACGGCTGGTTCGCAAATGGCGTCGTGAAGTACGGGTTTGAGGTCATCGTCATTGCCATCGTCATCGGCATCGGAACCTGGATGAAGAAGAAGAATGAGCACAAAGCGAAGAGCAACCCGGTACAGGTAAAGATGGTCGACTAGTTTAAGACTTTGTCTGAACGGGAACCAAGCGGTATAATGTCTTCATGAACGAACAGAGCCCATAAAACCCTGTTCGCATGAGGAGGAGTAATGCATGGAATCTGCGGGGAAGTCCGTAGAAGAACGGATAGCGGAATCGTACCGCCAGGATGAGGATATGATGATCCTCGTATTTGCCCAATGGTGTGTGAATCACGGTCTGGATCCGGCTGAGCTGTACCGTAAAGCCTATCCGGATCAGCCGGACAATGAGCGGTTGACGCGCGTGCTTGAACTGACGGTGCCCAAAGAAGAGGCTGGGGAAATACCGGATCAGACCCTGCTTGGCGTCCTGTCGATGTTCGGTAATGAAGACTTGGCTATCGTTGTTGCCGAGGCAGCGGCCACCCTTGGTCCTGACAAGAAGTAACGGAATCATGGAATATCTTACATCCGATTCAAAGAAGAAGCGGGTCGATCAAGGAAAAACCTTGGTCGGCCCGCTTTTTTTATCGTGCAGTTATGGCCATTAATTGGAGGTACGGCTGGACATGCGGAATTGCTTAGGCGAAACGCCGAATCGGGAACGGAAAACGCGGTGAAAATAAGTGTAGTTCGCAAAGCCGGAGGTTTCGGCGACATCCTCCAGGGAGAGGGGGCTGAAAACGATCCGTTCCTTTGCCATGCTCAGTCGCACGTCCATGGTGTACTGCATGATGGTGGTGCCGAATGCTTCCTTGAACAGATGGACTGCCCGGGAAACGCTGATGCCGACATGGGCGGCGACATCCTCCAGCTTGAACATGGAGGAGGCATTCTCCTCAATGTAGTTCTTCATGCGGTAGGCGAGATACGTCTTGGGGGTTGTTGACGGCTGCTCCGATAACAGGCGGTCCACCTCAAGGCACAGAATCCGCACGGTGTAATCCGAAATCTCGGGATAAGGATCCGATACGCGCCGCTGCTCGAGCAGAATTTGCCGAAACAGGCTCAGGTAACGCTCCTCCAGCGGCACCCTGATTTTGGTCGGGCGTTTCTTGGAATTCCACCACGCGTCCGCCCAAGGCCCTTTGAAAAAAATATGATAATCGCCGCTTTCGATGGTCAATTCACCCAATGCGTTGTATTCGTCATCGATTCGAAGTTCATAAGGCTGTCCGGGCGTGAAGATCAACAGATCCCCTGCCTCGACGAGCGACAGCTTGCCGTCGATTTTGGCGCGGCATTTGCCGTCGGTCTGCCAACGCATCAAATAGGTGTCGAAACCGTCCGCCAGGGACATCTTGAAAGGTTTGCGATGAAATGAGAAATCCGCTGCTACGACTTGGTTGGAAAGATTTGAATCCATTGCTAAAGTCCCCTTTGAAGAATAAGAAAATAATGACCAGATTGTTCATGTTTTAATCATATTCTTCATTTTAAACGAAAGCATAAAAGAATACCATTGTACTAGTCCGAGCACATCTATTGGTTCAAGGAGTGACATCGATGAAAAAAATGAGAGCAGGTATAATTGGCTGCGGAACCATTAGCGGCGTATACTTCACGAACTTGAAAAACAGCCCTTGGGTTGAAATCGTGGCATGTGCCGATCTCATTCCGGACAACGCCAAAGCGAAAGCGGAAGAGTTCAACATCCCGAACGTATACACGGTTGAGGAGATGCTCGCACAGACGGATATTGAATTTATTATTAATTTGACCATTCCGGCCAGCCATGCCAATGTCGATATCGCCTCCCTGGAAGCAGGAAAGCATGTCTACAGTGAAAAACCGCTGGCCATAACCCTTGACGAAGCCCGCCGCGTTCTGAATATCGCGGATCAGAAGGGGCTTCGCGTCGGCTGCGCACCGGATACGTTCCTAGGCTCCGGCGTACAGACGGCCAAAGCGGCCATTGAATCCGGGCTGATCGGCAGACCTGTTGCCGCAACGGCGTTTATGATGGGGGCAGGACCGGAAGCATGGCATCCCAATCCCGAATTTTTTTACGCGTCGGGCGGAGGTCCGATGATGGACATGGGACCTTATTATGTGTCGGCCCTGGTAGAGCTGCTGGGTCCCGCAAGCCGGATCAGCGCATCCACAGGCATCCAGATCCCGGACCGTTCCGTCGGCTCCGGCCCGCTTCAAGGAAAGCCGATCACGGTTCAGACGCCGACGCATTTGGCAGGGACGCTGGATTTTGAGAACGGTGCCATTGCAACCATGATTACCAGTTTCGATATCTTTGGCGGGTCCAATCTGCCCTGGATCGAAATCTACGGCACGCAGGGCAGCCTGAGTCTCGGCGATCCGAACTACTTCAACGGGGAAGTGAAGCTGCGCAAGCACGGCTCCGAGGAATGGGAATTGCTTGAGCCCGCCTTCGAATGCGGGAAGAACGAGCGGGGTCTGGGCATCCATGATATGATCCAATCGATTCATGAGCAGAAGGACCATCGCGTAAGCGGGCGCTTGGCTTATCACGTGCTGGAGATCATGCAGTCCTTTCAGCAGTCTTCGCTGGAGGGCAGGCATATCGTTCTGCAAAGCACGTACCGTTATGGCAAACTTCCGGCACCTCAGCAGGCCGAATCGGCAGAATAGGGAACTGGAAGCCTGGTCCATATTCTTGTAAACTGGTTATGAACAACAGGCAAACCAGCTTCTGACGGATCTGGCAGGATGATGAGCTCTTGCCCGGCGATCCGCATGAAAGCGTTGCACTAATATTGGGACAGCTCCAATAAGATCAACAGTATGGGGAGGAAATGGACATGTCGAACACGTTGAAAATCGGAATTATCGGCTGCGGGGGAATCGCCAACGGCAAGCATATGCCGAGCTTGAAGAAGCAGGCGCAGGCTGAATTGGTCGCTTTTTGCGACATCGTGGAAGAGCGTGCGCAGAAGGCAGCAGCCGAATATGGGGTTGAAGGCGCTAAAGTGTACACGGATTTCAGGGAATTGCTGAAAGACGGCAGCATTGACGTCATCCATGTATGTACGCCGAACGATTCGCACTCCGAAATCACGGTAGCATCCCTGGAAGCCGGCAAGCACGTGATGTGCGAGAAGCCGATGGCAAAAACGGTTTCCGAAGCACAGGCCATGCTGGACGCCGCAAAGCGCACAGGCAAAAAACTGACCATCGGTTATAACAACCGTTTCCGGGACGATAGCATGTATTTGAAGGGGATCTGCGAGGAAGGCGAGCTGGGCGAGATTTACTACGGCAAAGCCTTGGCCATCCGCCGCCGTGCCGTTCCGACTTGGGGCGTATTCCTTGACGAGGAGAAGCAAGGCGGAGGTCCGTTGATCGATATCGGAACCCATGCGCTGGATTTGACCTTGTGGCTGATGGACAATTACAAGCCGAAAAGCGTGCTGGGATCCACGTTCCATAAATTGGGTCAGCGCGAGAATGCGGCGAATGCGTTCGGTCCGTGGGATCCGAAGGAATTCACGGTAGAGGATTCGGCATTCGGATTTATTACGATGGAGAACGGCGCTACGATCGTTCTGGAATCCAGCTGGGCGCTTAACGTCCTGGAGATCGGCGAAGCGAAAGCCGTTCTGGCGGGAACCGAAGGCGGAGCCGACATGAAAGACGGCTTGCGCATCAACGGCGAGAAAATGAGCAGACTGTATGAAACCAAAGTGGATCTGAACGCCGGCGGCGTAGCTTTCTATTCGGGCTCCAAGGAAAACGACTCGGACCGTGAAGCAAGAATGTGGCTTGAAGCGATTATAGAGGATAAGGATCCGGTCGTTAAGCCGGAGCAGGCGTTTGTGGTGACGCAAATCCTGGAAGCGATCTATGAATCGGCGAAGACGGGTAAAGCGGTTTATTTCGACAACTAAATCTTGCAATCAATATGATGACTAAGCCAAACCAGGAGGTTATACAATGAAATTAGGCGTATTTATGGTATTGCTGAGTGGACGTAAACTGGAGGATGCATTGGACTACGTGGCATCCAAGGGCCTTAAAGCAGTTGAAATCGGAACAGGCGGTTATCCCGGAAATGCACATTGCAACCCGGTCGAGCTTCTGGAGAATGAAACCGCGCTGAAAAACTTCAAAAACGCGGTGGAATCCCGCGGGCTGATCATTAGCGCACTGAGCTGCCACGGCAATCCGCTTCATCCGCAAAAGGCAATCGCTAAAGAATTCCATGACACATACGTAAAAACGGTGGAGCTTGCCGAAAAGCTTGAAGTACCTGTTGTCAACACATTCTCCGGCTGCCCAGGCGACCACGAGGATGCCAAATACCCGAACTGGCCGGTAGCGCCTTGGCCTAACGACTATCAAGAGATCCTGACTTGGCAGTGGGATAACAAGGTCATTCCTTATTGGACCGAGTGGGGTAAATTTGCGGCAGACCGCAATGTCAAAATCGGTTTGGAACTGCACGGCGGCTTCTCCGTTCACACGCCGGGCACGCTGCTCCGTTTGCGCGAAGCCGCAGGCGAAGTGATCGGTGCCAACCTGGATCCGAGCCACATGTGGTGGCAAGGGATCGACCCTGTTCAAGCGATTCAAATTTTGGGCCGCGAAGGAGCGATCCACCACTTCCATGCGAAGGATACTAGCATTGATCCGATTAACGTGAACAAACACGGTCTCACGGATATGCAGTCGTATGCGAACATGCTGGATCGTGCTTGGCAGTTCCGCAGCGTAGGTTACGGACACGATGTGAAGGAATGGGCGGATATGATGAGTGCTCTTCGCCTGGTTGGATATGACTATGTCGTGAGCATTGAACATGAAGACGGACTGATGTCCGTTGAAGAAGGCTTCTCCAAAGCGGTGCAAAACCTTCAGCAAGTGCTGATCGAAGAGCCGCTCGGAGAAATGTGGTGGGTCTAACAGCGTAGAGAATAACGAATAAGCAATTAGGGGGAACAGCAACATGCTTAACGTAACCATATGGAATGAATTCGTGCACGAGAAAATCCATGATGAGGTTCGGAGCGTTTATCCGACGGGCATTCACACAGCTTTGGCGGAGGGTCTGCAAAATCCGGATTTCATCATTAGAACGGCAACGCTCGACCAGCCGGAGCATGGATTGACGGACGATGTACTGGATTCAACCGATGTGCTGTTGTGGTGGGGGCATATGGCTCATGACCAGGTTAGTGACGAAATCGTAAGCAAGGTCGTAAAACGCGTGCAGGATGGTATGGGACTGATCGTTCTCCATTCCGGACATTTTTCCAAACCGTTCAAAGCTTTGATGGGCACGAGCTGCGATTTAAAGTGGCGCGAAGCAGGAGAACAGGAAATTATTTGGAGCGTGAATCCGACGCATCCGATTGCGGCGGGAATTACGGGACCGATCATCATCGAGCACGAGGAAATGTACGGGGAGTTCTTTGACATTCCGGCCCCCGATGAGCTGGTATTCGTCAGCAATTTCGAGGGCGGGGAAGTGTTCCGCAGCGGATGCACATTCAAACGCGGGCATGGGAACATTTTTTACTTCCGTCCAGGGCATGAGACCTATCCAACCTACTACAACCCCGAAGTGCTGAAAGTGATCTCCAATGCGATTAACTGGGCTCATTCCACGGCAGGCAAGCAAACGTTCGGCAACAGTCAGCCGGTTCGCGCGCTTCCCGTTTTAGTCTAAGCTATAAACAGCGCATTATCTTAATCATCAACGAACGAGCCGTTCAAGGTACAGTCCTTGTTCGGCTCGTTTTTTTGGTATGTTGGGGCTGCTTTTTCGAAATGTTTTTTGCCGGCTGGGGATAGAATATATGTGAATATGGGGTATTGTATGATATAGGAGAGGGGGGCTGTACACATGAACGAAGTACAAAGCGCACCTGTAGATCCCGCAATCATCGCCATATGCCGGGCCAGGCTCGTCCATCAACCCGTTGAGGGCTTCCTGCTCGGAAGGGGAGTCCGCTTTGCGAAAATCATGTTCATCGGGGAAGCGCCCGGAGCTCATGAAGTTTTGGAAGGCAAACCTTTCGTAGGGCAGGCCGGACAAGAGATGAACGCGTACCTGGAACGTCTGAAACTGACGCGGGACCAGGTATATATTACCAGTACCGTGCGAAGCAGGCCCTACAAGGATAAAGTGCTCGTGAGGCCTTCAGGCGAGAATGTCATCAGCCGATCGAATCGTACGCCGACCAAGGCTGAAATTTTGGCGCATGCGCCTTTGCTTGATGAAGAAATCCGATGGGTCCGCCCGGTCATCCTGGCACCGATGGGAAATACCGCGCTGCACCGGTTAATCGGAAGCCATGAAACGGTGACGTCGCTGCACGGCAAGCTGATGGAGGGCCCGGTTCAGCAAGCGGCAGATCCGGAAAATCCCGGAGCAGGCTATGTTTTTTCACCGGAGACCTATAAGATATTCCCTCTGTTCCATCCAGCGGCGGTGCTGTATAATAGGAAATTATCCACTTTGATTGAGGACGATTTGGATATTTTGGCTCGGATATTAGGGGGATAAGCGCTGATTTTCTGGGAAAAAGGGGCTAGGAGGTTTTCAGCTTCTCGAAAATATGCTAAAATGAAACATACTTACAATTCGTAAGTTTTCTAGATTTCTGGGTAAGCTTATGAGTTTCTATAAACAAGGTGACTTCGTAAAGAGGTGAAGGGATATGGAAGTTACAAATGTTACGATGTGTCCCCGTTTCGAATCGGCCTTTTCTTTTCTGGGCAAACGGTGGAATGGCTTGATTATTCAAACGCTGATGAGCGGGCCTAAGCGCTTTAAGGATATCTCGAATTTGATTCCGTCCATGAGCGATAAAATGCTCTCCGAGCGGATGAAGGATTTGGAATGCGAAGGCATACTGATTCGTCATGTCTATCCGGAAACTCCGGTACGTATTGAATATGAACTGACTGAAAAAGGCAAAGCACTGCGTCCGGTGATGGAGCAAATTTCATCCTGGGCAGAACAATGGGTCGACAGATGAGTCATCATAAGACTCCCGTTGACGATTAAACCCTGGCATGAGATATCCTCATTTCAGGGTTTTTTTTCTAACCAGAATGGCTGAGTTTTCGTTTCGTCCTGCAAAAACATCCGGACATGCACCAAGCTGACGCACCTTCTATATGATGTAATAATCCAGGCGGCATATCAAGGAGGCGAGCCCATGATCAAGCGAACGAATATCTCCCGGTTCCATTATGGACAAGAGGACATCTCAGAGCTTGAAAACGCTTCATTACAAGTGCTTCATATATTTGAGAAAACCAAGCGGGTGCTGAGCCAGTATGTACCGGAATCACTATGGTCGGCCGTGTGTGGAACAAGCCCAGACGCTGTAGCATCCCTTAGCCAAGACGGCACAGCTCGGGTCGACATGTTCCAGAAGTGGGTCAAGACTCCCGGCGGATGGAAGTTCATTGGTTATGAAACCGAAACATTGAATTCGTCTTCCGAGCAAAATAAGGGACGGATGGGAAGATTCCTGCATATGATCATCTGGTCGCTCTACGAGAAAATCGTGATGCTGCATCCCTTCCTCGGCAGCGAAGCGTTCTTCGACGGGGAGGAGCTGGACGTGATCGCCCATTATTTTGTGCCTACGTATATTAGTGCCTTACCTTTGGTGCAGCAAGGAAAAGCCTATAAGACCATTCAGGCCGGCATCGTACTGTACCAGGAGCATATCGAGGCGCCTGCCGTCATCATGCAGTCGGAAGGAGGCCTTTTGGAGGGGAATTGGATGACCGGGGTGAACCTGGATGCGGGGGGATTTGCCGGAATTCGTCCCTATTTAAAAGTGCCCGGCGGCGAACGAGCCTATATGGAAGCCGAAATCATATAGCAGGCCGTTTCTTTAGGATAACCTTGTTCCAATCGGACAGGGTTATTTGGTATTTTTATTTAAATTTTAAAGATTAATGTGAAATAAATCACAAAAATATATGCCCTTACACGATATAATTTACTTGTAACCAGTGGAATATACGAGCACAAGATCACGTGTTGGGGAGGAATCAAACGATGTCCAATATAAAGAGAGATAAGTTGGTTATCATTGGCAACGGTATCGCAGGCATAAGCACGGTCGAGCAAATCATTAAATTGGGTGGGAAATTTGACATCACCGTCATTGGACAGGAGCCTCACCCGAACTACAATCGCATTATGCTGTCCTATGTGCTGGAAGGCAGCAAAACCTTGGACGACATTGTATTGAATGACTGGAAATGGTACGAGGACAATCAGATCACCCTGCATACGGGTGTGACCGTCACCGCCATCGACGGGGAGCGCAAGGTAGTGACGGCCGATAACGGATTGACGGTTCCTTATGACAAATTGATTATAGCTACAGGTTCGAAACCTTTTATATTGCCTGTACCGGGCAGTGATAAAGAGGGAGTTATCGGATTTCGAAACATCGCCGACTGCACGCAGATGCTTCAAGCCGCCAAGGCATACAAGAAAGCGGCCGTCATCGGCGGAGGGCTGCTGGGTCTGGAAGCCGCTAAGGGATTGGTCAGCCTGGGCATGGAGGTGACGGTGGTTCATCTCATGCAGGATTTGATGGAGAGCCAGCTGGATTCCATGGCATCGGGGATGCTGCAAAGGGAGCTGGAGCGGCAGGGCATCCGGTTCTTATTAGGCAAACAAACCGCGGAAATCATGGGCGATGAGAGGGTCACGGGGCTGCGGTTCAAAGATGGGGATGAGCTTGAAGCGGAACTCGTGGTCATGGCCGTGGGGATCAGAGCGAACGTTGCTGCCGCCCAAGCGAGCGGTATCGAAGTGAACCGGGGAATCGTAGTCAACGATTATCTTCAGACCTCGTGGCCGGATGTGTATGCGGTCGGCGAATGCTGCGAGCATCGGGGGGCATGCTACGGCCTGGTTGCGCCGTTGTTCGAGCAGGGGCAGGTTCTTGCCAAGCATCTCTGCGGCGTGGACGGCCAGCCTTACGAGGGCAGCATCGTATCGACGAAACTGAAAATCAGCGGCGTTGATGTATTCTCCGCAGGAGAATTCATGGAGCAGGCTGAGCACTCGGTGATCGTGGCGAAGGACGATTGGCGCAAGACTTATAAGAAAATCCTGCTGCGCGACAATATCATCGTCGGCGCGATATTGTTCGGGGATGTCAGCGATTCGGCCAGCCTTCAATCCATGATACGCAAAAAGACGGCCATGACCGAGGAGATCTATCATTCGATCATGGGCACCGAATGTGCAGGGAAAGGAAGCGGCAAGGCCTTCTCGCTGGATAAGATGCCCGACGATGAAATCGTCTGCGGCTGCAACGGCGTAACCAAAAAGGCCATTGTGGATGCCGTGACGCTTCAAGGCCTCACGACGGTGGACGAAATCAAAGCTTGCACGGGAGCGACCCGTTCTTGCGGGGGCTGCAAGCCAGTCGTGGAGCAAATCCTTCAGAGCGTACTGGGCGATGGCTTTAAGACGGCAGGCAAACAAGGCATATGTCCGTGCACCACGCTCGACCGGGACGAAATCGTCGCCGAAATCAGCGCCAAGGGGCTGACTACGACGAAGGAAGTCATGCATGTTCTGAACTTCAGCAACCCTGAGGGCTGCTCGAAATGCCGTCCCGCCATCCATTATTATCTGGCGATGCTGAATCCGGTGACCCATCAGGAGGAGAGGGAGTCCCGCTTCGTCAACGAGCGGATGAACGCCAACATTCAGAAAGACGGCACTTACACGGTAGTGCCAAGAATGTACGGCGGCGTTACCACGCCGGAGGATTTGAAGAAAATTGCGGACGTATCGCTTAAGTACAATGTTAAGGTCGTTAAGGTAACCGGCGGACAGCGACTGGATCTGATCGGCGTGAAGAAGGAAGATCTGCCAAGCGTATGGGAAGAGCTGGATATGCCGTCCGGTTATGCTTATGCCAAATCGCTGCGGACCGTCAAGACCTGCGTAGGCTCCCAATTCTGCCGTTTCGGCACGCAGGATTCGATGGGCATGGGTGCATTCCTCGAGGAGAAATTCGAGCGGCTGGATTTTCCGGCGAAGTTTAAAATGGCGGTCAACGGATGTCCGCGAAATTGTGCCGAATCGTGCACGAAGGACATCGGGATCGTCGGCAATGACGGCGGATGGGAGATATTCGTCGGAGGCAACGGCGGAACGAAGGCGCGCCTGGCCGATTCGTTCTGTAAGGTGAAGACGGACGAGGAATTGATCGAGATCTGCGGCGCCTTGATGCAGTACTACCGTGAAACCGGCAAGTACCTCGAGAGAACGTCGGAATGGGTAGAGCGTCTGGGACTGGAACAAATCCGTGCGGCGGTCCTTGATGATGCTAAACAGCGTAAGGAGCTGGTGGAAAGAATTGAGCTGGCCCTGCAGCAAGTGGAAGATCCGTGGAAGAAAGTGCTGAACGACGATAAGCTGCGCAATACGCTGTTCCAGGACGCAAGACCGGTCGGCAGCAAGTAATCGAGGGGGAGAACGGTTCCCCCTCGGCTGCCGGATTATAGAGAGCTTATTGTTTGGATAGGAATCGAACAAGAGAAGTGGAGGCTGCGCATTATGGAAACCGGAACTTATATCACGGTAGGGAATGAACATGAATTTCTGTCGCAACTCGGAAGGGTGGTCCAAATCGGTGACCGGGAGATTGCCGTCTTCCGGACCTCGGATCATCAATGGTTTGCTTTGGAGAATAAAAGCCCGCATCCCAAAGGAGGTCCGTTAGCCGAAGCCATCGTATCCGGGCATTACATTTACGATCCGTTATACGATTGGAAGATCGAGCTTTCGACAGGGCTTGTGCAGGCTCCGGATAAGGGCCAAGTTCGGATATATCCGGTTCGCGCCGTGGACGGAAAGGTTGAGGTAGGTGTATAAGGCCGTAATAAGCAGCTTCAACAGACGAAACCAAGAGGTGGTAACCCATGTTTAACAATGATGTGGAAGCCGTCGTCAATGCCGCGGTCGCCAAAAAAGAGCAGATGAACAACAACTTGCTGCGTTACATGGTATCGGCCATGCTGGCCGGCGCTTATGTCGGCATTGGGATCGTATTAATCTTTAAGCTGGGCGCGCCGCTGGCAGCCGCCGGTTCGCCTTTCCAGTCCCTCGTCATGGGAGCCGCATTCGGGATTGCGCTCACGTTGGTTGTGTTTGCCGGTTCAGAGCTGTTCACCGGAAATCATATGTTTTTTACGATAAGCACGTTATCGAAACGAACGACGATGGGGGACACGCTGAAAAACTGGGGCCTTGTGTTTATCGGCAATTTGGCGGGAGCGGTCCTGCTCAGCTATCTGGTTTACGCTTCCGGCCTGTTCAAAGGGCTGCCGCCCGATCATCTCATCTTCACGGCAGCGGCCAAGAAAATGAACGATCCGTTCATGGAGCTGTTTTTTAGAGGCATATTATGTAACTGGCTTGTATGTCTGGCCCTGTGGATGGGGATTCGGGCCAAAGGAGAAACCACGAAACTGATTTTAATATGGTGGTGCCTGTTCGCCTTCATTGCGACAGGGTATGAGCATAGCGTAGCGAACATGTCGCTTCTGACGCTGGCGACGATATTGCCGGGACATCCCGAGACGGTATCCATCGGCGGCTGGATCAGCAACATGGTGCCGGTCACGCTGGGGAATATCATTGGCGGCGGGTTGTTTGTAGGCATGGCTTACTGGTTTATCTCTTCGGGAAAAGGGAACAAGCAAAAGTAAGCTGTGATAGGCGGTGAAACGGAGGAATTCCATCCTCCTAGTTCATTGTCAGAGAAAGTCCAACCTGGTGAATAAACAAAGAAACCGTTCTTGGTCAATGGTCTGTCATTCGTCCATTCGCCAAGCAACGGTTTCTTTTTTTGTAAAGATACAACCGTTCCAAGAAATTTGGGACAAAGGCAATGGGAGGAACGATGCGCACACGGAACGTCCCCAAACAGAAATAGTGGGCTTCCCGTCAGATGTAATATTCTTTTGGGAAACGCTTTTGGATATGCCATCGCTGAAGGAGCAGGAGGGCAATAGCATAAATAAGCTGTCCTCCTCAGTCATTGAACTGAAAGGACAGCCGTGAGAATCTTGCCTTCCAAATCGTTTACCGATGTTCCACCAGGTCGATCGCACCAAGCACCATATGAGCCAGTCCGAAGCCTAGAATACCGGTTGCAGCGAATTTATACCTGCTGCAAAGCAGAGCGGCACCCGAAGCAGAAACCACGGTTCCAAGAACTGCAGGAATCAAACCTTCACGCATGCTGAGCACTCCCTTTGATTTGGATTGGAAAGACAAGGCTTATTGTAAGCAGATGCCCGTATATTATGCACCGAAGGGGCTTTAGGCGGATCAAATCCGGCAGATTTCGTTCGGACACAGCTCGCAGTGGCATATTTCCTGCAGCATCGGCAGATCTTTGATAACAATCATGCCGCCGGCATATTCGATGACATCCTTTTTGCGAAGGTCGCTTAGCATCCGGTTCACGCTTTCGCGGGTGGCCCCGATCATGTTCGAAAGATCGGTGTGGGTGATCTTTTTGTTGATGAGAATGGTGCCATCCTCTTGATGCTGCCCGTAGGTATTGCCCAGACGAATCAGCGTCGACGTTAATGCGCCGGGCTTGCCGTACATCATGAGATCACGGAATTTGGTCTGCGTGATGCGGTGGTGTATACCCATCCACTTCATGAAATCAATCGCGAAGTCGCAATGCTGGCAGATCAGCAGCTCCAGATCCTTGTGCTCGATGACCCCGACTACGCTGTCCTCAAGCACCTCTGCCGAAAAACTGTGGTTGTTGCTGAAGAATGGATCGGCTTGCCCGACCATGTCTCCTGGATGGTACATATATAGAATAAGCTCTTTGCCTTCATCCGTCGATTTGGTTAATTTAATTCTTCCTTGTTTAACGAAGTACAGCTTGTCGGCGAAGTCGCCTTCCCAGAACAAATGCGATCCTTCAGGGAGTACCCTTTCCTTCATGGTGACCAGCAGACGGTTGCGGTTTTGTTCCGAGAAGCACTGCGTGTTCCCTAAGTTTTCGATTTCCATTACATGGTCTACAGTTTTCATGGTGGTATCCCCTAACATCCTAAAATTTGATCTGTTTAATCTTTAAATACATTATAACGTGAAAACATTCACTTGTGGGGCGGAACAAGAGGGAAATCATGGCGAATTTTCAAACATTGTGATCTCTTTCACTTGAAAGAGGGAAAAGACAGGTATAAATCACACAGAAAAGATAAATTTTAATATTGTGAAATATTTCACATGATTTAAGGAGCGTCTGTGTTACGATCGAAGCGTAGACAAAAAAGAACATGAACCATGGGAGGATGAGAGATATGGCTGTGAGCAAAGGAACAACGGTTGAAGTGAAGGGACAAACGGCAGCAGAGTACATTCAAGGTCTGATCGACAAGGCGAATCGGGCCAAAGAAAAGTTTATGAAACTCGATCAGGAGCAAGTCGACGGAATTGTGCAGGCCATGGCCATGGCCGGACTTGAGAAGCACATGCAGCTGGCGAAAATGGCGGTTGAAGAAACGGGCCGCGGCGTGTATGAAGACAAAATCATCAAAAACCTGTTTGCCACGGAGTATATCCACAACAGCATCAAGTACGACAAAACGGTAGGTATCATCGAAGACAATGCCTATGACAGCTTCCAAAAAATTGCGGAGCCGATCGGGATCATCATGGGGATCACACCGGTAACCAATCCGACCTCGACCACCATATTCAAGGCGCTGATCTCCATCAAAACAAGAAACCCGATCATCTTCGGCTTCCATCCATCCGCGCAGGCATGCAGCAGGGAAGCCGCGCTCATCCTGCGGGACGCCGCCGTGAAACAAGGCGCTCCGGCCGACTGCATCCAGTGGATCGAGGCTCCTTCCATGGATAAAACCAATACACTCATGAACCATCCTGACGTTGCCTGCATTCTGGCTACGGGGGGATCGGCGATGGTCAAAGCAGCATACAGCTGCGGCAAGCCAGCCCTCGGCGTAGGTCCCGGCAACGTGCCGTGCTTCATCGAGAAGAGTGCGGACCTCGATCAAGCGGTGAACGACTTGATTCTATCCAAGACGTTTGATAACGGCATGATCTGCGCATCCGAGCAAGCCGTCATTATAGAGGAGCCGATCTATCATACCGTGAAGAAAAAAATGATCGCCAGCGGCTGTTATTTCGTGAACAAGGAAGAGCTGGCGAAGCTGACTGCGCATGCCATGGTAGCGGATAAATGCGCCGTCAATCCTACCATCGTCGGACAGCCGGCAGCCAAGATTGCCGAGGCTTGCGGCTTTGAGGTACCGGAAAGCACCAAGATCCTGGTCGCCGAGCTGGAGGGAGTCGGTCCTGCTTATCCGTTGTCCGCCGAGAAGCTGAGCCCGGTGCTGGCCTGCTATAAAGTGAAAGATGCGGAAGAGGGCATCGCGCGCGCCGAAGAGATGGTTGCTTTTGGCGGCATGGGCCACTCGTCGGTCATCCACTCGCACAATGAGGACGTCATCCTGAAATTTTCGGATCGCATGAAGACCTGCCGCATCCTGGTCAACCAGCCTTCCTCGCAAGGCGGCATTGGGGATATCTACAACACGAACCTGCCATCGCTGACGCTCGGCTGCGGTTCGTATGGCCGGAATTCCACGTCGTCGAACGTGACGGCCGTCAATCTCATCAACGTGAAAAGGGTGAACCGCAGAACCGTGAATATGCAGTGGTTTAAAGTGCCGGACAAAATTTACTTTGAAAAAGGCTCGACGCAGTATCTCGCCAAAATGCCTGACATCACCCGCGTCGCGATCGTAACCGACCCCATGATGGTGAAGCTGGGATATGTGGAGCGGGTAGAGCATTACCTGCGTCAGCGCAGACTGCCGGTAGCCATCGAGGTGTTCTCGGAAGTCGAGCCGGATCCATCGACAACGACCGTAGAACGGGGTACGGAGATGCTGGAACGGTTTCAGCCGGACTGCATCATCGCCCTCGGCGGCGGATCGCCTATGGATGCCGCAAAAGCAATGTGGCTGTTCTATGAATATCCGGATACGGATTTCAACAACCTGAAGCAAAAATTCATGGATATCCGAAAACGGGTCTATAAATATCCGAAGCTGGGACGAAAGGCGAAATTCGTAGCCATTCCGACAACGTCGGGAACGGGCTCGGAAGTAACTTCGTTTGCCGTCATCACGGACAAAGTGCAGGGAAATACCAAATACCCGCTGGCAGACTATGAGCTGACGCCGGACGTGGCGATCATCGATCCGGAATTCGTGTACACCTTGCCTAAAAAGGCGGTGGCCGATACCGGCATGGACGTCCTGACGCATGCGATTGAAGCCTACGTATCGGTGATGGCCAGCGATTACACGGATGGGCTTGCCATCAAAGCCATACAGCTGGTGTTCCAGTATCTTGAGCAATCGGCGCTGACCGGCGACAAACTCGCCCGCGAGAAAATGCATAATGCTTCGACGCTTGCAGGCATGGCCTTTGCGAACGCGTTCCTGGGCATCAACCACAGTCTGGCGCATAAATGGGGCGGACAGTACCATACGGCGCACGGACGGACCAATGCCATACTGATGCCGCACGTCATTCGCTACAATGCCAAGAAGCCAACGAAATTCGCGGCATGGCCGAAATACACCCACTTTGTGGCCGATGAAAGATATGCCGAGATCGCACGGATTCTTGGACTGCCGGCAAGAACGACGGAGGAGGGCGTAAACAGCCTGATCGCCGCCATCCGCGAGCTGAACAGCAAGCTCGGCATCGAGGAATCGTTCCAGCAGCTGGGCATCGATCCACAGGACTTCGAGAGAAACGTCGAGCATTTGGCGGACCGGGCTTTCGAAGATCAGTGCACGACCAGCAATCCGAAGCTGCCGCTGGTGACGGAGCTGGCAGAAGTATATCGCAACGCCTTCTATGGACGTTTCTAAACAGGAATGGGACAGAAGGATGATCCTAAATTCCATTATAAATGGTGGTAGAAGCCAGGGGAGCCCGGAATCAGAGTGATAAAAATCACGGATTACCACAACTTTGTGATTTTTATCACAGATGCTGCGGATCAACAGGACTACAATAAAGGTGTAGCAGAAAGCTGAATCTCAGATCTTTGATATAGAAGCTTGAAGGCACATGGCGGGGCAGAGATGCCATTGATCGTGAAAATAATCACATTTAAGATCTGAGATAGATCAATGTGTGTCCCCGCCAGCCCCTGCAAGCTGCAGCATAATCTAGGAGGGATTCAATATGTCGGTGATTGAAAAAGAAGTTGGTTGGAAAGGTTTTAAATCAGGTAAATGGACCAAGCGCGTTGACGTTAACGATTTTATTGCAGAGAATATTACCCCTTATTATGGCTCTGATGATTTCTTGGCGGGACCTACGGACAACACCAAGGCATTGTGGGATATCGTATCGGATTTAACCAAGAAGGAGCGGGATAACGGCGGGGTTTTGGACGTGGATGTTCATACGCCTTCCACCATCACCTCCCACCAGCCTGGCTACTTGGATAAAGATAAAGAACAGATCGTCGGCGTGCAGACCGACGAGCCGTTCAAACGCTCGATTCAGCCTTTCGGGGGCATCCGGATGATGATTGATGCGTGCAACGCATACGGCTTCGAAATGCCGCAGGCGGTAGTGGATATCTTCAACGGCATCCGCAAAACGCATAACCAGGGCGTATTCGATGCCTATACTCCGGAGATGAGAGCAGCGCGCAAAGCCGGGATTATTACGGGTCTTCCCGATGCATACGGCCGCGGCCGCATCATCGGCGACTACCGCAGAGTATCGTTATACGGCGTGGACGCGCTGATCCAGGACAAACTGAGAGAACTCGGCGAGCTTGAAGTGGACGCCATGGACGAGCCGGTGATCCGTCTGCGGGAAGAGCTGTCCGAACAAATGCGCGCCCTCAAGGAACTGAAAGAAATGGCCGGCATGCACGGCTTTGACATTTCCAAACCTGCGAATACGGCGAAGGAAGCATTCCAATGGCTGTATTTCGGTTATTTGGCCGCGATCAAGGAGCAAAACGGCGCTGCCATGTCGCTTGGCCGGGTATCTTCTTTCCTCGATATTTATATCCAGCGGGATTTGGCTGAAGGCATCCTGACGGAAGAGAAAGCCCAGGAGCTGGTGGACCATTTTGTCATGAAGCTGCGGATCGTGAAGTTCCTGCGCACGCCGGATTACAACGAGCTGTTCAGCGGCGATCCGACGTGGGTGACCGAATCCATCGGCGGCATGTCGTTGAACGGTGAAACGAGAGTAACCAAGAACAGCTTCCGTTTCCTGCACACCTTGTACAATCTGGGACCTGCGCCGGAACCGAACTTGACGGTGCTGTGGTCGGAGAAGCTTCCGGAGGCCTTCAAAAAATACTGTTCGAAGGTATCGATCGAAACGAGCTCGATCCAATATGAGAATGACGATCTCATGCGTCCGATCTACGGGGACGATTACGGCATCGCCTGCTGCGTATCCGCCATGCGCATCGGGAAGCAGATGCAGTTCTTCGGAGCCAGAGCGAACCTGGCCAAAGCGCTGCTGTATGCAATCAACGGCGGGAAGGATGAGAAATCCGGCGCCCAGGTCGGACCGGAATATCCGGCGATCACCGCTGAGGTTCTGAGTTATGACGAGGTCATGAAGCGCTTCAAGCCGATGATGGAATGGCTCGCGAAGCTCTACATGAATACCCTCAACGTGATTCACTACATGCATGACAAATACAGCTACGAGCGGATTGAAATGGCGCTTCACGACCGCGATATCCTGCGGACGATGGCATGCGGCATAGCGGGCTTGTCCGTAGCAGCGGATTCGCTGAGCGCGATTAAATATGCGAAGGTGAAGCCGGTACGCAATGAGCAAGGGATTGCGGTGGATTTTGAAATCGAGGGCGATTTCCCATGCTACGGCAACAACGACGACCGCGTGGACGGCATCGCCGTTGAACTGGTCGAGGCCTTCATGAGCATGATCCGCAAGCACAAAGCCTACCGCGATGCCATGCCGACCCAATCGGTGCTCACGATTACGTCGAACGTGGTATACGGCAAGAAGACAGGAACCACGCCGGATGGACGCAAAGCAGGCGAGCCGTTTGCGCCGGGCGCAAACCCGATGCACGGACGCGATAAGAAGGGAGCCCTCGCTTCGCTGACTTCCGTGGCCAAGCTGCCTTATGAGGACAGTCTGGACGGCATCTCGAATACGTTCTCGATCGTGCCGAAAGCCCTGGGCAAAGAAAGCGACATTCGGGTAAACAATCTGGTTGCCATGCTGGACGGATACTTTGGCAGCAAGGCCCACCATTTGAACGTGAACGTGTTTGACCGTGAGCAGCTGATCGATGCGATGGAGCATCCGGAGAATTATCCGCAGTTAACCATCCGGGTATCCGGCTATGCGGTCAACTTCGTCAAACTGACGCGCGAACAGCAGCTCGATGTCATTAACCGTACCTTCCACGGATCGATGTAAGGATGGAAGACAACCATAGCGGATACAGAAAGGATGACGCACCATGCTAAAAGGTCATGTACACTCCATAGAAACGTTCGGAACGGTGGACGGTCCGGGTATCCGCTTTGTGCTCTTCATGCAGGGCTGCCTCCTGAAGTGTCAATACTGCCACAACCCGGATACCTGGGGACTTCATGAAGGACATGAAATGACAGTGGATGACGTCCTCCGAGAGATTGAGCCTTATCTGAGCTACTACCGGTCATCGGGTGGAGGACTCACCGTTTCGGGCGGTGAGCCGACGCTGCAGTATCCTTTTGTCACGGAGCTGTTCAAGGAAGTGAAGCGCCGCTGGAATTTGCATACGACCCTGGACAGCAACGGGTATAACGAGCCGGATAAAATATCGGAATTGCTCGAGCATACCGACTTGGTCCTCCTTGATCTGAAGCATATCAACGACGAGAAGCACATCAAGCTGACAGGCAAGTCCAATGAAAGGACGCTGAAGACCGCCCGCTGGCTGTCCGACCATGGTCGGAACATGTGGATCCGGCACGTCTACGTGCCGGGCATCCATGACAGCGAGGACGATTTGGTGGCGCTCGGTCAATTCATCCGCACGCTGCACGGCGTGGAGAAGTTCGAGATCCTGCCATACCATCAGATGGGCGTGTACAAATGGAAGGAGCTCGGTATGGCCTATCCGTTGGAGGGCGTACCTTCACCGTCCGAGGAAGAAGTCGCACGCGCCTACCGGTTGATTGGCGAAATTCCCGAGAAATAGCCGTCGGCTCTGAACTCATTTTAGTTGTATAATATTAAACATAATATGTTATCATTAATAACAATAACCTTTCCTCAAATGGAAGGGTTATTGTTTTTTGTAGAGGATATTATCCCTTGGATAGAAAAATATCGACCTATCGTAAAGTGGAATCGCTTTCTATAATGAAGATGTAAGGAAAGCGCCTATCAATATACAAACACTTCGGGAGGGTCAAAGACAATGAAGAAAAAGGGTCTGGCATTATTCATGTCGCTTTTGTTCGTCTCATCCACGCTTTTGTCTGCATGCGGCGGCGGTGACAAGGCGGCAGAAAAGCCGTCAGGCGGCTCGGAAGGAACGGTGAGCAATGAGCCGTTTGAAATCACCATTCGCCATACGCAAGTTGGCGAATCCAAGAAGTTCCGTCTCGCATTGCTGAACGATGTG
Organism: Priestia sp. BR_2; assembly: GCF_041954005.1. NCBI lineage: Bacteria > Bacillati > Bacillota > Bacilli > Caryophanales > Bacillaceae > Priestia > Priestia sp. BR_2. The sequence continues at coordinate 114,887 of NZ_JAVFHM010000166.1, read as the reverse complement.
GTCAGCAAAACCGAAGAAGCGGTGCCCGGGCTTAAAATCAAGCTGGACGCTGTAGACTCTGAAGTGAATCGTAAAGAGAAGCTGAGAGGCGAGATGGCTGCCGGCAAGCCGCCGGAAGTATTCGACGTATTCGGAAGCCCCGATGCAGGCGTATATTCCAAAGAAGGCTTGATGCTCGATTTGACCCCAATCCTGGATGAGCTCGGCATAAAGGACAAATTTACGACACTGGACCCGTTCACGCATGACGGCAAGATCTATGGTTTGCCGATCGGCGGTTCCATCGAAGGTATTTTCTATAACAAGGATTACTTCACCCAGAAAGGTCTGAGCGTACCAAAAACGTTGGCGGAACTTGAGCAGATCGCCGAAGCCATCAAGGCCGACGGCAAAATTCCGTTCGCGCAATCTTCCAAGGATGCATGGATTCCGCTCATGACCACGAATAACCTGTGGAGTTATTATGCAGGAGCGGAGGTGACTTACGGCTTCAAGACCGGGGAAACCAAATGGACCGATCCGAAAGTCGTGGAAGGCGTGAAGAAACATCAGGAATGGGTGGAGAAAGGGTACTTCAAAAAAGGCGAGCTCGGCTTTGAATACGCGGACATGAGAAATCAAATCATCACCGGGGAAGCCGTCATGATGATGGACGGATCGTGGGCGAACTCCGTATTTAGAGATCCGGCGCAAGCGGGCGACATGGTCGGCAAGATCGGCTATTTCAATTTGCCTCCGGTGAATGAAGGCGACCCTGTCATCGTCATGCAGGACGCTAACAACGGATATGGCTTCTCGGCGGCGGTAGCAGAGGATCCTCGCAAGCTTCAAGCGGTTAAAGAATTCATCAAAAATATGTGGACGGATGAAATGCAGCTGCGCGGGCTCAAGGAAGACGGAGTACTGCCGGCGATGAAGATGGATCTGGAAACGATGAATTCCACGTCGGATGATCCGCTGATGCAGGACATTTTCAAAGGCGTCAGCGAAATCAACAAATCCTTCCCTGCCTTCGATGCGCTTGTCCAAGCCGACGTAAACACGGCGCTGAGCATGGGAATCCAGCAGGTGATCGGCGGCGAGCTCGATGCCGAGAAGATGCTGGAGAATGTTCAAGCAGCACAGGAAGCGGCTAATGCTTCAGAGGAATAACTAAAATTCCAGACGAAAGGGCACCACCCGCTAAAGGCATATGGGGGTGCCCTTTCGCCTAAACAACATCAGACATCAATACGGAGGTTACCATGAACAGAGCGCTGAGAAATCCTCTGATTTACATCGTTTTTGTGCTGCCGGCATTCTTGCTGTTTCTGGCTTTTTTCATATATCCCATCTTCACTGCGTTTGACAACAGCTTTACGAGCTGGAACGGCATCTCCAAAGACGTGAAGTACATCGGGCTCGATAACTATGTGACCGCCCTGAATGACGATGCCTTCTGGAAGGCGGTCCGAAACAATGTCTATTTCATACTTTTTTCCTGCTTGATCCAGGTTCCGATCATCGTGGTTTTCTCCCTGCTTATCGCCAACGTCAAACGTTTGAAGGGGCTGTATAAAACAGCGGTTTTCGCACCTTCCATCATGTCGACGGCTGTCATCGGCATTTTGTGGGGATTCATCTACAATCCGGACTTTGGCCTGATGAATGAGATGTTGGGATTGGTTGGCATCGAGCCGATCTACTGGCTGTCGGATCGCAAATGGGCCATGATCGCCATCTTGATTACGAACGCTTGGCAATGGACCGGCTTTTACATTGTGATGGTCCTTGCCGCAATTCTGTCCATTCCCAAGGAGCTTGACGAAGCTGCGGCAATTGACGGAGCGACAGGCGTCCAAAGGGCTACCAAAATCACGCTTCCACTAATAATGCCTATTATCTCCGTTGTGATCATGCTTTCGATTGCGGGAGCCATGAAAGCCGCGGACATTATCCTGGTTATGACCAAGGGCGGGCCGGCCGGCTCCACCGACGTTATGGCAACATATATGATTCGATACGCGATTACGAGTTTCAAGCATGGCTTCGGCAATTCGATCGCCGTGTTGATTTTCCTCTTCACGATTATCGTAACGGTGCTCTACCAGGTGCTGATCGCCAGACGCAACGAAAGGATTGAATACTGATGAGGGCACTAAAGAAACTGATTCCGCACATTTTCCTGATGGCTTATTTGCTCGTCATCCTGTATCCGTTCCTGTTCGTCCTGTTCTCATCCGTGAAGGTGGATAACCAGTCCATTGCAACGAACCCGTTTGGATTGCCAAGCACGTTGGTGTTTGATAACTACGTGAACGCTTGGGTGAGCGCCAAGATCAGCACGTATTTCTGGAACAGCTTATACATCGGCGTGCTGTCGGCCTGCTTATCGATCCTGTTTGCGGCAATGCTGGCTTTTGCCGTGACGCGGATGAGATACAACCGGATCAGCGCGATCATCTTTCAATGTATTTTGATCGGGATGCTGATCCCGAATAACTCCCTCTTGCTGCCGATTTATGGCATCATGAGGCAGCTGGATATTCTGAATACGCATATGGCCCTGATTCTGCCCTATGTTGCCAATGCCATCCCGTTTTCTGTGATTATTCTGGCCGCCTTCATGCGGTCGCTGCCCGGTGAAATCGAGGAAGCCGCGGTCATAGACGGATTGAGGTCCGGAGGCTTGTTTGCTAGAATTATCTTACCTCTGACCGTTCCGGCTATCGTTACCGTGTTCATCATCAATTTCCTGGGTAACTGGAACGAATTCTTGCTTGCTAACTACTTCCTATCGAATGATGAACTGAGAACGCTGCCTGTCGGAATGGTCGGTTTCAGGGACGCTTACAATATGAACTACGCCCAGATGTCGGCGGGGATCGTATTCAGCGTGCTGCCGGTCCTTATCATCTATGCCGTTCTGCAAGAGAAAATCATTGAAGGCGTCACCGCAGGAAGCGTCAAGGGGTAATACGAGGAGCAGGAGCATGCGTATGAATTTGCGGAACAAACTATTCACGGCCTTTTTGGGGCTCATTATTATTCCGTTATTTGTGCTGGGCCTATTTACATTCTTTATTACCTACAACTCGATTGAGGAAAAGTACAGCCAGCAAGCCGAATATTCGCTAAAAGCGATCAGCTACAGCATTTTGAACGTGTTTAAGGAGATGGAGTACGTCACGGATAACGGGATTGCCACCTCCGTCTTCGCAATGGCGCTGAATGCCAAGGATCCTGATGCGCAGAACCTGATTAAGGAATCCAATGCGGACCAGCTGAAATTGAACGACAGGCAGCGAAGCTTTCGCAATCTCCTCTATAATCACCCTGCCATCAGTTATGCGTTTCTATATCATTTCAACAAAGAATCAGCACCCATTCCGATATTCAGTAAAGAGGATTTCAGGACGCTTCCTTATGAGCAGTTTAAGAACAGTCCCTTGTATGAAGAGGTTGTGAAGCTGAACGGGATTCCTAAATGGCTGGCTCCGCACGAATTTCCGGAACTGACGGGGGCGGATCCGGTGTTTACCCAGATCAGGCTGATAAAAGACGTCACGACGCTCCGCAAGCTGGGAATTCTCGTCGTCCAGATCAAGAGATGGGAGTTCGAGGAGATTTTCCGCAATCTGACGCTCCCTAACAACCTGCAGAACACCTCATTCATGCTGGTCAACAATGAAGGCTTCATTCTGTTTGACCCGCAGAACGGCATGGATGGTCAAAATATCAGTCAATACATGAAGCGTGACGTTGAGTTTAAGCAAGGCTATCAAAGCTTTAAAGCCAAGTTTAACGGCAAAGAAAATATTGTTTCCATTTATCATCTGAACGATTATGGCTGGAATATCGTCTCGGTGACCGATTGGAACTCGCTGTCGCAAGAGGTAACTTCCTTTGCCAAATGGTTTTTTGTCATCATGGGGATCTGTCTGGTTACCGCGATTGTGTTCAACCGCCTGTTCATGAACCGGATTACCGGCACGATTGCCGTCATCGTGCGGTTTATGCGCCGCGTGGAGGATGGGGATTTGAATGCAAGAGTGGAAGAGAAGGGCGAGGATGAGCTTCTGCTGCTGTCGAAAGGGTTCAACAATTTGATGAACCGTATCAACAATCTGTTCGCGCAGATCAAAAAGGAGCAAAGGCAGAAGACCGATGCGGAAATGCGTGTGCTGCAAGCACAGATCAAGCCGCACTTCCTGTTTAACACGTTGGAGTCGATCAATGTCCTTGCGGTCCAGAATGAAGGGCGCAAGGTCAGCGAGATGGTGTACCGGCTTGCCAGCATATTGCGGATCAGCATACAGGACAAAGAAGAAATTACGCTGGATGAAGAAATCAAGCATCTTCAAAGTTATCTTGAAATTCAAAAGTTTCGGTTCGAGGATCTGTTCGAATACGAAATCGACGTGCCGAAAGAGCTTATGCACAGCCGCATTCTGAAGCTGACGCTGCAGCCCCTGGTGGAGAACAGCATCCAGCATGGTTTTGAGGGAATTTCCTATACGGGATGGATACGCATCTCTGCTTGGAAGGAGCTCGGCAATGTCGTAATCCGGGTGGAGGACAACGGACTCGGCATGACCTCTGAGCAGTTGTCCATGTTCGAGTATATGGTGTCCGAGGATGGCGTATCCGAGCAGACGACGATGCAGAACCTGAAAGTAAACCAGGAACGGCGGGGACTTGGACTGCGAAGCGTGGCCGATCGGCTTAGAATTCAGTACGGTCCTTATTATGGGCTGTTCATATGCTCCAGCCGCCCCGGCGGCACCGTTATACAATGCGTCATACCCAATTATGACAGGGGGGAAGGGCAGCATGCTGAAGGCATTATTGGTTGATGATGAGGCGCCCATCCTGAACAATCTCAGCAAGGTTCTGCCTTGGGAAGAGATGGGCATGAAGGTGGTCGGACTTGCCCGCAGCGGGATGGAAGCACTTGAAGTAGCGGATCAGTATAACCCGGATTTGATTCTGTGCGATATCCGGATGCCCGTCATGGACGGGCTGACCTTCATTACGAAGATCCGGGAGAAAGGAAGCCGGGCGGAAATCTTCTTGCTGACGGGTTATCAGGAATTTGAATATGCCCGTGAAGCGATCAAGCTGGGGGTTAAGGATTATATCAGCAAGCCGATTCATTACGGGGAGCTTGAGATGAAGATTCGGGAGATCGGGGAGGAAATCCGCAAGAAGAGGGCGAAAGAAAAGTATTACAATACCGTTTCGCTGATCGACGAGGCACCGAACCCCGAAGCCGTTAAGAAAACGCCCGAACAATTGGTATCGTCCGCCCTGGAGTACATCAACATCCACATGGGACAGGATTTGGGGATCGAGGAGCTTTCGGAGCATCTGGGCATCAGCTCCAGTTATTTCTGCTTGCTGTTCAAGAATCATGTCGGACTTACCTTCGTGGAGTATTTGACGAGACAGCGGATGGAGGCGGCCAAATTCCTGTTAGTGAACAGCGACAAGAACATTGCACAGATCGGTTCCTTTGTCGGTTATCATGAGCGGCGGTATTTTACCAAGGTATTTCAAAAGGCTACCGGCATGACGCCATCCGAATTCCGGGAAATGTCCGGAGAGCCGAGTCTCTGAGTCTTTGATGGGACGAAAGCAGGCAGATAATCATCAGGACTTCTACTTCCGACTTGCGGGCGTCCTCTAAATTGATAGAAAGTAGGTTTGGAATCCATGAAATGGACGGCAGCAGATTTAACGCTAGAGCAAAAGGTAGGACAAATGTTTATATGCGGCTTCAACGCATTGACGCCGAATGAGCATGCCAACATACTGATCGAACAATTTCAGGTGGGGGGCATCTGCTACTTCCGCCGGAACGTGAAGACGTTGCCTCAACTTGCCGAACTGTCGGAATCCCTGCAGCAGCTCGCTTCGGGCAGCCAACCGTTTCCGCTTCTGATCTCGATTGATCAGGAGGGCGGCATGGTCGCGCGAATCGATCATGAAGGCATCAGCCGAATTCCGGGCAATATGGCGCTTGGAGCAGCGGGCAGCGCAGAGGATGCCTACAGGGTGGCGCAAATCGGGGCGCGCGAATTGCGTTCGCTCGGCGTGAACATGAACTTCGCGCCTTGCCTCGACGTCAACAACAATCCGCGCAACCCGGTTATCGGCGTGCGCTCCTTCGGCGAAGATCCCCATGCCGTTGCCGAGCTCGGGACTGCGGCGATTAAGGGTTATCAGGAAGAAGGGGTGTCCGCTACAGCCAAGCACTTCCCGGGGCATGGCGACACCAGCGTCGATTCCCACCTGGGGCGGGCATCCGTACCGCATGATTTGGAACGGCTCCGCAGCGTTGAACTGTTCCCTTTCGCACAAGCGATCAAGGACGGCGTCGATGCCATCATGACGGCTCACGTCAGTTTCCCGGCCATTGAGCCGAGTGATCTGCCTGCAACGCTTTCTCATGCTGTATTAACAGGGCTGCTGAGGGAGGAAATGGGCTTCGAAGGTTTGATCGTGACGGATTGCCTCGAGATGCATGCGATCTCCAAGGAGTACGGCATTCCGGAAGGTGCGATCCGCGCGATCGAAGCAGGTGCGGACTGCGTGCTGGTCAGCCATACGCTGTCGGAGCAGACGGCAGCGATTACGGCGGTCATCGAGGCTGTCCGCGGCGGGAGACTCCCGGTAGAGCTGATCGACAAAGCCGTTGATCGGATTTTGGCGCTCAAACAACGTAATGCGAAACTCGCTGAAGAGCTTCCCGTCCACCCGATTGGCGAGGTTGCCGAAGAGACCAAACAACTGCTCGCTCAAATCGCAGGCAGGGGAATCACGCTGGTAAAAGACGAAGGGCAGCTGCCTCTTAAGCCGGAGCAGGCGGTTGCCGTAATCTGGCCGGAGCTGCTTCAGGCGACCCAGGTCGACGAAGCATGGAGCAAGAGCTACACGCTAGGGGATGCCCTGAGAAGTTACGGCGTGCAGGCGGACGATCTGCGCGTCGGGACGGATATGTCCGACGAAGAGGTAGAGCAGGCCGTTAAAGCCGCGGAAGGATATAAGCAGATCGTGGTGGCTACGTACACCTCCGAGAGCCGTCTTCCGCAAGGTCAGCAGAAGCTTGTAAGCAGGCTGAGCGAACTTGAGGATGTGACGCTCGTTATCGTCGCAACCCGCAATCCGTACGATATCAATGATCTTCCGCCAGTTCCCGCATATTTGTGCAGCTACGAGAATACGCCTTACTACATGAATGCCGCCGCGGGTGTATTGGTTGGCAAAGTTAGGCCTGAGGGTAAGCTTCCGGTAGGGATCAGCAAGACCTATCCTCTCGGCTGGACCGGTAATCAGGACTATGTCAATAATTAAATAATGGTTGCCCAAACCGGAGTCTTCCTGCCTAGGAATGCTCCGGTTTTCCTATTTTCCAGCCATTTCTGAGCAACTTTTCGGGAAAGTCGGCGTCTAATAGTATGTCCAATAGAGGCAGACAGACTATACTGAGAGTTTTAAAGGAGTAGAGAATGAATTTCAAACGAATCTCGATGATTACAGTCCTTGCCGCGGCCCAAGTATCCATGGCATTTCCCGTGGCAGCTGAATCACCGGATGTTACAGCTCCGGCGCTAAACGGGCAACCGGCGCTGCAGTCCCCGGTGGAAGGACAAGGCCAGGCAAACAGAGAACAACAGACGGACTTGCAGCAAGCGGAGGAAACGCCGGCAACGCCAACAGAAACACCTTCCGATTCAATCGAAGGCACGACCAGCGATCCGAATGCCACACCTTCTGAACCCAATGAACAGCAGGAGGACTCGGCAAGCGATCCTTCCGATAATGAAGTATCTGAGAACGAAGAGGGAAGCCCGGCCGAAAGCAAGCCCGAAGCCGGCATTACCAATGCAGCCGCTAACGAACTGGTGCTGCTGATGAACAGCAATGTGATGTACCATAACGGCAAGCAGTACAAAGCGGGCCAGCCGATGGCCGTGAAGCAAGGGGTATCCTATGTCGCCATTCGCGCCATGGTGGAGCGCGCAGGACTTAAGCTGTCTTACGATAATAAGACGAAGGAAACCATTATCATTAAGGATGGCAATGAGCTCCGGTTCACGACAGGAAGCAGCAATTATAAAGTCAACGGACAGGTGCGTCCGATGAAAGGCCCTGCCTACCAGAGCAACAACGTGTTTATGGTACCGCTGACCGCGATCACGCAAGCGCTTGATATTCCATACACGGTGAACCAGCCGGAGAAGAAAGTGATTCTCGATCTGTCCGGAATGGGCAGCGGCAGCAACAGCGGCGAACAGCCGGGGGGCAGCAGCGGCGGCGGATCCGGCAGCGAGGTTCCGAACATACCGAACCTCGGTCCGAATGACCTGATCCTGATGATGAACAGCAACAAGATGTATCAGAACGGAAAAGCGTATACCGCCGGACAGCCTATGGCAGTCAAGAATGGCGTATCCTATGTCGCGATTCGATCCCTCGTCGACCGTGTCGGCCTGAGACTGACCTATGACGGCAAGACAAAGGAAACGATTATTATCCGAGGTAACGATGAGCTGCGCTTTAAGACGAATAGCAGCGTATACACGGTGAACGGCGTTCGAAAATCGATGAAGGGACCGGCTTACCAGTCCAATAATACGTTTATGGTGCCGCTGACCAGCATCACGCAGGCGCTGGACATCACCTACCGGGTCGACCAGCCGAACAAGCGGATCATCCTGAGCCTGAGCTCCAAGCCGGTGGCATCCTTTACGGTGCAGCCTGGTGAAGTCTTTGCCGGACAAACCAAGGTAACGTACAAGACGAATGCCTATTCGCCGACAGGCCTGGCTATCGTAGACGAGCATTGGGAAGGCCGGGAAGATGTGTTTGACGAGCCTGGCGTGCATACGGTTTCCTATTCGGTACAGGACGCCAGCGGGGAGTGGAGCGATCCGTATATTTTGAGCATTCATGTATCCGCACCGAATACGCCGCCTGTGGCCATGTTCGACACGGATAAACAGCAATACAAGATCGGCGAGAAAATTACGTACATTAACATGAGTTATGACAGCGATCCCGGCGATGAAATTACGTTTAAGTGGGAAAACAACGATCAGGCTTTCTTTACGGCAGGGCCGCATAAAGTGCTGTTGATCGTGACCGATAAGCATGGGGCGACCAGCTCATACGAAAAAATCATCAACGTAACAAGCGAAGTGTTGTATACGCGCGATCAATTCAATCAATTATTTACGGGCATCGGCGACAAATACACGTTTGACGGATCGGCCGTGCCGACATGGAATCTGACGCCGATTACGAGAAGCTCCGAGCCGTACCTGTTGATTCGCAGCAACTCTCCGGAAACCGTCTATCAGGAAGGTATCGTATATCGCGAGATCGGCAATGCCAGCACGCGCTTCATGATTCACCACTTGAATGCAACCGGAAAGAACATGAAGATGTATGTCGTAGCGACCAACATCAACACGATGACGGCGCGTCTGACCACCGAGTATACCGGTTTGGGCGGTCCGATCAACATTCCGACTGCTACGGGGAAAGCGGCTGTGCAGCGCTATCTCGAGTCCATGCAGTCAGCGGATGCATTCAAGACGATTTCGCTCGCCCCTGGCGAAAGCCGGATCATCCTGCAAGATTTGAGCGCGCAAACAATGAAGAATCAGCAGGTGCTGTCCATGTTTGCCGACCTGTATTCGGATTCGCCGATTCGATATGATGTCATCATGATCGATGAAGCCAAGGATCCGATCCAGAAGCTGCCATACCTGAAGCTTCACCCGGCCGATGGCATTCATAACCGGGGAACCTACCCGGACTCGACCCGAATCATTGAATCCTATGATTTGGTAGGCAACACGCCTACGCGTCTTGCGATTGGTGATAAGACAAACGATCCGAACCTGGAAGGGTATGACGGCATTAACGGTTCATATCAATCCAACGCCGGTAACTTCGGCGTTCTGTACAAAATCAAGCTGCACCGCGTAGCACCCAATACGCTGATCACGCTGAATCCGCGCGGAGGCAAATACATGGGCGCGATGATGGTGAACGGAAACATCATTCAGACGCCGAACACCAGCGGTGGTGCGGTATCTGCACCGAACGAAGCCGCCGTTCTCTATCGTACGGGAAATTACGAGCAGACGGTGGAAATCCTGTTTACGGCAGCACCGGGAAGCAGCCTGCCGATCAACATACTGCTCCAGCCGCTGCCGGAAGTGAAGAACTAATCCTATTTATTCATAAACAACAAGCGGACAGCCCATCAGCCGAAACACGGCCCGGGCTGTCCTTTTTGTTGATTTTTGCCGAGGGAGGGGCAGGTTTATGCCGTCCGTTAGCCTTTCAAGCTCCTGGCTGCTTGGCAGGCGGTTTGCCTGTTCACAACCGCTTTCATTGACGCTGTCATTTTTTTCAGGCATTATAAGGAGAGAGTATCTTCAAGTAGAGGAGGTTATTGCGTATGCTTACGACGGAACAGATCATCGACGCCATGTCGGAACATGGGCTGCGCATTACCGATCAGCGCAAGACGCTTGCCAAATTGTTTGGGGAACATCCTGGATATTTGACGGCCAAGGATGTATACGAATATATGGGCCGGAAGTACAGCGGTTTGAGCTTTGATACGGTATACCGGAATCTTCGGGTATTGTACGAGCTTGGCGTATTGGAGCAAGTCGTGTTCGAGGAAGGCGTCAAGTTCCGGGGACGCTGCAGCGAAGAACACCATCATCATCACATGATCTGCCTGCAGTGCCAGAAGACCTATCCGATTACCTTCTGCCCGATGCAGCTGACCGATGCACCGGACGATTTCCAGGTGGTCCAGCATAAATTCGAAGTGTTCGGATACTGCCGGGACTGCGGCAAGGACAATAACGATAAGGAAACTTCGCAGGCCGGTGGAGGAAATCGGGACAGCCGGGCATGAGCACGGCGCGCAGGGTAGTGAAGGTGCCGATACACTTCTATCGGAAATTCATTTCTCCTCTGAAACCGGCGACTTGCCGCTTCTATCCAACCTGTTCGGCATATGCCCTGGAAGCGATTGAGGTGCATGGTGCGCTGAAGGGCTCCTGGCTGGCTGCTAAGCGGATCGCGAGATGTCATCCGTTTCATCCTGGAGGCATCGATTTGGTCCCGCCGCGCAAGGATAAGATGTCGTCTTCATTGACAGAGGAATAGCGATTTTTTTGGGGTATCATATGGATGATAACCGAAAGCATGCCGCCCGCAGCCAGGGGGATGCCTTGGATCGATGCACACCTTGACACGCTGCGGCTCGTTTGATTAAAATGTAAGAAATTATAGGTATATCCGAGGAAGAGATAAGTACGAAAAGCTTGCCTTGAACAGAGAGCCGGAGGAGCTGGAAACCGGTCTTGGCGAATTTCGGAAAATGGTCTTGGAGGATCCGTTTTTGAGCGCTGCAGCCAGTGGCTGCCGTAAAGAAGCGGCGTGAGCCAGCGTTAATGGGCGCCGTATGACGGCAGATGAGCCTGTTGCCCGCAAGGGTACGGGGAATTTGGGTGGTAACACGTGAGAATAACTCTCGTCCCATAGGGGCGGGGGTTTTTTGCTGTTTACTGCTGGTTTTCCTAAGGAATCGCTTGATGCGACAATCAATTTCACGGTAAAGGAAGGTTACAATGGCAGACAAAAAGACGTTTTATATTACGACGCCGATCTATTATCCGAGCGACAAGCTGCATATCGGACATGCTTACACAACGGTGGCCGGCGACGCCATGGCCCGCTACAAACGGCTTCGCGGATACGATGTCCGTTATTTGACGGGGACCGATGAGCACGGGCAGAAGATCGAACGCAAAGCGGCAGAGGCCGGAAAAACCCCGCAGCAGTTCGTTGACGACATCGTGGCAGGCATCAAGGATCTGTGGAAAAAGCTGGACATATCGAACGAAGACTTCATTCGTACCACGGAGAAGCGCCACACCACGGTGGTGCAGGAAGTATTCGAACGTCTGCTGAAGCAGGACGACATCTACAAGGGCGAATACGAAGGGTGGTACTGTACGCCTTGCGAGTCGTTCTTCCTGGAACGTCAGCTGGTCAACGGCAATTGTCCGGACTGCGGCCGGCCGGTGGAGCTCGTGAAGGAGGAGAGCTACTTCTTCCGCATGAGCAAGTATGTGGACCGCCTGCTTCAGTATTACGAGGAGAATCCGGATTTCATTCAGCCGGTATCCCGCAAGAACGAGATGATCAACAACTTCATTAAACCGGGTCTTGAGGATCTGGCTGTGTCCCGTACAACCTATGAGTGGGGGGTTAAGGTCAAGAGCGATCCGAAACATGTCATCTACGTGTGGATCGATGCACTCCTGAACTACATCACGGCACTCGGTTACGGTACGGAGGACACCAGCCTGTATGACAAATACTGGCCGGCGGACGTTCACCTGATGAGCAAGGAAATCGTGCGTTTCCATACGATCTATTGGCCGATCATCTTGATGGCGCTCGATGTGCCGCTTCCGAAAAAAGTGTTTGCCCACGGCTGGCTGCTCATGAAGGACGGCAAAATGTCCAAATCCAAAGGGAATGTGGTCGACCCGGTCACGATGATCGACCGGTATGGTCTCGACGCGCTTCGTTATTACTTGCTGCGCGAAGTTCCGTTCGGGGCGGACGGCACGTTTACGCCGGAAAGCTTCGTAGAGCGGGTGAACTCCGACCTCGCCAATGATTTGGGCAACCTGCTGAACCGCACCGTGGCCATGGTCGATAAATACTTCGGCGGGGAGGTTCCGGCTTTCTCGGCAGGCGTAACGCCTTTTGATGCCGCGATCGAGGAAGCGGCCAAGTCCGTTTATGACAAAGTCGAAACTGCCATGGAGAATATGGAGTTCTCGGTTGCGCTGACGGCGATCAGCCAGTTTGTCAGCCGCAGCAACAAATACATCGATGAGACCCAGCCGTGGACGCTGGCCAAAGACGAGAGCAAACGGCATGAGCTTGCTTCCGTTATGAGCCATTTGGTCGAGACGCTGCGGATTGCATCGATCCTGCTGCAGCCGTTCCTGACCCGCACGCCGAAGAAAATGTGGGAACAGCTCGGCTTGGCGGAAGGGGAATTGACAACTTGGGAAAGCGGACGCCAGCTCGGAGCGATACCGGCTGGTACGAAGCTTCAAAAGGGCGAGCCGATCTTCCCTCGCTTGGATGCGGAGCTGGAAGTGGCCTACATCGCTGAAGCGATGACTGGCGGCAAGAAGGCAGCCGAGGAAGAGCCTACGGGTTCGGCGGCAGCTTCGTCCGCCGATAGCGGAGCGGAGCCTGTGGAGCTCAAAGAGGAAATCGGCATCGAGGATTTCGCCAAGGTTGAGCTGCGCGTAGCACAGGTCATCGCCGCCGAGCCGGTCAAGAAAGCGGACAAGCTGCTGAAGCTGCAGCTGGATCTCGGGTTTGAGCAGCGGCAGGTGGTGTCCGGCATTGCGAAGTTCTATACGCCGGAGGAATTGGTGGGACGCAAAGTGATTTGCGTGACAAACCTGAAGCCGGTGAAGCTTAGAGGCGAAATGTCGCAAGGCATGATTTTGGCCGCTTCCTACGGGGATCAGCTCACGCTGGCAACCGTGCCGGAGGGCATGCCAAACGGCGCCATCGTGAAATAAATGACGCCTGCGTTGAATTAAGTTGGATCAGACGGTGTACCCTGTTAAGGGTACGCCGTTATTTTTTTCCTCTAATACGCGGGGTACCTGAGTTCTATATGAAAAACTAATAGTAACTTTTACGATTTGGTTGACAATCACGTCGAACTGCTCTTATAATCTTTTTAGTAAAGTTTACGATTAGTTGAGCGGAGCGAATGTGGGGGAGATGAACATGAACAAGAGAAAGAGCAAGAACAAACTGAACGGCTGGACCTGGAGCGTAACTTCGATGTTGCTGGCGATGCTCATCCTGTCGGGCTGCGGAAGCAAATCCGGCGGAAGCATTGTTGAAGGCAAGGTTAACGTCATTACGACCTTCTATCCAATATATGAATTTACGAAGGAAATCGGCGGAGACGAGGTCAATGTCGTGAATCTTCTGCCAACGGGCGTGGAGCCTCATGATTGGACGCCGCGGAGCCAGGATATCGTCAATACATCCAAGGCTCAGCTGTTTCTTTATAATGGTGCAGGGCTGGAAGGCTGGGCGCCTGGATTCTTAAAGGGTCTCGATAAAGATACGCAAGTGAAACCAGTCATCGTTTCCCAAGGGATCCAACTGATCGACGCCGTGGGGGATGATGGCCACGGGCATGGTGAAGCAGCCCATGAAGAGGAACATGACCACAGTCATGGAGAAGGCGCTGAAGCGCACGACCACAGCCATGAGGAAGGCACCGAAGAAGATCATGAAGGCCATGATCACGAGGAAGAGGCAGCCGAGACGAACACGGATACCCATCATACGGATCCGCATACTTGGGTAAGCCCGAAATCCGCGCTGGTCATGGCAGAAAATATCAAGAACAGCCTGGTCGAGGTCGATCCGGAACATAAGGACGGCTATGAACAGCGCTATGAAGCGTTAAAAGAGAAGCTGGTCAAACTGGATAACGACTTTGCGAGCGAGCTGTCCAAACTGCCGAAAAAAGATATCGTCGTATCCCACCAGGCATTCGGTTATCTATGCCGGGACTACGGTTTGACGCAGCATGCGATTATGGGACTGTCGCCAGACGCCGAGCCGAGAGCGCAGGATATCGTGAACCTGACTAAGACGGTGAAAGAGAAGGAAGTGAAATATATCTTCTTCGAAGAACTCGTATCGGATAAACTGGCCAAAACGCTGGCCAATGAAGCGGGCGTGGAAACCTTGGTGCTGAATCCGGTGGAGGGGCTGACCAAGGAGCAGGCAAGCAGCGGCGAGAATTATTTCACGCTGATGGAGAAAAATTTGCAAAATCTAACGAAGGCTTTACAATAAGGAAGAAGGGGGATCATATCCCCCTCTTCTTTCGTGTTATGAACGTATACGGACTCGTATATTTATTATAGAGAGACTACAGAGAGAAAGGCGGCCTGTTTATGGAGCCGGCAGCGCAGGATTGCCACCAACCTATCGTACAAATCAAGGATGTATCCTTTCATTACCGGGATCAACAGGTGATCAAGGATCTTAATTTCACCATAAAAGAGCGGGACTTCGTTGGCATCGTCGGATCTAACGGCGCGGGTAAAACCACCCTGCTCCGCATGATCGTCGGCTTGCTTCCCGCCGCTGAAGGGACCATTGAACTGTTCGGCCAGCCGATCCGTAAATTCCAGGACTGGGAGCGAATAGGCTATGTTCCGCAAAAAAATGCGTTCAACCCGCTGTTCCCTGCCACCGTGCGCGAAGTCGTCATGTCCGGTCTATATAATCGAAAAAAAATGTTTCGCCGTTTGAGCCGCCTGGACCATCAGAAATGCGAGGACGCGCTGGAAGTGATGCGCATTCAGGATATTGCCGATAAACGGATCGGCGCCTTGTCCGGAGGCCAGCAGCAGCGCGTATTCCTTGCTCGCGCGCTGATTAATCGTCCGGATCTGCTTATACTGGACGAGCCGACAATCGGCATTGATGCGGAGACCCAAGCCGGATTCTTTGAATTGATCACCCATATGCATGCCCATCACCATATGACGTTCCTGATGGTCACCCATGATTTGGACATGGTCAAAGACTACCTGGGCGAATCGCCGGTATCGCAAAACGGAAAGATTCAGTTTTTCGTCCGGCATTCCCATGAAATCGAAAACTGCGCGGAAGTGGACTTGCAGCATTCGCTCGTATAATCATAGAAACAAACTTATGGATGCAGGAGAAGGAGACGTTGTCATTGCTTGATATTTTGCTTAGCGATTTTTTCCAGCGGGCGCTGATCGGTGGGGTTCTGATCGGGATTACGGCCCCGCTTATCGGGATATTCCTCGTGCTGCGCAGGCTGTCGATGATCGGCGATACGTTGTCGCACGTCACGATAGCGGGCGTGGCCCTCGGATTTTTGATCGAAGTCTACCCGCTTGCCGCAGGATTAGTATTTGCGGTGCTGGCCTCTTTTGCGATTGAGAAGCTGAGAAAGGCCTACAAAAGTTATGCCGAGCTGTCCATCGCCATTATTATGTCGGGCGGCGTTGCGCTGGCCTCGCTGTTTTTCACGCTGGGAATGGGCTATAATACGGATGTCATGAGTTATTTGTTCGGAAGCATCTATACGCTGGATTCCACGGATATTTATATGGTAGGCGGCGTTACCGTCGTTGTCATTGCGGTAGTGGTAATGTTCTTCAAGGAATTTTTCCTGCTCAGCTTCGAGGAGGATGCGGCCAGCGTCAGCGGCCTGCCCGTCAAATGGATGAACATGATCATTACGGTGCTGACGGCGCTTGTCGTAAGCACCGCCATCAAGATTGTGGGCGCGCTTCTGGTCTCCGCATTGCTGACCATTCCGGTAGCGATCAGTTTATTGCTGGCGAGAAGCTTCCGAAGCTCCATCGTATTATCGGTGATCATCTCCGAAATTGCCGTTATCGGGGGACTGATGCTTGCCGGCGTATTTAATTTGGCACCCGGCGCCACCATCGTGCTGCTGCTGATCAGCCTGCTCATCATTACGCTTGTCGGCAAAAAGGGCTTTACGACATAAGGGGGTTCTAAAATCAAATGGCTGATATTAATATCGGCATCGCGTTTGCGGCCGGTTTCGCTTCATTTATATCTCCATGCTGCCTGCCGCTGTACCCGTCCTATTTATCCATTATTACAGGCATGTCGGTCAATGACTTAAAGAACGAACAGAACCGCAAGGAGGTCCGTTTCCGGACCATGACGCACACACTCGCGTTCATCCTTGGGTTTTCTGCTGTTTATTACACTCTCGGTTGGGGGGCAGGCCTGTTCGGGGAGTTCTTCACGGAATACCAGGATCTGATTCGCCAGTTATCCGCGCTGCTGATCATCGTGATGGGACTTATGCTTATCGGCATTTTCCAGCCTAAGTTTCTCATGAAGGACCGGAAATTCAATTTTAAATCCAAACCGACCGGATACATAGGAACATTTCTATTTGGTATCGGCTTCGCCGCAGGCTGGTCGCCTTGCGTAGGACCGATTTTGACGGCGATCATCGCGCTTGCAGCTTCCGATCCGGGAACGTGGTTCCCGCTGATCACTTCATATTCGCTCGGGTTTGCGGTACCGTTTTTCATCCTGGCCTTTTTCATCGGCTCCACCCGCTGGATTCTTAAATATTCAAGCACGCTGATGAAGGTCGGCGGCGTCTTGATGATTCTGATGGGGGTTCTGCTCTTCACGGATCAAATGTACAAAATCACGATTTGGCTGCAAGGCATTACGCCGGAATGGCTTAAATTCTAATGCTGTTGGGTAAGGCTGGTTCAATTCATAGGTCCATATTGACATAGGCCCATATTGACATGAGGATTGGACCAGGACTTGCCAACGGGTCTTAAAAACATGTATCATTACTAATGCAGGTAAAACAGTTTTATGGCACGGGTTATGTAATTATAGAAAAGAGGGAATAAGATGCCGACACCTAGCATGGAGGATTATTTGGAGCGCATCTACAAGTTGATCGACGAAAAAGGTTATGCGCGCGTTTCGGATATTGCCGAAGGCTTGGAGGTTCACCCCTCATCCGTCACGAAAATGATTCAAAAGCTGGACAAAGACGAATATTTGATCTATGAAAAATATCGTGGTTTGGTTCTGACCAGCAAAGGCAAAAAAATGGGCAAGCGGCTCATGGAGCGTCATCATTTGCTTGAGGAATTCCTTGAAATGATCGGTGTACAGGATGAAAACATTTACAGGGACGTTGAAGGAATCGAGCATCACTTGAGCTGGGATTCCATTACGAGAATTGAGACGCTTGTGGAATATTTCAAGCGTGATGAGAATCGACTTCAGGATTTGCGTGACGTTCATAACGAATTAGTCAACGAATCGTAATGTGGCATCTGTCCGCTTGTGACAGATGCTTTTTTAAACTGAACCGTCATATTTACATGGTTATAGTAATAGGTTAGATTACCTGCAAATTTCATATTTTCGGAGGATTAATAGAAATGAAGCTTCGTAGATGGTTGTTGGTGCTGATCATGCTGTTATTGTGTCTCCCGTCGGTGGTCCCAACCGCGCAAGCGAAGGCGGCTCGTATCAGCATTCAGCTGGACGGTGTAAACCTGAACAGTGACGTATCTCCTTACATATTGCCGAAGGTTAACGTAACCATGGTTCCTACGCGGATCATCAGTGAAGGACTTGGCGCTTCGGTCGCTTGGAATCAGAAGTCGAAGACGGTAACAATCGGAAAGGACGGTTCGAGCCTGCAATTGACATCCGGCAAAAAAACCGCCCTCGTGAATGGATCATCGGTAGCACTGGATGCTTCCGTTGAAATCAAGAACGGCCGGGTCATGGTTCCGCTGCGTTTCATCAGCGAGAATCTGGGCGTTCAAGTGGAGTGGAATCAGGCGGCACAGCGCATCTCGCTGTCCACGGGCTCGGTCGTCGTTCCTCCGCCGGTATCAACCGGGGATGAAGTCAGAGGGGCCTGGATATCCACCGTGTTCAATCTGGACTGGCCGAAAACGAAGACCAGCGCGGAACAGCAGCAAGCCTCTTACATCGCCTTGCTGGATTCGCTCCAGGATGTCGGCATCAATACCGTGTACGTGCAGGTACGTCCGGCCGGTGATGCATTGTATCCTTCCACCATGGTACCGTGGTCGAAGGTGTTGACGGGCATTCAAGGTGCCGATCCGGGTTACGACCCGGTTGCTTTCATGGTAGAGGAAACGCACAAACGGAATATGGAATTTCACGCTTGGTTTAATCCATTCCGGGCGAACACCGATATTTTGACGGCATCGCTCCATCCGTCCCATGTTGCGCTAAGCCATCCGGATTGGATCGTGAATACAGGCAAGCAGCTGTACATCAACCCTGGGATTCCAGAAGCCAGGCAGCATATCATCGATACGATCATGGAGGTCGTTAACGGATACGATATTGACGGCATCCATCTGGACGACTACTTCTATCCGTCCAATACGGTCTTTAACGATGACGCGGCATACCGCGAGTTCAATAATGGGGCCTACGCCAATCTGGCGGATTGGCGCCGCGGAAATATCAATGCCTTTGTCCAATCGCTCGGAGAGAGCATTCATCGCGTGAAACCGGACGTCGAATACGGAATCAGCCCTTTCGGCGTATGGCGTAACCAGTCCGTGGATAAGACGGGATCGGATACGAAGGCCGGTGTAACGGCGTATGACAGCATGTATGCCGATGTGCGGACCTGGATCCAGAACGGCTGGATCGATTACGTTGCACCGCAGATCTACTGGAGCATGAGTAACCCGGCAGCCGACTATGATAAGCTGGTGGACTGGTGGGCCGGCGAAGTACAAGGAACCGGCGTAGATCTTCTGATCGGCCATGCCCCCTACAAACTGGGAACCAGCGAAATCGGCTGGCAGAGCGCATCGGAAATCATCAATCAATTGAAGTACAATCAAAACCATGCCGAAGTGAAAGGCAGCATTTTCTTTAGAGCAGAGAATATTTTAAGCAATCCGTTAGGCATTAAAGATCAATTGCAATCATATTATAGATAAATCTGCACGTCCTATAGGTATGAAACATCCCCCGCGCTCATACATAGTCATTAGACCATGTGAGGCGGGGGATTTTTATATGCAGATCAATGCGGTTTTTGAAGGCGGGGGGGTCAAGGGCATCTCGCTTGCCGGGGCTGTCAAGGCGGCGGAGAATGCCGGCATGGTATTCAGCCGCGTTGCCGGAACGTCCTCGGGCTCCATCGTGGCATCCGTGCTGGCAGCTGGTTACCGTGCTGACGAAATCAAGCGCATTATCGAGGAAACGCCCTTTCATTCGTTTCTCCAGAGGGCACCCATTTTTAATACAAAGTTTATCGGTCCTGCCTTGCGGGTCTTGATTAAGAAAGGGCTCTATTCCGGAGAAGCCCTGGAGAATTGGATAAGGGAAATCCTGCTGGCCAAAGGGATATTTACCTTCTCGGACATCCCGGCAGGGAAGCTTTATATCGTGGCATCGGACATCACCAATGGCAGGCTGCTGGTGCTTCCGGATGATCTCCGCCAATACGGGATCAATCCTGCCACCTTTCCGGTAGCCAAGGCTGTGCGCATGAGCTGCAGCATCCCCTATTTTTTTGACCCCGTCATCCTGCGTTTGTTGGGCAGGGCCGCAAAAGGCAAATCGTTCGGCGAGCAATTTGTTTATATCGTGGATGGGGGACTGCTCAGCAACTTCCCCTTATGGCTCTTTGATCGCGAATCGAAGGGTGGGCCTAAGCCCCTGCCGGTGCTGGGCTTTCAGATGGTCGGGAAGAACAGCAACCTGCCTCATCTGATCGAAGGCCCGATCGGGATGTTAACCGCCATGTTCGAGACGATGCTCTCCGCACACGATGAACGTTATATCGAGCAGCAAAACCGAAATCGCACGATCAAAATTCCGACGCTCGGCATCGGCACCACCCATTTTAATCTGACCAAAGAGGAAAGCGAGAATTTATACAATTCCGGTCTGACGGCCGGCACGATGTTTTTCACCCGCTGGAATGCCGAACATTAAAAAAACCGTCCACCCGGCATATGCATGCGCGGGCGGGCGGTTTTTCCGGTTAATGGTATTTAGGAACATCATCGGATGGGTCGGATTTTCCTTTGTGCCCATCGATCACTTGAAACGGATACTGTTTACGTTTAGCCGTTGGGTTGCTTTTGCGTACGGTGCTGTTCTTAGCCGCCGCCAGTTTCGCGGCCGTCCGCTTGGAAGGCTTCACCTTGGGACGTTTGTTAAAACGGCGTGGCGGGAACTTGTAAAGCACATACACGACAGCAACAATAATTAGAGGAATCAATATTCTCATTCTTGATCCAGGGTCTAACAGGAATACCAGTAGCCCTATGGCGGCCAACGTAATCGCCGTCCAAAAAATGATCGCATGCCTTCTCATGGATTATCACCCTTTCGCGGGATCCAGCACACTTCCTGTCACAGATTGGTGAACTGTAACATTCTCGTATTGAGCATCTAACTCACGCATTCTGTTAAAGGATGCGATGGATACTTCAACTTGATCATCAGTAGGTTCCTTCGTCGTCAGAAGCTGCAGCCACAGACCGGGATATCCGAGGAAACGGAGTACCGGCAGGTCCCGCATGGCATTTGTCAATTTCAGGAATTCAAAGGAAACGCCAAGCACGACCGGAAGAAGCGCAATTCTTTGAATGACCCGCTGCGTCATGGTATCCCATGGCACCACCGAGTAGACAACAACGCCGAGCACAATGGTCAGCATCATAAAGCTGCTGCCGCAGCGATAATGCAGCCGCGTATATTTCTGAACGTTCTTCACCGTCAACTCTTCGCCGGCTTCGAATGCGCTGATGACTTTGTGTTCGGCGCCGTGGTACTGAAAGAGCCTTTTTATGACCGGTGTTTGGGAGATCGCCCATAAATACACGAGAAGCAGTATTAATTTAATAACGCCTTCAATCAGGTTATGCACGATATAGTGATCAAATGTATCGCCAAAAAAGAAATCCTCTACAAAAACAGGAACGAGTGTAAACAGCAGCTTGCCGAAAACAAAGGAAAGCACGCTGACGGCGGCCACACCGATAATCATGCTTAAACTCCAGCCGGAGTCTTCTTTCTCTTTCTGCTTCTCGCGTTCTTCGGGCTCCAGCGTATCGTCAGCATAAGCATCGGCAGAGTAATTCAAATGTTTGGAGCCTTTGATAGTAGAATCTATGAGACTGACGATGCCGCGAAGAAGCGGGATCTTCCGCAGCTTCCGAACCCATGCCTTGTCTTCGCGAGGCACCTCGAGAAACTTGATTTCATTATTTTTACGCCGCACGGCCGTCACATTCACATGCTTGCCGCCGAACATAACGCCTTCGATTACAGCTTGGCCTCCATAGCTGATCGGGGTTGACTTATCGGACAACCAGTTCACCCTCCCTGACATGTTATTCGTTCTATGAACTATTGTATCGAATTTTGAAAGTAATTTCTAGTTGGATTAGGGCAGGGGAAGCGGTGCATACTACTTTCAGAGATGAAATGGAGAAACAGCGGGGCTTTTCGATAACCGAAGAAGAGGAGAATCAATCCATGCATGAACATCAATTTCGTAAGCAGAACCAGATAACCAATCCGTTTACGTTTGCCCTGGAGCTGGGCTATTATGCCGGCCTGATCTGGGGGGGCGTGCTTTGGATCTTTTACTGGTTGAGATTCACGAAGGTCGTGCCCGGTTTTTTGTTGGAGCCATTCTTCAAACATGAATTCCTCAAGACCACAGCCGGGCAAATCGCCGGGTGGCTGTCCTTCATCGCCTTTTCCGTCATCGCTTCCCTCATTTATGTTGCCCTGTTCAGGAAGCTGAAGGGCCCATGGCCCGGGATTGCTTACGGAATCGTGTGGTGGGCGGTGCTGTTTGTTGCGCTCAATCCCTGGCTACGGCTGACGGACCCAGTGAAGAAGCTGTCCTGGGATACAAACATTTCGGAGGTTTGTATTTTTATATTATGGGGCCTCTTTATCGGTTATACGATTGCGCAGGAATTCACCGACGAGAAACTGCGTGAACCGAAGAAGCTGACGGGTTAGCCAAGAAAAACTTCTCAACCCGATGCCGCCTATGGTAAAATAGCTTTTGGTTATTTGACGAAAAGGTGGGAAGCCCTATGAAATCCATATGGGTGATAAACGGACCGAACTTAAACCTGCTCGGCTTCCGGGAACCGGGCATTTATGGTTCGCTCAGCCTGCAGGCGATCGAAGATAATTTGCGTAAACAGGCGGATCTCGCCGGTATCGGTATTACCTTCTTTCAGTCTAATCATGAGGGTGCTATCATTGACCGTATTCATGAAGCGATCGGACAGGCTGACGGCATACTTCTTAATCCGGGAGCACTGACTCACTACAGCTACGCTGTGCGTGATGCCATCAGTTCTGCCCGCATTCCGACAGTGGAGGTTCATCTCTCGAACATTCACGCCAGAGAGGAATTTCGTCATACCTCCGTCATAGCGCCTGTGGCTGTCGGACAAATCGCGGGTTTTGGCGCGGCGAGCTACACATTGGGCTTGTCGGCTCTACTGCAAGTCCTGGTCGAGCAAGAAGGGTAGCTCCTATTTCGGGATAAGGGTGAGAGGAGAGTGGTTAGAATGAGTAACAAACGAGTGGTTAAACTGCGCGAACAGCTTCAAGCCAAAGGTTTGACGGCTATGCTGGTTGCAAGCCCGATCAACCGCAGATATTTAACGGGCTTTACCGGTTCAGCCGGATACGTGTTGATCACACGCGATGAGGCCTATCTGTTGACGGATTTCCGCTATATGACGCAAGCACCGCAGCAAGCCGTCGGTTTTAAAGTGGTCGAGCACGGGCCGAAGGTGATGGAGACGGTCAAGGATCTGTTGTCTTCCGAAGGCATCGCATCGCTCGGATTCGAACAGGACCATGTTACATACGGCGTGTTTTCCGCATATTCGGAACAGCTCGCGCCCATCAGCCTGGTGCCGGTTTCGGGCCTTGTAGAAGATTTGCGTATATTCAAGGATGCCGAAGAGTTGAGCATTATGCAGCGGGCAGCGGATTTGGCTGATCAGACGTTCAGCCATGTCCTGACGATTCTGGCTGCCGGCAAAACGGAACGGGAAATCGATCTCGAGATGGAAATGTTCATGCGCAAGCATGGCGCAACCGCGTCTTCCTTCGACACGATCGTTGCTTCCGGCGAGCGTTCGGCGCTTCCTCACGGCGTAGCCAGCGATCGGGTCATTCAAGGGAACGAATTCGTTACGTTTGATTTCGGCGCGCTGCTGGACGGGTACTGCTCCGATCTCACGAGAACCGTGGCGCTCGGCAGTCCTGATCCGAAGCTGAAGGAGATCTATGATATCGTGCTTGAAGCGCAGCTTCACGCACTGGATCATATTAAACCAGGCATGACGGGACGCGAAGCAGACGCTTTGGCTCGCGATATTATTTCGCGTTACGGATACGGGGAATATTTCGGCCACAGCACGGGGCACGGATTGGGCATGGAAGTTCATGAATCGCCGCGGCTGTCCAAGCTGAGCGATGACGTGCTGCAGCCCGGCATGGTCGTAACGGTGGAGCCGGGCATTTACCTGCCTGGTCTTGGCGGTGTCCGCATCGAAGATGATATCGTCATCACGGAAACGGGCATTCGCATACTGACAAGCTCGTCCAAAGATTACACCGTACTGTAAAAAGGGTTCAAAAAGCAGCCTTGTTGAGCTTATGCTTTAAGAAAATTGTGTACTATATTAAATAGACCGCATCCATAGGAGGGAATCTTAGTGATTTCAGTTAACGATTTTAAAACAGGTTTGACCGTAGAAGTAGATGGCGATATTTTCACCGTATTGGATTTCCAGCATGTTAAGCCGGGTAAAGGCGCCGCTTTCGTACGTTCCAAATTGAAAAACCTTCGCAACGGCAACACCGTGGAGAAGACGTTCCGTGCAGGCGAAACGATTGGCCGCGCCATCATCGACAACCGTGGCGTTCAGTATCTCTATGCCAGCGGTCAAGAGCATGTTTTCATGGACAACGAAACTTACGACCAGTTCAGCTTGACCAGCGAGCAGCTGGAATGGGAGCTTAACTTTCTGAGAGAGAACATGAACGTTAACATTATCAGCTACCAAGGCGAGATCCTCGGGATCAACCTGCCTAACAGCGTCGAGCTGAAGGTCGTTGAGACCGAGCCGGGCATCAAAGGCAACACGGCTACCGGCGCTACGAAGAACGCCAAAGTGGAAACCGGCCTCAATGTACAAGTACCGCTGTTCATTAACGAAGACGATGTGCTTCTGATCGATACACGCGAAGGTAAATACATTTCCCGGGCATAACATGCAATAAGCGGGACCCTTCAACGATGGACGGGGTGCCAATATCTTCTAAACCAACGCGACTCCTGTACGAATGTACGGGAGTTTTTTGCAATAAGCGGGCTCGGTGTCCTAAGTCTGTTTTCTTTTTGCCTTGAAAAGCCTTGACGGGGTGACTCACTTTCGTATTATACTGTTTTAAAGTGAGAAACCACCTGAGCACTGTTACATACCGATATTAGTGGGGAGTGAAAGAAGCATTGTCACTGTACGTCATGAAATTCGGAGGCAGCTCTGTAGGGGATACAGAACGCATGAAGCGCGTTGCCAGAAGAATTGTAGAGAAACAAGATGAAGGCCATCAATGTGTGGTCGTGGTGTCTGCCATGGGGGATACGACGGACGATTTGATTGACCAGGCAAAGCTGTTAAACGAGAATCCACCGGCACGGGAAATGGATATGCTGATGACCACGGGGGAGCAGATATCCATCTCGCTGCTATCCATGGCGATTCACGGTCTTGGACGCAAGGCAGTGTCCTTGACCGGCTGGCAGGCGGGATTCCGCACGGAAGCCGTCCATGGTAAAGCCCGCATTACAGATATAAAGCCTGAGCGCGTGCACAAAGCGCTTGGCGAAGGAAATGTCGTCATTGTCGCGGGATTCCAGGGCATGTCCGAAGACGGAGAGATTACAACGCTTGGACGCGGGGGCTCAGATACCACCGCGGTAGCTCTTGCGGCTGCCATTCAAGCGGATGTATGTGAAATATATACGGATGTGGACGGGATATACTCCACGGATCCGCGGGTAGTCAAATGCGCGCGGAAACTGAAGGAGATTTCCTATGACGAGATGCTCGAGCTTGCCAATCTTGGCGCGGCTGTTCTTCACCCGCGTGCGGTCGAGTATGCGAAGCATAATCAAGTCAAGCTTGTCGTCAGATCCAGCTTTAATCATAACGAGGGTACGGTTGTTAAGGAGGAAACAAGCATGGAACAAGGTGTGGTTGTCAGCGGAATTGCATTCGACAAGAATGTAGCGAGAATCAGTATTCTGGGCGTAGCCGATACGCCGGGCGTTCTGGCCCAAGTGTTCGGAGAGCTTGCAAAAGAATCGATCGACGTTGATATCATCGTGCAGAGCGGCGTTCAGAACGGCGAAGCGGACTTTTCCTTTACGGTGTCCCTGGCGGATCGGGAGCGTGCGTTGTCCGTGATCGAACACATTCGCGGCAAGCTGCCGTATCGCGACGTTACCTCGGAAGACCATCTTGTGAAAGTATCGATTGTCGGCGCGGGCATGGTCAGCCATCCCGGCGTGGCGGCACAAATGTTTGACGTGATCTCCCGGCAGGGGGTTAGCATCAAAATGGTCAGCACGTCCGAGATCAAAGTATCCTGCGTCATCGAGGGAAGCAATCTCGAAGGGGTCGTGCAGGCGCTTCATACCGCGTACGGACTGGATACGGATCAACAGGCTTCCGTAGGCGGACCGCAGGTTCGCCGATAACAGGATTCAACCGCCATCATCGATATTAATAGAGTTAATCCCGGTCATTTATGACCGGGATTTTTTGTGCTGTCCGAAAGATTCGAAGTTCCTTTCTATGAAATTGAAAAAATAGAGATAAAACGAGAGGGCCCCGCATATTTTTAATCATCACACATGTGAAGAAGGAAGAAGGAAGAGGGAGGATATATCGCATGCTGGACAAGTTTGTCGCAAGTATGGCAACGCTTCGGATTTTCTCGGGCAGCCTTGAGATCGTCGCGGCCATCATCATGCTGCGCCTGAACCAAGTCGATAAAGCGCTTGCCGTGAATTCGGCATTGGCGTTTACGGGTCCGCTCATTTTGATTTTGACCACAGCGATCGGTCTGGTGGGAATGGCAGATAAATTGTCATGGGGGAAGATCGGCTGGATATTGTGCGGCGTCTCCTGTCTCTTATACGGGGTTTTAAAAAAATGATAGATTCGCTGCATATTTTTCAGGTACAAGCATACACATGGGATATGAAGTTCTCTTATTAGAAGATGATCACAAAGGACAACCTGGGGGAAATTGATATGACATTGAATTGGTTAGACCTGTTTCCCGAAACCGTAAAACGCATGCTGCTGAACCTATCGAAAGAGCTTCTCGAACATGTGGAGGAGGTACGGATCCGGGAAGAGCGTCCGCTGGAGATCAATTCGGCGGGCAAGCATCATTTCCTGGACAGGCGAGGCGGACTCACCTTGCGGCCTGAAGAAGCATATAAGCCGACGCGTGAAGATACCCATAGGCTGCTGGACCTTATCAGCAATCATTCCCTCTACACCATGGAAGAAGAGCTGCGAAAGGGGTTTATCACCATACCAGGGGGCCATCGGGTCGGGCTTACGGGCCGGACGGTGCTGAGCGGCGGCAGGGTGGAGCACATCCGGGATATCAGCGGATTTAATGTCCGGATAGCCAAGGAAATACAGGGAGCGGCGGACGACATCCTTCCTCATCTGCTTGACCGGAAACGGAAAAGGGTGATGCACTCGCTGATCTTATCTCCGCCCCAGCAAGGCAAAACGACGCTGCTCAGAGACCTCGCTAGACAGATCAGCTACGGCAAGTGGGGAAACTCGTCCGTGCATTGGCCGGGAATGAAGGTGGGCATCATCGACGAGCGTTCCGAGATCGCGGGTTGTTTGCGCGGCGTACCCGGATTCGATGTCGGCCCTCGCACGGACGTAATGGATGGCTGTCCTAAAGCCGAAGGGATGATGATGATGATCCGTTCGATGTCTCCGGACGTGCTCATTGTGGACGAGATCGGCCGGCCGGAGGATGCGGAAGCGGTGATTGAGGCTTTGCATGCCGGCATCAGCGTGATTGCAACGGCGCATGGCTCATCCGTTCAGGACATGCGGGGCCGGCCCGCCCTCTCGGGACTTCTGGAGAACCGGATGTTTGAAATGTATGCGGTTCTTAGCCGAGCGGGCGACCACCGATCATACAAGCTGTATGACGGAGGCCAGCGAACGCTTCAGACGGCTATCAGCGGCCAGCCGGGAGGTGATGCCTATGCTTAAACTGGTCGGGGCCGTGCTCGTGCTGGGTGCAGGAACCTTAGCCGGATTCTACCAAGCCCAGCAATTCGCAGCAAGACCCAGACAGCTGCGAGAACTTATTCTCGCGCTTCAACGGCTGGAGACGGAAATCAGCTACGGCTTTACGCCGCTGCCCGACGCGCTGGAGCGAATCGGCGTTTCCCTTCGTGAACCGCTCAAATCTTTGTTGGCCACCGCAGCGCTTTACATGAGACCCGATTACGGGTTATCCGCACAAGACAGCATCCGCAAGGCGCTTGGCGAATATTGGAGACGAACCTCGATGAAAAGTGCCGAGCGTGAGGTGTTGGAACAGCTAAGCGGCGTACTTGGCACCAGTGACAGACAGGACCAGATCAAACATATCGCTCTGGCCGTGGGACAGCTCAAGCATGAAGAAGCAGCGGCAAGGGATGACCAGGTCAAATATGAAAAAATGAGCAAGAGTCTGGGACTGCTCATTGGAGCATTGATCGTCATATTGATCTTTTAGCGAGGTGCCAAGGGAAATGAACATTGAAGTGAACGCGATCTTCCAGATTGCCGGTATTGGCATCATCATTGCCATGATTCATACCGTCCTGAAACAGATGGGGAAAGAGGATATGGCGCATTGGGTGACCCTCATCGGGTTCGTGGTTGTATTGTTTATGGTCGTAAGGCTGCTAGACGATTTGCTGAAGGAAATAAAAAGTATTTTTCTATTCCAGTAGGTGGACATTTATGGAAATTATCCAGGTGGTAGGACTCGGCATCATCGCTACCGTGCTGATCTTGATTGTCAAGGAACAGAAACCGCTCTTTGCCTTT
Organism: Priestia sp. BR_2; assembly: GCF_041954005.1. Lineage (NCBI taxonomy): Bacteria > Bacillati > Bacillota > Bacilli > Caryophanales > Bacillaceae > Priestia > Priestia sp. BR_2. The sequence continues at coordinate 86,031 of NZ_JAVFHM010000166.1, read as the reverse complement.
CTTCTCGCCGTGGCGACATCGCTCCTCATCTTCCTGTTCCTGATCGGAAAGATCGGTAATGTCATATCCATGCTGGAAGATCTGGCCGAGAATTCCGGCGTTCAGATCATCTATCTGAAGACGGTTCTGAAAATCATCGGAATTGCCTATATCGCGGAGATGGGGGCACAGATCGTTCGAGATGCCGGACAGGAATCGATCGCATCCAAAATAGAATTGGCGGGAAAAGTGCTCATATTGGTGCTCGCTGTACCGATTATCGGGATCATCATCGAGACGGTCCTGAAGCTCCTCCCGGCTTGAAAAAAGGTGGGGGACATGGTGACAGGAGCAACACTTCGAAGAGGCTTGGCCGTGTTTTGCCTACTCATCCCGATGCTGTTGCTGTCCGGATGGTTCAGCGGGACGATCGGTGCGACCGCAGCCGCCAATCCGGCCGATGAATGGGTCGAGCAGCAGACGCAGCAGCTGCCAACGGATCAGGTCGAGAAATACTGGGACCGGCTCATGAAGGATTACGGCGGGTTCTTCCCGGATGGCAGGACGCCCTCCCTGATGGATATGCTGCTGCCGGGCGGCGACGGGCTGAGCTTCAAAGGGGTTATGTCCGGTATCGGAAAATATCTGTGGCACGAGGTGCTCTATAACGGCAAGCTGCTGGCGACCATCGTCATGCTGAGCATTATGAGCTTGATTCTAGAGAACCTGCAGACGGCCTTCGAAAAAAGCACAGTGAGCCGGGTAGCCTATACGATCTGTTACATGGTTGTCCTGGTCATCGCGGTCAACAGCTTCAGCATCGCGATCGGATATGCGCGGGACGCCATCACCCAAATGATCGATTTCATGATGGCCATGCTTCCTTTGCTCTTTGCGCTGATGGCCTCGATGGGCAATGTCGTCACCGTCTCGGTGGCCCATCCGCTGGTCATATTCATGGTACATACGGTAGGCACGCTGATCAGCACGATTGTGTTCCCGCTTCTATTCTTCTCGGCTCTGCTGCATCTGGTTAGCTCCTTATCCGAAAAGTACAAGCTGACCCAGCTTGGGAATCTGCTGCGCGGGATCTCGATGGGCGTCCTGGGTGTGCTGCTTACCGTGTTCCTGGGAGTTATCTCCGTTCAAGGGCTGACCAGCTCGGTTACGGATGGCGTAACCATCCGGGCAGCCAAATACGTAACCGGCAATTTCGTTCCGGTAGTCGGCAAGATGTTCGCAGATGCGACGGATACCGTAATCTCGGCTTCGCTGCTAGTTAAGAACTCCATCGGGCTGGCGGGAGTCATCATCATTTTGTTCCTTTGCGCATTTCCTGCGATCAAGATCTTGACGCTTGCCTTGATATATAACGTCGCGGCGGCCGTCATGCAGCCGCTCGGCGATACCCCGATCGGCACCTGCCTCCAGACGATCGGTAAGACGATGCTGTACGTTTTCGCGGCCTTGGCCGCGGTGAGCTTGATGTTCTTTCTCGCCATAACGATACTGCTCACGGCTGCCAACATCACCGTCATGATGAGGTGAGGCAGATGATACGCGGCGCCAAAGCTTAGGAGGGATGACGAATGGACTGGCTTGGAGATTGGCTGAAAAGCGTCATCATGGTGGTTCTCTTTGCGGCCTTCGTTGATTTGATCCTGCCCGGGAAGGCGCTTGAACGCTACGCCAGGCTAGTCCTGAGCTTGTTGATACTGCTCACGCTGCTCAGTCCCATCATTACATTAATTACGGATCCGCCGGAGAACCAGCTGGCGATGGAACTGGAGCGGCAGGAGAAGGGGCTGCCGGAGGAAATTCAGCTGGAGCATATCATGGCCCAGGCTGAAAAGCTCAAGGATACGCAGCAGAGTCAAAGCCTGCAATGGGCTGGCAATGAATTAGCCAAGGTGATGAAAGAAGAGATCGCGGCGGAAACGGGGGAAGCCGTTCAAGAGGTCAAGGTGGTGCTGGCCGCGGTTGCCGGGCAGGGCAAGGAGTATGCCGGCGCTGCGATACGCTCCGTTGACGTAAGGCTGGCTGGGGATGAGCCGGCGGATGCAGAAGTAGGGGAAGACGATAGAAGTCCCATCGGCGTAACGCCGGTGGATTCCGTTCAGGTGAACGTGGATTCCATGGCAGAGGAGAAGGATGGGAAGGCGGCAGTAAAAGAAAACGCAGAGGCAGTCAGCAAAGCTCAGGAAGCCAGAGCAGAACCGGTTCGGGACTACATTAGCCGCCGGTGGGATTTGGAGCCGGAGCTGATCACGATATATGCACCGGGGCAGGATCAGGATAACAAGCTGTAGCGGAGGTGAGGATGATGGGAAATTGGTTGAAGCGGTTGGAGCAGTGGCTTGGCGGAGGAGCCGGCGGTGCTAGGAAGATGCAGACCTTCAGGTGGCTGATCATTCTTGGCCTGATCGGCGTCGCGATCATGCTGTTCAACTCCTTCGTCAATGTCAAGAAGCTGGATCATGAGAATATCGGCCGCGAACCGCCGCCGGACACCGCCGCGGTCTCAACAACCCAGGGAGCTGCGAGCAGCAGCGGCGGCGGTGAATTCGAAAGCATCGAGCAGGATTTCGAAATGCGCACCAAGACCATGCTGGAACAGATCGTTGGCGTCGGGTCCGTGGATGTCATGGTGACCGTGGAATCTACGGAAGAACTGGTGGTGCAGCGAAATATGAAGGATACGCAGGAACTCACGGAAGAAACCGATGCCAACGGGGGGAAACGCCATGTCACGAGTTACCAGCGCGACGGCCAGATCGTCACCTATGACTCTTCGGGCGAAGAGACGCCGATCGTCACCAAGAAGATCAAACCTCAGGTCCGCGGCGTGCTCGTCGTAGCCAAGGGGGCCGAGAATGAAGTCGTAAAGAGCTTGATCGTGGATGCGATCCAGCGGGGTCTGAACGTTCCATCTTATCGCATATCCGTTGTCCCTCGCAAACAGTAATAAACGAAGTCCTGCGGATGATCCGATCATTCGTGCCACAGGTTTTCAATTAAAGGAGGAAAAGTTCAAATGAATAACAAAAGACAAACCATATGGTTAGTATCCATGCTTAGTTTAATGGTCATCCTGTCCGCCTACTACTTGTTCACGGACGATTCGGGAACGAAAGCGCCGCCGGTTGCCGAGAGCACGCAGGTGGACGGTCAGAAGCCCGGCGCAGGACAGGAAGCCAATGGAACCGCAGGCGACGAGCTGGTTGTGAACGAAGTTCTCGAAGAAGGCACGGACGGAGATTCCGGAGCCAACGAGCAAGGGACCGGAACGACGGATACGGGCGTAACCGGCACGGAGGATCCTGCAGAGGCAACGCAAGGTGAGCAGGATGACCAAGGGAAAGCGGCCGGAGAAGCGGATAAGCCGCAAGAACCGGAAGTGAAGGAATCCACGGACGGAGCCGATAAATCCAAAGACGCCAGCAGCACCGGCAAGGACGAAGCAGAGATTTCCAAGGACACCAGCAGCACGAGCGGCAAAAAATCGGATAAAGAAGTGCTGGAGGAAGTGGCAGCGAACGCAACGTCTGCAATCGCACAGCTGGATTCCTATAAACTGGACCGCGCACAAAAAAATAATAAATTATACGATGAATTAATGACAAAAATCGACAACCATGAAAATAAACCGGAAGAAACAGCGCAAGCTACCCAGCAGCTGAAAGCGGCGGAAGCGAAAGAGGAAGTCATTCTCAGCATCGAGGAAACCCTGCAGCAGCAATTCGGAAACGCCGTAGTAAAGGAAGAGAGCGAGAAATATAATGTGGTCGTTCTGAGCGAGAAACTCGATGCCAAAGGCGCGGCGGACATCGTCAGTCTTGTGATGAAGGAATTGAAGGTTTCGCCTGATAAAGTAACCGTCCAATATGTTGCGCCATAAGCTTGTCCGCAGATTTCAACATAAACCACGGATATACGATAAACCCGAAAGAGTCTAAGGATTGCCTTGGGCTCTTTCTATTTCGCTCGATTGTGATATAATACTCTAAGCTATTGACTGACTGTCCTAAGCAAGGGCTTCCAAGAAAGTGAAGGAGTGAACGTCGATCATGTTTAAATTAAACGAAATTAAGGAACTTATTAAGCTGGTGGATCAAACTTCCGTGCATGAACTGGAGATTGAGAGCGAAGGTACACGCTTATCCATTAAGAAACCCAATGCAGCCGAGGTCGTTAACAACTATCAGGCCGCGCCGCAAGCGTACATACCGGCTCAGCAAGTGATGGCACCGCAGATCGTACAGCCGAATACGGGGAATCAAGCTCCTGCAGCGGCACCTCAGCAGGATTCAGCGGAGGATAGCAACAGCTCATTACATAAAATCGTATCACCGATGGTAGGAACCTTCTACCGTTCCCCATCGCCTGAGGCTGGACCGTTTGTAAGCCCGGGGGACAAGGTGACGGAGAAATCGACGGTCTGCATCATTGAGGCCATGAAGCTGATGAATGAACTGGAAGCAGAGATCAAGGGCGAAATCGTTGAGGTTCTCGCGCAGAACGGTCAGCTTGTAGAATTCGGGCAGCCTCTGTTCCTGGTGAAGCCGGAGTAATATGGAGGGACTCGCCAAGAACGAGAGTCGTATGAGTCCGAAGGAGGTTACTGCATGACATTTCAAAAAGTGCTTATCGCGAACCGCGGAGAGATAGCCGTCCGTATCATCCGGGCTTGCCGGGAGCTTGGCATCGCAACCGTTGCCGTATACTCGGAGCCGGACCGGGAATCTCTGCATGTTCGCTTGGCGGACGAGGCCTATTGCATCGGCCCTACATTATCGAAAGACAGCTATTTGAATTTCACGAATATCATGAGCGTGGCTACGCTGACCGAGTGTGACGCGATTCACCCCGGTTACGGCTTTTTGGCCGAGAACGCGGATTTCGCGGAGATCTGTGAATCCTGCAACATTACCTTTATCGGTCCTTCCGCCGACGCGATCAACCGCATGGGCGACAAGGCGGTGGCGAAGCAAACGATGAAGGATGCGGGGGTTCCGGTTATTCCCGGGTCCGACGGATTGGTCGAGGATCTGGACGAGGCCGTCATGCTCGCACGCGACATCGGTTACCCGGTCATTATCAAAGCGACCGCAGGCGGCGGAGGTAAGGGGATTCGAATCGCCGAGGATGAGGAATCGCTGATCAAACAGATTACGAACGCGCAGCAGGAAGCCCAGAAGGCTTTCGGCAATGCTGGCGTGTATCTTGAAAAATATCTCACCGGCATGAAGCACGTGGAGATTCAGATTATCGCCGATAAACACGGCAACGCCGTGCATCTCGGGGAGCGTGACTGTTCCGTGCAGCGCCGGAGACAGAAGCTGGTTGAAGAAGCTCCTTGTCCGGTGCTAAGTGAAGAGGTACGCAGCCGAATGGGTGAAGCCGCCGTTCGCGCGGCAAAAGCGGTAAACTACTCCGGTGCCGGCACGCTTGAATTTTTGCTGGGCCAGGACGGACAGTTCTACTTCATGGAGATGAACACGCGGATTCAGGTGGAGCATCCGGTAACGGAGATGGTAACCGGCGTGGACCTGATTCAGGAAATGATCTCCGTTGCTGAAGGCAACACGCTTTCCTTCAGTCAAGAGGATGTCGTCATTAACGGCTGGTCTATCGAGTGCCGGATCAATGCCGAGAATCCGGACAAGGGCTTCATGCCTGCACCGGGTACCATTCAATTCTATTTGCCTCCGGGCGGTCCTGGCGTGCGGGTGGACAGCGCGGCATATCCCGGGTACACGATTTCGCCTTATTACGATTCGATGATTGCCAAGCTCATTGTATGGGCGCCGACCCGCGATGAAGCGATCGCGAAGATGAAACGCGCTTTGGCTGAATTCGAGATTGAAGGGATCTATTCGACCATCCCGTTCCATCAGAAACTGCTGAAGCATCCTACCTTCTTGAAGGGCGACTTCGATATTAAGTTTTTGGAAGAAAATGAGATTTAAAACCTTTGGCCAAGTTTGTCATAAACTTGGCCAAATGGTATAGTATGAGTAATAAGAGCGCATGCGTTATGCAGTTCGGGTGCATCCGCTAACTTATTCTGAAAGGTGTGTTGAGACAATGGCGGAAACTTTGCCTACAGAATTTGAACGTACAGATATCGGTGAGATTCAGATTGCACCGGAAGTAATTGAAGTCATCGCCGGACTCGCTACGGTCGAGGTACGCGGTGTTGCGGGGATGAGCGGAGGCTTTGCAGGCGGCATTGCGGAGCTGCTCGGACGCAAGAATTTATCCAAGGGCGTTAAAGTGGAAGTCGGACAACGGGAAGCTGCCGTTGACGTATCCGTCATCGTGGAATATGGCCATCGTCTTCCGGAAGTTGCCGGGGAAATCCAGCGCAACGTGAAACGTTCGATTGAGAATATGACAGGGCTTACGGTGATTGAAGTCAATGTACATATTCATGACGTCCATTTCATGAAATCCGTGGAGAAGACGGAAGAATTGGATTTGGCTCAACGCGTCAAATAGAATAGTTTCAGGCTAGCCCTGGGCAGCGATGTCGAGGGTTTAATCTAATTTAAGGAGGCTGTGCTGAATCGTGGCCAAAATCATGGACAGACTTTTGCTGTTTATCTACAGCTTAAGTATCGGTGTTATATCCGTAGTTGCCATCCTCCTGTTGAGTGGCGCTGTTCCTTACGAATTAACGAATGTTCAGGAGCAACGCCTTTTCTGGGCTGGAATTATCGTAGCTGCGGTTTTGTTTTTGCTGAGCATCCGTTTTTTCTACATCTCCGTCAGGCGCGATCGCTCGAACCTGAACTCCATCGATCAGCGAACGGAATTCGGCGATATCCAAATCTCCGTGGAGACGATCGAGAATCTCTGCTTGAAGGCGGCTTCTCGCGTCCGCGGAGTGAAGGATCTGAAATCGCGGATCAAGGTATCCCAGTCGGGTCTTGATATTGCGATTCGCGCCGTGGTTGATGGCGAGGAATCCATTCCTACGCTGACTACCGAAGTGCAGAAGCAGGTGCACGACTTCGTTGAAGATACAACAGGAATACCCGTATCATCCGTATCCGTATATATTGCTAACGTGGTTCAGGCACCAAGCTTCAAGAGCCGCGTGGAATAGAGGTGAGCTTCCCAAATGCCTTGGAAAGAAATATGGGAGAGTCACAGAGGAAGAATTGCCGGGGTGGCCGGCGGGCTTGTGTGCGGACTGATTTATTTATTATCCGGTTTTTGGGATATGCTGTTCTTTGCATTAGTGGTATTTATCGGCTATATATTTGGCAAGCGCAAGGATCTGAACCAGGGCTCCATCTTCCACTTTCAGGAATGGGGACGTTGGCTTTCCGAGCGCTGGCGGCCGTTTAAATGAACCCTGTGATATGCTTTCTCCGGAAAAAATGCTGAGGACAGGTGTAGTGCGCCTTTTTTGCGGAGAGAGATATTCACAGGTTTTTTTTTGGCGTTTAATTGTTGTCAAGTCTTGACGGCAAATGGATCATACTAATTAGAAAAATGGATTCGGCAGGGTCCACAGGAGGAACATAATGAAAAGACGTGTAGCTAGAGAGATTGTCGTTCAGAGCCTTTACCAGATGGAGATGAACGAAGTCGACAGCATGGAAGCCGTGTCGATGCTGCTCTCCGAAGCGGCCGAAGAGAATGAGACCGAGCGGGTCATTGGCGACGAGGTTCAAATGAAGGAATATGTGCTGCAGCTGGTCAACGGAACATGGGAATCCAAGGATTCGATTGACGATCTCCTCGCTCATTATTTGAAAGGCTGGCAGGTAAGCCGTCTTTCCCGCGTGGATCGTCAAATCCTGCGACTGGCCGTGTACGAGCTGACTTATCGCGATGACGTGCCCGGGAAAGTGGCGGTTAACGAAGCGATCGAACTGTCCAAGCATTTCGGAACCGAGGAATCGGGCAAGTTCGTCAACGGCGTACTGGGCCGGATGATTCAAGAGCTGGATCAAGTCAAGGTGAAGCTGCGTCAGTCCTAAATCTGCACGCATGTTCATGCCCAGCTTGAAACGTAATGATTCAATCATAATGGAGGAGAGATCAGGATGACAGAAGCAACGATTATTAGCGGAAAACAGATTTCGGAAGAAATTCGCAAGGGGATTGCGTTAGAAGTAGAACAATTGTCCAAGCAGAATGTACGTCCTGGTTTGGCTGTTGTACTTGTAGGAGATGATCCGGCTTCGCATGTCTACGTTCGCAACAAGGAGAAAGCGTGCCACGATCTGGGCTTTTATTCCGAGGTGCATCGTCTGCCCGCGGATTCCAGCCAGAACGAAGTGCTCGCGCTTGTGGACAAGCTCAATGCCCAGGAATCCATCCATGGGATCCTGGTCCAGCTACCTTTGCCTAAACACATCGAGGAAAAGGCCGTCATCGATGCGATTGCGGTGGAGAAGGACGTGGATGGTTTCCACCCGGTTAATGTGGGTAACCTCGTAATAGGCGATGACAGTCTCCTGCCATGCACGCCGGCCGGCGTGATCGAAATGATCAAGCGGACAGGCATTGAGATTGCAGGCAAACATGCGGTCGTGATCGGGAGATCCAATATCGTCGGCAAACCGGTATCTCTTCTTCTTCAGCGCGAGAACGCGACCGTTACGATGTGCCACTCCAAAACGGGGAATATGGCGGAAATCGCGCGTCAAGCGGACATCCTGGTCGTGGCGATCGGCCGAGCGAACATGATTGATGCCAGCTACGTGAAACCCGGTGCCGTCGTTATCGATGTCGGCATGAACCGCCTGGAGAACGGGAAGCTTGCCGGGGACGTTGACTTTGAGAGCGTGAAGGCAGTGTCCGGCCCGATTACTCCGGTTCCCGGAGGCGTGGGACCGATGACCATCACGATGCTCATGCAGAATACACTGATAGCCGCCAAAAGGCTGAATGGGCTGGCCTGACATGAAGACGGCCGATCCAGGACGAGTATTATCCGTTAAGGATTTAAACCGATATATTCGCATGAAGATGGAAGGCGACTCCAGGCTATCCGACGTATGGATCCGTGGCGAGATATCGAATTTTACCCATCATTCCAGCGGACATATGTACTTTACCTTAAAGGACGAAGGCAGCCGGATCCGTGCGATCATGTTTGCGACTCATAACCAGAGGCTGCCTTTTATCCCCAAGGAAGGGTCGCGCGTCATAGCGCGGGGCAATGTGTCGGTGTATGAACGGGATGGTCAGTACCAATTCTATGCCGTCCAAATGCAGCCGGACGGCATCGGCAGCTTGTACCTCGCTTATGAACAGCTGAAGTCGAAGCTGGAGGAAGAGGGCTTGTTTGCCGCCGATCGCAAGCGGCCGCTGCCGCGCTATCCCAAGACGATCGGCGTGATCACGTCGCCAACGGGGGCTGCCGTGCGGGATATCATGATTACGATCCGGAGGCGCTATCCTCAGGCGAACGCCATTTTGTATCCGGTGCTGGTTCAAGGCAAAGGGGCTGCGCCTTCGATCGTCAAGGCCATTCGGACGATGAACGACATGGCAGAGGCTGATGTGCTAATCGTTGGGCGCGGAGGCGGATCACTGGAAGAACTCTGGGCGTTTAATGAAGAGATCGTTGCAAGGGCCATTTATCAATCCCATATTCCAATCGTTTCAGCCGTCGGGCACGAAACGGATTTTACGATCGCCGATTTTGTCGCGGATCTTCGAGCCGCCACGCCAACGGCCGCAGCGGAACTTGCGGTTCCGAGCAGCGCAGAACTGAGAGGGCAGCTTGCCCAAAGACAGCGCCAGCTGAATCAGGGGCTGCAGCAGCGCCTTCAGCGGAGCCGGGAACGTTTGATATCGCTTCAGCGATCCCCGGTCCTGGTACATCCCCGCCGGTATATGCTTCAGCATGCCGAACGGCTGGACATGCTGTCCCAGCGGCTGCAGGGCCACCTGAAATCCAGGCTTTCCCTGGTCCGCCAGCATCAAAAATCGCTGCACCAGGGCCTGATCCGATATAATCCGCGGACTCAAGCGGAGTTCGCCGCCAAAAGGAAAGAGCAGGCCAACCGGCAGTTAATGAATGCGATGCAGTCGATCATGAAGTCCAAGATGTCGCAGCTGCAAACCGAGATGCGTCATCTCGATGCGCTCAGCCCGTTGAAGATCATGTCGAGAGGATACAGTCTCGTGTATGACGAGAAAGAGCAAAAGCTTGTCAAATCGATAGAAGACGTGCAATTAGGTGATTTGGTGAACGTAAGGGTCAACGATGGACAGCTGCAATGTCAAGTGTGGGGAATGAAGGAGGATGAAGAGATTGGCGAATGAAACACTGGAGATCAGCTTCGAAGAAGCGATGGCTCAGCTGGAGACGATAGTTGAGCAGCTGGAAGACGGAGATGTGCCGCTTGAAAAAGCCATCGATTTATTTCAACAGGGCATGAAGCTGTCGCAGATGTGCAGCAAAAAGCTGGAGCAGGTCGAGCAGAAAATCGAAATGATCGTGGAAGAAGGCGGAGAATTGAAGCGGAAGCCATTCGGCGGGACGCTGGATGAGACAGGTGAACTGGGTGAATAACAGACTTACGATCCATCAATATATGAATGAAATTTGTGACAGGCTGGACAGCGAGTTCACGAATCTTTTTCCGTCAGGCTGGAAAGTTCCTGAAACCCTTTCGCGGTCCATGTCGTATTCTTTAATGGCAGGCGGCAAGCGAATGCGTCCGCTGCTTGTCATTGCGGCATGCGAGGCGGGCGGCGGCAGCCGTGAAGCAGCCGTTCCGGTTGCCTGCGCGGTGGAAATGGTCCATACATATTCCCTTATCCACGATGATCTGCCGGCGATGGACGATGATGATTACCGCCGCGGCAAGCCGACGAATCATAAGGTGTTTGGCGAGGCCAGCGCCATTTTGGCTGGGGATGCCTTGCTCACGCATGCTTTTTACAGCGTCGTCCAGGCTGCCCGAAAGCATGGGGTTCCAGCAGAGCGCGTGCTGTCGATCGTGGAGGATCTTGCGGAGTATGCAGGTCCGCGGGGGATGGTAGGCGGTCAGGTGGCCGACATGGAGGGGGAGCAAGGGATCACGACGTTAGAGCAGCTTGAGTATATTCACCTGCACAAGACCAGTGATCTAATCATGTTCTCGCTGATGGCGGGCGGCCATGTTGCCGGGTGCTCCGACTCCCAGATCGAATCCTTGCGTACCTTCGGGCATCATATCGGCCTTGCTTTTCAGATTCAAGATGATATCCTGGATCTCGTCGGAGATGAGTCCAAGCTCGGGAAGCCGGTACAAAGCGATGTGAAGCAGGAAAAGGTGACCTATCCGTACTTCATCGGTTTGGACGCATCGAGGCATGAAGTCGAGCGACTGACGGCAGAAGCCAAGCGGGTCATTTCCGAAGGGAACTTCGCCGACCCTACAAGGCTGCTGGAGATCGCGGATTTCTTGATGGCCCGGGACCACTAAGCGCGCGCTACATGCAAACGGTTTTTTTGTGATATAATGTCTGTTAATGGCTGAATTACTATCGGCTTAGTAACGTAAACTTAATCAAGGAAAGCGGGGAGATTCTTCGTGCTTCTTCCAAATATCAAACAACCAGAACAACTTAAAAATCTATCGGTGGACGAACTCGAGGATTTAGCGGGACAAATCCGTCATTTTCTAATCGAAAAGCTGTCCGTTACCGGTGGCCATCTTGCACCGAATCTGGGAGTGGTTGAACTCACGCTGGCCTTGCACTATTGCTTTGACAGCCCTCGTGACAAGATGATTTTCGATGTGGGCCATCAAGCCTATGTACACAAGATCTTGACCGGACGGATGGATAAATTCGATACGCTCCGCAAATACAAAGGCTTGTGCGGCTTCGTCAAGCGGTCCGAGAGCGAGCATGATGTCTGGGAAGCCGGTCACAGCAGCACCTCGCTGTCTGCCGCAATGGGCATGGCCATGGCCCGGGATCTGAAAGGCGAAGACAATCGGGTTATCGCCATGATCGGGGACGGAGCCCTTACAGGCGGCATGGCGTTTGAAGCGCTAAACCATATCGGCCACGAGCAGAAGAAGCTCATGGTCATCCTGAATGACAATGAAATGTCGATCGCACCGAATGTCGGTGCTATGCATAACTACTTAAGCAAGATCCGTTCGGACCGTTTTTATCTTCGTGCCAAAGACGAAGTGGAGATGGTCTTGAAGAAAATCCCTGCCATCGGCGGCAAACTCGCGAAAACGGCAGAGAAGATGAAGGACAGCCTTAAATATATGATGGTTCCGGGTGTTTTATTCGAGGAACTTGGTTTTACGTATCTCGGGCCTGTGGACGGACATGATCTGAACAAACTGATCGATACATTGAAGCAGGCGGACAATGTGGATGGTCCCGTGCTGATCCATGCCGTAACTACCAAGGGCAAGGGATATCGTCCAGCCGAATCGGATTCGCATAAATGGCACGGAATCACCCCTTATAAGATTGAATCCGGCCAAGTGCTTAAGGCAGTAGGCAATCCGATGTACACGGAAGTGTTCGGACAGACTTTGGTCGAGCTGGGGGAACAGGATAAACGCATCGTCGCCGTTACGCCGGCGATGCCGGGCGGCTCGGGCCTGATCCCGTTCAGCAAGAAATTTCCGGACCGCATGATCGATGTCGGGATTGCCGAGCAGCACGCGGCAACGCTGTGCGCGGCTCTGGCCATGGAAGGCATGAAACCCGTGTTCGCGGTCTATTCCACGTTCATGCAGCGTGCGTACGACCAAATCGTGCATGATATTTGCCGCCATAACGCCAACGTGATGTTTGCGATTGACCGTGCCGGCTTTGTCGGTGCAGACGGCGAAACGCATCAAGGGGTATACGATGTGGCCTTCATGCGTCATATCCCGAATATCGTCATCATGATGCCAAAAGACGAGAATGAGCTTCGTCACATGATGAAGACGGCGCTTGATTATAATGAAGGACCGATTGCTTACCGTTACCCTCGGAACAATGTACGCGGCGTTCCGATGGACACTGAGCTGGTGCCCATTCCAATCGGAACCTGGGAAGTCGTCCGTCCCGGCGAAGGGTATGCCATCCTGGCTTCGGGTCCGATGGTTCAGCTGGCCGAAGAAGCGGCGGAGCAGCTCAAACGGGAAGGCATTGCGGTAGAAGTCGTGAATGCCCGTTTCCTTAAACCGCTTGACGGAGATATGCTGGGGAATATGGCGAAGACGGGAACGTCGATGCTGGTTCTGGAGGAAACCTCGCAAGCAGGCAGTTTGGGGAGCGCAGTTCTGGAATATTTTGCAGAGCAGGGAATCCATGATGCGGTCGTATCCTTGATGGGGATCGAAGACCGGTTCATCGAGCATGGAAGCATTCCGCAGCAGCGGGAGGAAGTAGGTCTCACGCTGGAAGGGGTTTGCCAGGAAATCCGGAGCCTGAAGAATGCTCGGACCGCCGTACTCGGCAAAAGAAGTTTTATGTCTTAGTAACGATCGGGAGTATAATATGGATTCATCTCAGAAGGAACGAATTGATGTCCTGCTCGTGGAGCAGGGTTATTATGAGAGTCGCGAAAAAGCAAAAGCCGCGATTATGGCGGGTCTGGTCTATGCCGGAACCGAACGGATCGAGAAAGCCGGCATGAAAATTCCGAGGACGTCCGAATTGAAAGTCAAGGGCTCGGTTCATCCTTATGTCAGCCGAGGCGGACTAAAGCTGGAGAAAGCGATTCGTACGTTCGGCCTCGACATGAAGGGACGCACGATGCTGGATATCGGATCATCGACAGGCGGTTTTACGGATTGCGCGCTCCAGCATGGGGCCAGTTATGTGTACGCGATCGACGTTGGTTATAACCAGCTGGATTGGTCGCTGCGTAACGATGAACGCGTATGCGTCATGGAGCGAACGAATTTTCGCTATATGACGCCGGAGGACCTGAACGGTCCTCTGCCTGATTTTGCGAGCATAGATGTTTCGTTTATATCGCTTCGCATTATACTGCCGCCTCTGAAGATGCTGCTGGGTAAACCGGGAGATGTAGCGGCCCTGATCAAACCTCAATTCGAGGCGGGGCGGGAGAAGGTCGGTAAATCCGGGGTGGTTCGGGATCCGAAGGTCCATAAGGACGTTTTAACGCAGGTGCTGACTTTTGCGGACGGCCTTGGATTCAAGCTGAAAAACCTTACGTTCTCTCCGATAACGGGAGGGGAAGGAAATATTGAATTCCTGGCCCACTGGCGATTAGAGCCGGAGGCATCTGAAAGCTCGGAAGAACCGACTCAGGAAGATGGACAAACTTCTGTCCCATTGAGTCAATGGATTGACACCGTCGTCACGCAAGCGGCTCATACATTCACAGGAAACTCATCGAAATGATGGGTTTCTTTTGCTGAAAAAGAGGAATTTATGTTCTCATCCGCGAATACAAAATTCGAGGTGAGAGGATGAATGAGCGTTATGATTGGTTATTAATGATATTGCTTGGTGTCGTCATTGCCTTGCTTATCGGCTATAGGCTGAATCGTTGGCTGATGTCACCATCACCGGACCGGCTGCCGGGCATCCCGATCAATGAGCACATTCCAGATCACCCAGTCATTGGGATGCTTGAACAAGAAGGATATGATGTGGTTGGGGGTAAAGTAAAAATAAACTTGTCGTTTGAAACGGGACATAAGCCCATCTTAAGTCGGTTGTTTATAGATTACGTTGCATCCGACGACAGCGGCGAACTGTACATGGTGAAGCTGGCGCGGGAACGAATGCCGGTGGATTGGACAGGCTCCGGCATTCGCGATCGGTTGATGCCGTTTTTGCTGCTGTATCCCGAGTGTGCGGGCCTCCTCTACATCGACGTGAATGAGGGGACCATTAACCGTTTAAGCATGGATTGGACGGACGAAGAATGGATTGGTCATGATGAATACAACAGTTAATACTCAGGAGGCTCTTTATGAAGGGACAACGACATATTAAAATCAGGGATATCATTACCCACCAGGATATTGAAACGCAGGATGAGCTTGTGGACGCATTGCGCGCGGAAGGCTTTCAGGTTACTCAGGCTACGATATCACGGGATATTAAAGAATTGCTGCTCATAAAAGTGCCTACGGATGACGGGCGATATAAATACTCCATGCCGACAGATCAGCGGTACAACCCTGTTCAGAAGCTCAAAAGAGCGCTCGTCGACAATTTTGTTTACATTGACCGAACCGGCAATCTTGTGGTCATGAAATGCTTGCCCGGAACAGCCAACTCGGTTGCCGTGCTGCTCGATAACATGGAATGGTCACAGATCATGGGGACCATCTGCGGGGATGACACGATCTTGCTGATTTGCCGTACGGAAGCAGACGGTGAACATGTGGTGTCCCAAATCAAAAATTTCATTTCCTAATCAGGTGTAGTGACATATCGATCATTTTTTTAGCAGTAGCGGAGGTGGTAAACATGTTAAACACGCTATCCATTCGGAACCTGGCTGTCGTAGAAAGCGTGGATGTGCACTTTTATCCCGGATTTCACGTCCTAACGGGGGAAACCGGGGCCGGTAAGTCCATCATCATTGATGCGCTGGGTTTAATTGCCGGCGGCCGCGGCTCGGCTGAGCTGATTCGGTACGGGTGCGACAAAGCGGAGATCGAGGCTCTGTTTGAGCTGCCTGCGGAGCATCCGGTATGGAGTACGCTCAAGAAGCTGGGGGTTGAAGCGGATCCGGAAGAGCACTTGCTTATTCGAAGAGAGCTGACGTCTCAAGGAAAAAGCACGTCGCGTATTAACGGACAGCTGCTGAACCTCAGCATGCTGCGCGAAGTCGGGGAAAAGCTGATTAATATCCATGGACAGCATGAGCATCAAAGCCTGCTGCGTTCAGAGCAGCATATGAGCCTGCTGGACACTTACGGGGATAAGACCATAGGGCCTGCAAAGCGCAAATACCAGGAGCTTTACGGCGAATTCAGCAAAGTGGAGAAAGAGCTTAAGGACCTGCAGGAAACCAGCCAGAAAGCATATCAAATGCTGGATATGTACCGGTTCCAGCTGGAGGAAATCGCGGCTGCCGGGCTGAAAACCGGCGAAGACGAGGCATTGTCCGAAGAAAGAACCAAACTCTCCCACAGCGAGAAGATGATGGATTCCGTAGCGGGAGCCTACGACCTGTTGTACGGATCATCGGGCCTTGAGTCCGTCAGCAGGGCTTTGTCCAGACTTGAGGATGTATCCGGATACGACGAGAAGGGATTAAAGCCGCTTGTCGAGCAGCTTCAATCCGCTTATTATCAGCTTGAGGATGCGGTCTTCCAATTAAGGGATTATCGTGACGGCATCGAATTCAATCCCGAACGGCTCAATGAAATTGAGCTCCGTCTAGATATGATCTCCGGTTTGCGCCGAAAATATGGGGATAATGTGGAGCAAATTCTGGAATACTACGTGAGAATTCAGCAGGAAACCGATATGCTGGAGAATAAGGACGAATTTATTCAAGCGTTGGAACAGCGCCGTGACGAGTTGTTAAGCGTGCTGCTCGTAAGCGCGAAAGAGCTGAGTCATGCCCGCAAGCAATGCGCGCAAGACTTGGCTAGGCAAGTCGAGGGAGAACTGAAGGATCTTCAAATGGAACGCACCTCGCTGGAAGTCCGCCTGGAATTGCAGCTGGATCCGAACGGCTACGAGTATGAAGGCCAAAAAGTCCGGTTGACGAGACAAGGCATGGATACGGCGGAATTTCTCATCTCCGCGAATCCGGGCGAGCCGCTCCGTCCGCTTGCCAAAATTGCTTCGGGTGGGGAAATGTCCAGAATTATGCTGGCGATGAAGAGTATATTTGCCCGTCATGATCAAATACCGGTCTTAATCTTTGATGAAGTCGACACGGGTGTCAGCGGAAGGGCTGCCCAATCGATTGCCGAGAAGCTGTTTTTGCTGGCGAAAACCTGTCAGGTATTCTCCATTACGCATTTGCCGCAGGTGGCTTGCATGGCGGATCATCAATATTTAATCGAGAAGAAGCTTGAAGCCTCCAGAACGATGACGCAAGTAGAAAACCTGAATGAAGAAGGGCGTGTAAAAGAGCTTGCCCGGATGCTTGGCGGAGTCGAAATTACCGAAAAGACGCTTCATCATGCCCAAGAAATGCTCAATCTGGCGGCAGCGCAAAAGGCTTCCAGAAAGGCTTTGGGTCAATGATTGACAGTTATAAAACCATAAGGGCAGGGTAACTTAAAGGTACGCAATTGGCGACCACCTTTTCGTCAAGCGAAAGAAGAAAAAGGGAGCGTGACAGCCATTGAAGCCCAACCTCAGGAGAAAACTGCTCGGTTTCGTTCTTGCTTTCCTTCTTTGTTTCATTGGAACTGCTGATCCTGTCCAATCTTTTGCCTCATTGCCCGATGAACTGAGATTGATTACCGGTCAGCAGTCCCGACTTGATGTTGCCATGCCTGTGCAAGCCCTCGCTTCAGTCGATCGACCGGATGTCCTTCAGCTAAACGGCTCCCGGGAATCGAAACTTCAAGTATCGTTGAAACAGCCGCTGCAGCTCAATCCCCAGCAAAGCGGAAACGCAGAAGTGACCCTGAAATTATTCGGTACAATTCCTCTGAAGACTGTCCATGTCAAAGTGATGCCGGAACTTAAAGTCATACCGGGAGGCCAAACCATAGGCGTCAAGGTGAAATCCTCCGGTATACTGGTGGTCGGACATCATCTGGTACGGGTTCAAAACGGGGCCAAAGTGTCTCCCGGCGAAGCTGCCGGCCTAAAGCTTGGCGACCTGCTTACAACGATGGATGGAAAGCCGCTTAACGATGTCACGAAGGTTGCCGAGATCGTCGAGAAGGCCGGTAAAGCGAATCGGCCGCTGGACATATCCTTTAAACGGGACGGCAAGGTAATGAAAACAAAGCTGAGTCCCGCCTATGACCAAGAGGATCAAAGCTGGCGCCTTGGCCTGTATATCCGTGATTCCGCAGCAGGCGTAGGGACGCTTACCTTTTATGCGCCTCACCAGAAGGTCTACGGAGCGCTCGGCCATGTCATCACCGACATGAATACTCAGACCCCCATTGATGTTGGAAGCGGCCAGATCGTTCAATCCAACGTCACCTCGATTAGCCGTAGCGAAGAAGGCGAGCCCGGAGAGAAAAGGGCAACCTTCACCAAAGACGGCAAGATTTTAGGCAATGTCGAGCGCAATACCCATTTCGGCATTTTCGGTAAAATGAATCAGCTTCCGGATCACGGACTGTATCAGGAGCCGATTCCCGTTGCTTTTTCCCATGAGGTGAAGGAAGGTCCCGCTGAAATATTAACCGTCGTTGAAGGCCAGGAAGTCGAACGCTTTACGGTGGAGATCGTTCACGTCTCCAAACAGGACGCTCCAGCGACCAAAGGAATGGTGCTGCGCATTACCGATCCAAGGCTGCTTAAGAAAACCGGCGGGATCGTGCAGGGCATGAGCGGCAGTCCCATCGTTCAGGACGGCAAGCTGATTGGAGCGGTAACCCATGTGTTTGTAAACGACCCTAAGTCGGGATATGGGTGCTTTATCGAGTGGATGCTTCAAGATTCCGGCGTACTACAATCTACAGAATCAACACCTCAAAATCTTAAGGCAGGTTAATGCCTTGAGATTTTTTGTCGTAAAAGAACGAAATAGAGATTAATTTGAAACAAAATATTTAATTATAAATCAACTTCAAAAAAAAATAAAGAAAAATAATTTTCGACAGAAGGAATTTAAATAAGCATGTCGAAAACTTTATAAACAGAAAAATGTTCTAAAATAACAACTGATCTGATAAAGGAGGAGCACGAATTGCAAAAGATTGAGGTATTATTGGCAGACGACAACCGTGAATTTACAAACCTGCTCGGCGAATACATTTCGGATCAACAAGATATGGTGGTATCCGGAATCGCTTATAATGGCGAAGAAGTACTGAGCATGATTGAGGAATCCGGAAAAGTACCGGACGTACTGATCCTTGATATTATTATGCCTCATTTGGACGGGCTTGGGGTGCTCGAGCGTTTACGCGACATGAATCTGTCTCCGCAGCCGAAAGTCATTATGCTCACGGCGTTCGGTCAAGAGAATATTACGCAGCGCGCGGTGCAGTTGGGTGCTTCCTATTATATTTTAAAGCCGTTTGACATGGAGGTGCTCGCCAGCCGCATTCGACAGCTCGTGGGTTCGCCGAGCAGCATTTCCTCCGGCACTCCGTTTACAAGCATGAAATCCAATGTGGTTCCTATGGGCAAGGGCAAGAATTTGGACGCGAATATCACTTCCATTATCCATGAAATCGGCGTTCCGGCTCATATCAAGGGATATCAATATCTGCGCGAAGCCATTACCATGGTATACAACAATATCGAAATACTTGGCGCGATTACCAAAACGCTGTATCCGGCCATCGCTGAGAAGTTCAAAACAACGCCATCCCGAGTGGAGCGGGCGATCCGGCATGCCATTGAAGTGGCTTGGACGCGCGGTAACATCGATTCCATCAGCCACTTGTTCGGCTACACCATTAACATCAGCAAATCGAAGCCGACCAACAGCGAGTTCATTGCCATGGTGGCAGACAAGCTTCGGATCGAGCATAAGGTCTCTTGAAAGGGTAAGGACTAAGAGGAAGGGATTTAGGGACATGGACGTTGCACACCTAAATGTCTACTTGAGCGATTTATTGAAATCACTCCTTTATTGGTTGCGGCTACCGTAACCTGTGAAGGAGTGATTTTATGTTTCAGGACGGAATTCATCAGCACAAACAAACCAGCCGGATCAGCGGCTGGTTTGTTTTTTACTAAGATTACATCACCACCCTGTAATCTCCTTCCGGTGCTGCCGTACCATCGATTTCCTCACAGATAATACATTTTGAACTGGATATCCTGGGCATGGTTTCCGAATTTCTTGCCGAATAACGTAGCGCCTCCAACATGCTTCGCGTCTTCCTTGACTTCGATACGAAAGGTCCAGCGATCACATGCCGAATTCAGGTCGTCCACGGAGACGGTTGAGAGTGGATCGCCATCAATATACGTGCCGTGGCTGGTAATCCGAATCGTTTTCAGCAGACCGTATTGGTTGATGTTGTGCGGCCACCATTCAGGCGTATATTTCCCCCGCGTATCCGCAAAATCCCCTGGGCTCGTCCACGTGCCGAGCTCCATTCCGTTCAGGGAAAACGTAATGTCCGACGGCCACACATCATTGGAAAAAGGAAACTCGGACGATATCTCCAAACTGATTTCGAATTGCTGCAGCTTCTCATCCTTTTGCAGAAAGTTGGCGATGTTGTATTGGATGAACCCCTCGGTAAACCACAGGATTTCCGCATCCACGCGCTTGGGATCCATAAAGTACTTGGGTTCGTCAACCCGTCCGATGAACTCCTTCTCGGTAGCAAGGCCGCACGTAGGCTTCAGGTCATAGTCGGTGTAATGCCCGATCGGCACCGAGGCTTCATAAGAAGCAAAGGAATGGAAAATCTTTTTGGGGAAGTTGATTTCAATGTGATCCACCTTCAGGATCGAAATTTTCTGCTGCCCCGATTTTCCCGGCACCTTCTCTGTTCGGATAATGCCGGCATCTTCTAGTTTTTTAATATGCTTCGTCACGATCGGACTGCTGATTTGAAGCTCCTGCGCCAAATCTTTGATGTTCATTTTGTTTTTGGAGAGCAGCTGAATAATCTTGATGCGAACTTCGCTGGCCAAAGCCTCGTAAACCACAAGCGATGACTTGTCTATTTCCAATTGCATATGACCACTTCTTTCAACAAGTTTTTCAATTATTAACTAATATGCATCATAACACAGGCATTATTAACCTGTATATAAATCTTGGCGTTTAAACACACATTTTCTCAACAATATAATTAATCAAAAGGTTAATCGAATATAAAAATGATAACTAAGATTTATATATAAGTTATTGACACCGCTTTCAGTGCGAGTGTATACTGAACCAAAGTTAATCGTTTTCATGATTCTGGCCGGTGAATGATTAACCAAATGATTAGTAATAGGAGGAGAGTTTGTTGAAGAAAAAAATGGGGGTTTCACTGATACTTGCATTGTTAGCGGTAGCGGTACTGGGAGGTTGCGGAAACGGCGACAAGAACACCATTACCTTCTGGACGCCATTGACGGGTGATGACGGGGCTTACATGGATCAGCTCGTTAAGGATTACAATGCCACCAATCCCGAGTATAAAGTGAAGCATGTCATCACTTCCGACATGTATACGAAGATATCCACCGTTATTAATTCCGGCAAAGGCGTTCCCGATCTTTCCATCATCCACGCGGACCGCGTTCCAAGCTTCGTTAAGCAGGGCGTGTTGGAGCCGATGACGGCAGTCATGCAAGCGCAGCCGGAATTGAAAGAGGACAATTATCTGCCGCAGGCCTGGGCAACCGGAAACGTGGAAGGCACCCAATATACGGTACCGCTTGATATCCACAGCAACGCGATGTACTACAACAAAAATCTGCTCAAGAAATACAATGTTGAAAGTTTCCTGGATGACGATGTCGTGACCATCGATGAAATGTTGTCGCTGCAAGGCAAGCTGGATGAGGGCGATTACGTGGTCAATGACGCGCTGTTGGGCTGGGTTGTGTTGGCTCAAATACAGAATCTGGGCGGAGACATCCAGCAAGACGGCAAGCCTGCAGTCAATACGGAAGCCATGAAGCAGGCATTTACGGAGATTAAGAAAATAGCCGACGCGGGTTTAATGACACCATTTGGCGAAGACGGCTACCTGATGTTCCAAGCTGGAAACGTTTTATTCTCCACAGACGGCACGTGGAGCTCGACGGCCCATGCCGCGGTTGACGGCCTTGACTTTGGCGTAACCAACATTTATTCGACGAGTGCGGATAAATATACAAACCGAGCATCCTCCCACCTGTTCTCCATGCTGAAGAACGAGAAGAGAACGGATGAAAAAGAGCAGGCCATCGGCCAATTCCTGGAGTTCATTCGCCAACACTCGATCGAGTGGGCAAAAGCGGGTCAGATCGTAGCGAGTAAACAAGTCATTGAGAGTCCGGACTACAACAACTATATTCAATCATTCTTCACGTCCAACGAAAAAGAAATTGAATCCTTGTACATTTACACTTACGAGTACTATCCATATGTTGCCGAGGCCGTAGATACATATGCAGCGGATATTGTACGGGGCAACGTCGATATCGACGAAACCCTGGCGACGATGCAGAAGTTCGTAGAGGATAAAATCGCAGAAGGCAACAGTGCCGCAAAGTAAATGAAGGCAGAGCCGATTGAAAAAAAGAAAAGCGTCCAAACCTCATGGCGCTTTTCTTTTCCAAAGGAGAAATGAAAGGGTATGAAAAAGAAGTCGCTGACACCTTATTTCTTTGTAGGTCCCCATCTGATTCTATTCATCGTGTTTATTCTATTACCGACCCTATACGGGATCTATGCTTCATTTACGCAATGGAATTTGATCAATGACCCGGTATGGGTCGGCCTGGCCAACTATAAAACGATTCTGTTTGATGCGGAGTCCACCTTCTATACCCAATTTATGAACGGATTAAAAAATACGTTGATCTTCGTAGTTCTGAGCGTACCGATATTAATCGTTATCCCGTTAATGATCGCGGTGTCGCTCGAACACAAAAAAGTAAAAATGAAAAACGTCATTCAATCCATTCTCTATATTCCCGGATTAATTTCGATTTCCGCAGCGGCACTGATCTGGTCATTGATATTTAACAAGCAGCTTGGGATCACGAACAACGTCTTCGGCTCCGAAACGGTCTGGGCCGCCAACCAGCCTTATGCCTGGCTGATCATTATTGTCATTACGGTTTGGGGCGGAGTCGGTGGAAACATGATCATCTACCGGGCTTCCATCAGCGGAGTATCCAAGGATTTGTACGAGTCGGCCGAGATGGACGGAGCGGGGCCCGTCCGCAGATTTTCGAGCATTACGCTGCCCTCCATTCGTTTCCCGCTGATTTATACCTTTGTCATGACGACCGCCGGAGCTTTCAACGTATTCGGTCAGCCATTAATGATGACGGACGGAGGACCCAGACAGAGCACGACGGTATTGATGATGTATATTCGCCAGCTGGCCTTCGGCCACGGGGAATCCATTGCCGGCATGGCATCCGCGATGGCGGTGCTGCTCGGACTGGTCATTCTGGTCATTTCAGCCCTTCAATATTATATGATGAACCGAAACGCGTCCTAGCGGCATGTTCTGCTTGCAAACGACGGAAACGATAAAAGGTAGGTGTACTGTGCAATGTCGAACCCGGTAGTACATGAAGCGAACGCGGATACTAAGCTTGCCCGCTCCGGTCCGAAGAAGGCTTCAACCAACATTAGCGTGTCCAAATATATGGCTTATACATTCCTCATCCTGTTGTGCGTGATATGGGCGATTCCGGTCATCTTTGGCATTACCACATCGTTCCGGTCCCAGGCGGAGGTCGTATCCAGCGGTTTCAGTCTGCTGCCCGACAACTGGATATTCGATAATTATGTCACGATCCTGCAAAATACGTCGACGGCCCCGATCCTGCGCTGGTTGATGAACTCCGTCTTTATCGCAACGATGCATACGCTGCTGGTGATCGTGGTCATTTCCATCACCGGCTACGGGTACTCCCGCATGAACTTTAAAGGAAGAGACACCTTGTTCTTTACTTTGCTGGGGATTTCCTTCTTTCCCGGAGTCGTGAACCTGATTCCGTCCTACAAAATCATAGATGCGCTGGGGTGGGTAAACACCTCATGGGCGATGATTATTCCAGGCTTGGCAGGCATGGGAAACATTTTCTTGGTCAGACAATTCATGATGGGCGTTCCCAAGGATCTGGACGAATCGGCACGCGTGGACGGCGCGGGTGACTTTAGAATCTATTATTCTATCATTTTGCCGCTGATGAAGCCTGTGTTGATTGTATGCGGCCTGTTTTCATTCACGGGTTCCTGGAATGATTTCCTCTGGCCGGTCATCGTGTATACCGACGTGGAGAAGATGCCGGTTACGGCAGGATTGCTGCTGCTGCAGGACATCTACGGTAATTATCGCATGATCGGACAATTGATGGGTTCCGCGATCCTGGCCATCATTCCGACGCTGCTGTTGTTCCTGTTTGCCCAGAAATATTTTGTGCAGTCGATCAACTTAAACGCGGGTATCAAAGGATAGTTTTTTGAAGAACGGAAATGAAGAGCAAGTAAACCGAAAGCTAACGAAGTCAAACTACAAGGTATAGGAGTCGTCACCATGACTGAATTATATATAAAAAATCCCCTGATCGAGCAGAGGGCAGATCCCTGGATCTATAAACATAGCGATGGTTTTTATTACTTTACCGGTTCCGTGCCGGAATATGACCGGATCGAGCTTAGACGCTCGGAAACGATCCAAGGGCTTGCGGTTGCGGAAGGCCTAACGATTTGGCGCAAGCATGATTCGGGTTTGATGAGCGCTAATATATGGGCGCCCGAGCTTCATCACATAGAGGGCAAATGGTACGTGTATTACGCAGCGGCCCATACGTCCGAAACGAGGGACGGGTTGTTTGATCACCGCATGTTCGTGTTGGAGAACGCTTCGGCGAACCCGCTGGAAGGGGAATGGGTGGAGAAGGGACAAGTGATCACGAAGTGGGAGTCTTTTGCACTGGACGCAACCACGTTCGAGCATAAGGGGCAACGATATTATGTATGGGCCCAGAAAGATCCGGCCATTCCGGGCAACTCGAATCTCTATATCTCCTTGATGGAAAATCCCTGGACCCTGACAGGGGAACAGGTTTGCATATCGGTTCCCGAATATGATTGGGAGAAGATCGGCTATCTGGTGAATGAAGGAGCCGCCGTTCTGAAGCGAAACGGCCGCATATTCATGACCTATTCGGCAAGCGCCACGGACCATAACTATGCGATGGGCCTATTGACGGCCGATGAGGACAGCGATTTGCTGGATCCGGGCTCCTGGGTGAAATCACCCTTCCCCGTATTTACGACATCGGAAGCCAATGGCCAATACGGGCCGGGACACAACAGCTTCACGGTTTCCGAGGACGGCCTGCTGGATATCCTGGTTTACCATGCCCGTAGTTACAAGGAGATCGTGGGTGATCCGCTATATGATCCGAACCGCCATGCGCGCGTACAGATCATCCGGTGGAATGAAGACGGTACGCCGAATTTCGGTGTGCCGAGAGCGGATCATGCCATGATATCCGAGTCATGACCTTGAAACCGACCCAGCTTAAATGCTGGGTCGGTTTTTTTAATTTCCGAGGCAGGCGGCTGCATAATATTAAATAGGAGAAAAGAAGGAGTCTGCGATACGGATGGAGAAAAAAGGACAGGAAACCTATTTGAATGGTTAAGGGTGTAGTAAGAATCGTTTTTATTAACGATATACTTATTTCCTGGTAGGGAGGAATTATAAATGGCAAAGATATTAGTATTGGGCGGAACCCGCTTTTTTGGCAAAAGGCTGGTTAACCGGCTGGTGGCTAACGGCGATGCCGTTACGATTTTGACGCGCGGACAACACCAGGATCCATTCGGGGGTGCCGTTTCGCGGCTTGCCGCGGATCGGAAAGATCCGGAAAGCTTAAAGCAGGCAGTGGGGAGCCAGGATTTTGATATCGTATATGATAATATATGTTATACGCCGGAAGAAGCGGGACAAGCAGCGGATTTATTTGCCGGACGTGTAGGACAATATGTGCTGACCTCCACGTTGTCGGTATATGATTTTGCGGATCATCCGGTGAGGGAAGAAGACTTTGATCCTTACAGATACCCGGTCATGATGAATGAAAGCAGGGACTACAGCTACAAGGAAGGCAAGCGCCAGGCGGAGGCGGTATTGTTCGGTCGCCATAACCTCAATGTAACCGCCGTCCGGCTGCCGATTGTGCTTGGACCGGATGATTACACGCGAAGGCTGCTTTTCCATATTGAACATGCTGCGAGCGGGGAAGCCATTGGTTTGCCGGATCCCGACGCGCAAATCTCGTTTGTGCATGCCGAAGAAGCGGCAGAATTTCTGGAGTGGGCAGGCCGAGTCCATTTGGAAGGCCCGGTTAATGCATGTTCGAGCGGCACGATTTCGGTACGGGAAATGATGGGCTTGATCCAGCAGGAAATCGGGAGGACGGCACCGCTCCAGTCATCGGCGGCACCGGATCACATGTCTCCGTTCGGCATTCCGGGTGATTGGACGATGGATCATGCCAAAGCCGCAGCCGCCGGCTTTAAATTTTGGGATTTGCACGATTGGATGCCGAAATTGATAGCCGAATTGTCCGCCGATTTGAAGGTTCGTTAATGATACGGACGTAGGAAGCATGGGGTTGAAGACGGAAAATAGGGAATTGCCCTGAAAGGAAGATCAGCATGAGCGACAAGATGGAAGCATGGAAAGAGCGTATACAGGAGGCGGAATCCAAGGGAGGTTTATCTCCGGATGCCCTGTCGTTAATCCATGCGATGTATGAAGAAATCGAAGCTTTAACGAGACAGAATGTCAATCTGCGGCGAACCGCCCTAAAAGCAGCCTCCAAAGAAACAAGAATGTCGAGTAAATTGAAGGATGCCCTCATGGAATAACAAATTGGGCCAAAACAAGCAAACACCGGGGAGCGCTCCCCGGTGTTTGTTTTGTATGGGTGAATCAGCTTTTGGACGGCGTTCCTGATTTTGTTGCCGGGCGCTTCTTTTTGAATCTCGGACCGACGTAATTCCGTTTGCGGTCGCGGAACAGAATCCAGCCGCCCAGGAAACCGATGCCGATGACGAACAGGGCCAGTCCGCCAAGAAAAGAAAGCCAACCGAAAGCGGGGTTCGCCACGTTGTCGTCCCCATGCACGGCAATATATAGAAAAACCGCATCCTTCATCATTAAGAAACCCTTCATTGCCATAAAACCCGGAATAACCAAAATCAAGATGGCAATAAAGCGGGAAATTAACATTTTCATAGAAGATTCCTTCCTGCGACTGATGTATTAAACTACCGTTTATCATACCTTTTTCATAAGGGGATGTCTATTTCGATTATGGATGACGATTTTGTAATCCGAAAAAAAGAGAGTACAATGAAAGTGTATAACTGGACTTATGATGGAGGTGCCGTTTGTGGCTATAACATGTGATGTAGCAATTCTTGGCGGAGGTACCGGTGGATATGTTGCAGCCATCCGTGCAGCCCAGCTCGGTAAAAATGTGGTTATCATCGAGCAGGACAAATTGGGAGGGACCTGCTTGCACCGCGGGTGCATTCCGAGCAAAGCATTGCTTCGAAGCGCCGAGCTTTATGCGGAAATGAAGGATAGCGAGAGCTATGGAATCGAGACGGACGGAGTCCGGCTATCGTATAACAAAGTGCAGAAACGGAAGGACGGCATCGTGGAGAAGCTGCACCAGGGCGTCCAATATTTGATGCGTAAAAATAAAATCACCGTCGTGCAGGGAAAAGGGAGAGTTATCGGCCCGTCCATTTTCTCTCCGCGGAGCGGGGCCGTAGCGGTTGAGCTTCCGGATGGCGAGATGGAAACCGTGGTTCCCACCCACCTGATCATTGCGACCGGATCGCGTCCGCGTCACTTACCGGGATTAGAGCCTGACGGCATACATATATTGACTAGCGACCATGCGCTTCAGCTGGATGAGCTTCCCTCATCCATGATTATCGTGGGGGGCGGCGTAATCGGCGTGGAATGGGCCTCGATGCTGAATGATTTCGGAGTTCAGGTCACGATTGTGGAAGCTTCATCCCATTTGCTGCCTACGGAGGATGAGGAGATCGGACGCGAGCTGTCGAAGATGCTCAGCGCCAGGGGCGTAGAGGTTATCACGAACATCAAGCTATTAACCGACAGCTGTGAGATCCGGAATCAAAGCGTGTCCATCGCGATCGAGCATAAGGATGACACAAGAACGTTGTCAGCGGACAAGCTGCTGCTCTCTGTCGGAAGAGTGGGCAATACCGAGAATATCGGACTTGAGAATACCGATGTTCGCGTGGAGAACGGCATCATTGCCGTGAACGGGAATATGCAGACAACGGAGCCCCATATTTACGCGATCGGCGATTGCATCGGGGGTCTTCAGCTCGCGCATGCGGCCAGCCATGAAGGGATTGCTGCCGTGAACCATCTGGCAGGCGAGAAGACGGAGGCCTACCGCAGCGAATGGATCCCGCGCTGTATTTACACCCGTCATGAGGTAGCCAGCGTCGGGCTGACGGAGAAGCAGGCGAAAGAACGCGGACATGAGATCAAGATCGGCAGATTCCCGTTTTCGGCGATCGGCAAATCTTTGATCCACGGAACAAAGGAAGGTTTCGTAAAAGTCATTGCCGATCAGAAGACGCAGGATATTCTGGGAGTGCATATGATGGGTCCGCATGTAACCGAGCTCATTGGCGAAGCGGCTCTTGCACAAGTGCTGGATGCGACCCCATGGGAAGTCGGCACGGCGGTCCACGCCCATCCGTCATTATCCGAAATCATCGGCGAAGCGATGCTTGCCGTGGATGGACGTGCGATCGGTTTGTAGGAATGAGGATATTCTTTTGTGGAATCCCTCATTTCTTTTTGCCGAGAAAGGGATTATAATATCATTAAGCCAAGTCTTAGTACCAGGTTTTAATACTTGATCTAATATGCCTCAAACTCAGGTTGCGAGGCGGATCAAGCCTATAAGTCATGGCTCACATAAAGGAGGGATCTCCATGAAAGAACATGAAACGGTTACGGCAAACAACAATAGGCATGAGCAGCTTGGACTGACCGACGGACAAGTGCTGGACATGTACAAATATATGGTGCTGGCGCGAAAATTCGATGAGCGCAATCTGCTGCTGCAGCGTGCGGGCAAAATTAATTTTCACGTTTCCGGAATCGGGCAGGAGGCATGTCAGGTTGCTGCTGCCTTTGCCCTCGACCGGGAGAAGGATTATTTTCTACCTTACTACCGCGACTACGGATTCGTATTGGCGGTTGGCATGACGCCTCGCGAATTAATGCTGTCGGCTTTTGCCAAGGCCGAGGATCCGAACAGCGGCGGACGGCAGATGCCGGGCCACTTCGGCAGTAAACGCCTGCGGATCGTGACCGGCTCCAGCCCTGTAACGACCCAGGTTCCGCATGCCGTAGGCATCGCGCTTGCCGCGAAGATGCAGAAGAAGGATTTTGTATCGTTTGTTACGTTTGGCGAAGGCTCGAGCAATCAGGGCGATTTCCATGAAGGCTGCAACTTTGCCGGCGTTCACAAGCTCCCCGTCATTATCATGTGCGAGAATAACCAATACGCCATTTCGGTTCCGCTTCATAAACAGATTAGCGGAAAGGTCAGCGACCGCGCGCTCGGGTACGGTTTTCCGGGTGTTCGAGTGGACGGCAACGACGCTCTTGAAGTTTACGCTGCCGTGAAGGAAGCGCGGGAACGCGCGATCCGAGGGGAAGGACCAACGTTGATCGAATCCATGATGTACCGTTTGTCTCCGCATTCCACATCGGATAACGATTTGGCGTACCGGACCAAAGAAGAGGTTGAAGAGAACTGGAAGAAGGACGGCGTCGCCCGTTTCAAGAACTATTTGATCGACTGCGGGCTCTGGGACGAAGCACGCGATCAGGATCTGATCGCGCAGTTAAACCTGGAGATAAAAGAAGCGACGGAATCTGCAGACTTGGCTCCGTTTCCGAAGCCTGAAGATACGCTTCTTCACGTATATGCCGATGCTGAAGGAGGCGCGTAAGAGATGGCGGTAATGGAATATATCGATGCAATACGCCTGGCCATGAAGGAAGAGATGGAGCGTGACGAGTCCGTATTCGTGTTAGGCGAGGACGTCGGCGTCAAAGGCGGCGTGTTTACTACCACCAAGGGCTTGATGGATCAATTCGGCGAAATGAGGGTGCTCGATACCCCGCTCGCGGAATCCGCGATTGCCGGCGTGGCTATTGGTGCAGCCATGTACGGCATGAAGCCGATTGCCGAGATGCAATATTCGGACTTCATGTTCCCGGCAACCAACCAGATTATTAGCGAAGCGGCGAAAATCCGCTATCGTTCCAATAACGATTGGAGCTGTCCCGTCGTGATCCGCGCGCCGATCGGCGGCGGAATATTCGGAGGCTTGTATCATTCCCAGTGCCCGGAATCGGTGTTCTTCGGAACGCCGGGATTGAAAATCGTTGCGCCGTACTCGGCCTATGATGCAAAAGGGCTTCTGAAAGCGGCGATCCGCGACCCGGATCCGGTTCTGTTCTTCGAGAACAAGAAATGCTATAAGCTGATTACCGGCGATGTGCCGGACGACGATTACGTTGTCCCGATCGGCAAAGCCAACCTGCTGCGCGAAGGCTCGGATATTACGGTGATCAGCTACAGCCTGCCGCTGCATTTCGCCATGCAGGCAGCCGAAGAGCTTGAGAAGGAAGAAGGCATCAGCGCGCATGTGCTGGACCTGCGTACCATACAGCCGCTGGACCGGGACGCGATCATCGCCGCAGCCCGGGCTACGGGGAAAGTGCTGATCGTTCACGAGGATAACAAGACCGGCGGCGTTGGCGGGGAAGTATCCGCGATCATAGCGGAGCACTGCTTGTACGATTTGGATGCTCCGATCATGCGCCTGTGCGGTCCGGACGTGCCGGCTATGCCAATCAGTCCGCCGATGGAGAAATTCTTTATGCTTAACAAGGACAAAGTCAAAGAATCCATGCGTCAATTGGCGCTTTATTAAGAACAGGGAGTTGTGAGCATGTCCGAAAATCAGAAATTGACCGATGTTACGATGCCTCAGCTGGCAGAATCCCTTGTATCTGCGACCATTGCCAAGTGGCTGAAGAAGCCCGGGGATTCCATTGAGCAATATGAACCGATTTGTGAAGTGATTACCGATAAAGTCAATGCCGAGATTCCATCCACGCTGGACGGCGTCATGGGCGATATTCTTGCCCAGGAAGGCCAAACCGTCAATGTCGGCGATATTATTTGCCGGATCGCGGTCGCTTCGGGAGAAGGGACCGCGCCTTCGCCCCAGCCGGCAGCAGCAGCTTCAGCGAGTCCGCAGCAGGGTGCAGGAAGCGAGGAAGGCTCGATGCGTTTCCGATACTCGCCTGCCGTGCAGACGCTGGCCGCGGAACATCAGATCGATCTTTCGAAGGTGCAGGGATCTGGCATGGGCGGAAGAATAACCCGTAAGGACGTATTGGCTTATATCGAAAAAGGGGGAGCAGCCCAAGGCCAAGGCGCTACTGCCGGATCGGCGTCTTTCCCTAGCGCGCAAGCGCAAAGAGAAGCAGTGCAGCCGAGCGGGTCTTCGCCGTTTCAAGGGCTGCAGCATCAGACGCCTGCGGAACCGTCGCCTCCTCTGGGCACAGCCATTCCGGATGTGCGCCATTCGGGGCTGCATTTGACGGAATCGCCGAAAATTCCGACCATTGAAGTGGAGGGCATGGAAGGCGGAAGATCGGAATACTTCATTGATGTAACGCCGATGCGGAATGCCATTGCCCGAAACATGCGTCAAAGCGTTACGGAAATACCGCATGCCTGGACGATGATCGAAGTCGACGTGACCAACATCGTGCTGCTGCGCAATCAATTGAAGGATGAGTTCAAACGCAAGGAAGGGGTTAATTTAACCTACCTGGCCTTTTTGCTGAAAGCCGTAGTGAACGCCATTAAAGATTATCCGATCATGAATTCGTTCTGGGCCGTGGATAAAATCGTGGTGAAGCGCGATATCAATCTGTCCTTGGCCGTCGGAACGGAGGATTCCGTGCTGACGCCGGTCATCCACCGTGCCGATCAGAAGAATATCGCGGGCCTTGCGAGAGAGATCGAGGATCTAGCGCGCAAGACACGTGAAGGCAAGCTGAAGCTGGACGATATGCAGGGCGGTACCTTTACGGTTAACAATACGGGGTCCTTCGGCTCGATTCTGTCCTATCCGATCATCAATTATCCGCAGGCTGCGATTCTGACATTTGAATCCATCGTGAAAAAGCCGGTGGTCATCAATGACATGATCGCGGTTCGTTCCATGGCAAACCTGTGTTTGTCCCTGGATCATCGGATTTTGGACGGGGTGATCTGCGGGCGATTCCTCCAGCGCGTCAAAGACAACCTGGAAGGCTACACCCTGGATACGAAGCTCTATTAATCAACGTCTGCTAGCATGATCTGCGGACTGATTCCTCGGAAGAGGTTCGCAGACGTTATTCATATCAAGTCAATCGAAGGGGATTCATCGGTTGGCGGGAACTCTATGAAAGAAGGCGTTAGCACATGAACAAACCGTTAGAAGTATCGTATACGCCGATTGTGGATTACGGCATGGCTTGGGAGCTTCAAAAAAATCATGTTTCCGCCATCGATCAGGGAGAGCGTCACGAGAGTCTGATGCTCCTCCAACATCCTCCGACCTATACGATGGGGTCACAGCGGCATCCGGAGCACCTGCTGCTTAGCAAAGAGGAGTTGGAGAAACAGGGCATCGGCCTGTTTGAAATCGATCGCGGCGGAGATATTACATATCATGGTCCCGGACAGCTTGTCGGGTATCCGCTGTTGCTGCTGGATGGCGGCAAGAATTTGAACCTCCACGGGTTTCTGCGCGACGTGGAGCAGGTCATCATCGATTACTTGGCATCATACGACATCGAAGCAGGCCGAAAACCCGAGTACACCGGTGTATGGGTAGGGGATTCGAAGATCTGCGCCATCGGCGTGAAATTCAACAAATGCCGCCGGCATCGCGGGTTTGTGACAAGCCATGGCTTTGCGTTTAACATTAAATCCGGGATCGCGGATGCGGGATTCTCGGGCATTATTCCATGCGGCATACAGGAATTCGGCGTAACTTCTCTGGAGGATTGCACGGGGCGGAAGTTCGAGGTAGAGGAAGTAGCCCGGGAGATCGTGCCTTACTTCACCCGGGTATTTCCGTATGAGGCTCACTGGCTGTAATAACTTCGCTGCCTAGCGTAGCGTATTGGCGTTAGCGAAGGAACAAAGGCTCGAGGATAACCAGAAGCGTTGATCCGACCATGGCAATCAGCATGAGATAGATCACAATTCGAAACCACTTTTTACGTTGCATTGTGTAACTCCTTTAGAATAAGTTTAATGATGAACATACATGCAGCAGCATCATTTAGTTTAGATATGGATATACAGACATTGTATCGTATCTGCGAAAGAGAGGGAAGTCCAGTGATCTCAGAAGAGCGTATCATTCAAGAGTTTATGGAACTGGTTCAAGTGGATAGCGAAACCAAACATGAAGAAGAGATTTCGAAAGTTCTCCAGCATAAATTTTCAGGTCTCGGCTTCGAAATCATAGAAGACGATGCCAAGGAAAAGACGGGGCACGGAGCAGGCAATCTGATTATTACCTGGAAAGCGGACGAGGCGGCCCAGCATGCGCCTAAGCTGCTTTTTACCTGCCATATGGATACCGTAATACCCGGGAAAGGCATCAAACCGACTCTAGGCGATGACGGTTGGATCCGAAGCGACGGAACGACCATCCTCGGGGCGGACGACAAAGCCGGCATCGCCGCTTTGCTGGAAGGCATTCGGGTCATTCAGGAAAATAACATTCCGCACGGGCAAGTCCAGTTTGTCATTACGGTAGGCGAAGAATCAGGGCTGGTCGGAGCGCGGGCGTTGAATCCCGATGTTTTGGATGCGGATATCGGCTTTGCGCTGGATTCCAACGGGGAGTTAGGTTCGATCGCGGTTGCCGCCCCGACCCAGGCGAAGATCAAAATGATCATTAAAGGCAAGTCTGCCCATGCCGGCGTAAATCCGGAGGACGGCATCAGTGCCATTCAAGTCGCGTCCAAAGCCATTGCCAAAATGAAGCTCGGACGCATCGATAAGGAGACCACGGCTAACATCGGCAAATTCCAGGGCGGAGGCGCTACGAATATCGTGTGCGACTTTGTTCAGATCGATGCCGAAGCACGCAGCATCGTTCAGGAAAAGGTCGATAAGCAAGTGAACGATATGCGTGAAGCGCTCGAAACCACGGTTCGTGAATACAATGCCAATTGCGAGTTCATTAGCGAGATCGTTTATCCGGCCTTCAGTTTCAATGAGCATGACGAGGTCGTCCAGCTTGCGCAGCGAGCCATCGGCGGTTTTGGTTTGCCGACCCGTACGTTCCGGTCCGGCGGCGGCAGTGACGCC
Organism: Priestia sp. BR_2; assembly: GCF_041954005.1. Taxonomy (NCBI): domain Bacteria; kingdom Bacillati; phylum Bacillota; class Bacilli; order Caryophanales; family Bacillaceae; genus Priestia; species Priestia sp. BR_2. The sequence continues at coordinate 51,828 of NZ_JAVFHM010000166.1, read as the reverse complement.
AATATTTTTAACGGCCTCGGCATTCCAACCGTCAATCTGGCGATTGGATATCAAGACATTCATACCACGCAGGAGCGCATTCAAGCTTCTGATTTGGTAAAGGCGGCGCAGATCGTGGTTGGAATTATCCAGGAAACGGCCAAAGCGTAGTCGATGATGAGGATCAAATAAAGCCCGTTGCGGATGCTCGATGTCCGCTGCGGGCTTTTTGATTCAGCTAATTCAGGAATGACATCGTCGGGGAGGTCTCCACCCTTTTTTGGGCAGGCGTCCAGGTGGTGTGCCAGTTCGTGCTCTCGACAACATGCAATGCGGCATTAATGTTGTCGAGGTATAACTCGATTTCCTTCCTTGCCGATGCAGAGGAATAGCTCTCCTCAAGACGGGCGGAAAGGGAAATCAACGCGGACTGCAAATAACAAGCGGCTTCGCCGAAGCGAGCCTCCGTATGCCCGGGAGAAGCGAGTCTGAGCTGCTCAAGCATGGATGCGGCCTCGTCATAATTACCCAGATCATACAAATGCTCAGCAGCTATGAAACATACCTTGAAGCTGTAGCTGTCTTGATCCTGGAGAGGCAGCGCTTCCAATTGATGCAACTTTGAAATTGCCTGTCCCTTGTAGCCTTCCTCATAAAGAAAACAGATAAGAGCATAATAAGCACGTTCGCCGCTATCGGCAAGCAGATGTTCGGCGATGGAGATCATGTTGAGCGATATGGCGGTGCGAGCTAATTCCAAAGCCTCCGACATGGCGATGAATCGGTCAGGCAGTGTATGTTGGACGCTCCACTCGCAGAGCTGCCGGATTCGGCTTAGCTGAGCCATCTCGGATCCTTGCGGACGCGGCAGTTCCCGCGGCTGACGGGTGGAATCCCGAAGGTAACTGTCTATGAACTGCATGGCTTCAGAGGTTTGACCTGTCATGATGAGGCAAGTCACGTACATGATACAGGTATCGGAATATAAACTTCCCTGCTCAGCAAAGCAGCGGGAGGCAAACGGGTAAGCCCCGATATAATATAAAGACCTGCCAACCATGATATTGGATGCCGGAAAGCTGCTTGTTTCGTCCAAAAGCCGTTCGCATATGGCTTGATCCGGGATTCCTTGCAGAAGCAGGAGTGCGGCCCATTGATTCAGCGCCTCTTGGGCGTGGGCACCGGAATGAAGCACGACGGTTCTGAAAGCCTCCTCGGCCTTGCCGTAGGAACGCATTCGCATGCTTAATAGCCCGTACTCAAGCCAGCTTAAATCGACTTCCTTCCATCCCGAGCTCGTCGTATCGGTTGTTGCGGATTGTGCAGCATCCTTGAAGCTTTTCAGAGCCTTTTCAAGATACCCGCGTTTTTTGTACCATTTTCCGCGCTCATATTCAGTTGAAGGTGGATTTGTAATCGGATCGGTTTCAATAATAGGTAGTTGTCGCATGTCGAAGCCTCCCAATGATATATAACACCCTAATAGGCGAAAAGGTCATGGTCCGTATTCGAAAAAAATAGAAAAAAGTCGAAAAACAGGTCTAAGGCACTAATTTTTCGATCTATTTTCATAAATATTTTTAGAAGACTTAGAAATAATATCCATAATCATCGTTTCCGATCCCCATTGCTGCTGCCATTGCTTCAGCATAATCCGGATCTGCCAGGCCTGTCCTACCAAATGTATCGAATGGTCACCTTTGTAGCTTTTCATGGGCGGCTTCCTTCTTTCTTGGAAATTTTGATATAATACACCTTATGCACTAGCATGGTCCGCCATGCCGTTTTTAAACAAAGGAGGTCATTTTGTGAGCGATATCGGCAGTAAGACCCGTGAAGCATCGGATAAATTGCTGGAAGAAACCACCTTGTCCACCCAATCTATTTTTGAAGGGAAAATCATATCGCTGCAGGTCGATACGGTGACACTGCCCGATGGGCAGACGGCAACCCGTGAGGTTGTCAGGCATCCCGGCGCCGTAGCGGTGCTTGCGTTAAAAGACGATAAAATGCTGGCCGTCAATCAATTTCGTCAGCCTCTTGGGCGCTGTGAGGTTGAAATCCCAGCAGGCAAGCTGGAGCGGGGGGAAGATCCGCTTGAAGCGGCCAAGCGTGAATTGCAGGAGGAAACCGGTTATACGTGCGGCTCGATCCGAAAACTGCATTCCTTCTATACATCTCCGGGGTTTGCCGATGAGATCATTCACTTGTACCTGGCGGAGGATCTGGTCGGAGGCGACATGAACCCCGATGAGGACGAGTTCATAGAAATGATGGAAATCTCGCTGGAAGAGGCGTACTCCCTTATCCAAGAGGAGAGAATCAGCGATGCCAAGACCATTCTCGCCGTCTATGCTTGGAATATGTACAGCTTGACGGGCAAGATCTGATATGCAGCATCCTGATGAGAACGCCTCGGCCGGGAAGCTTCAGTCCTATTACTGCGACATGCATATTCATATCGGTCGTACAAGCAGCGGACAAGCTGTGAAAATAAGCGCAAGCAACAACCTGACCTTTGAAAATATAGCCGTCGAAGCTTCGGAGCGGAAAGGCATTCAGATGATCGGCATCATCGATTGCCATTCTCCTTCGGTGCAGGAAGACATTCTGCAGTGTTTGGACAGCGGCGTCATGCAGGAGATCGACGGGGGCGGAATTGCGTATCGGGATACGGTAATCCTGCTTGGCAGCGAGATTGAAATACGTGAAGGCGGCCGAGGCGCGGCCCATGTGCTGGCTTATTTTCCCGACATGGGCACGATGCGGGAGTTCACCGGCTGGATGGCGGGATATATGAAAAACGTCCAGCTGAGTTCCCAGCGCATCTATGTCAGTCCGCTGGAGCTGCAGCAAGAGATTACGGCACGCGGCGGGCTGCTGATACCCGCTCACGTCTTTACGCCTCATAAGGGGCTTTACGGCAGCATGGCTGACCGTATGAGCGAGGTGTTCGATCTGAACGGGATCGCGGGCATCGAACTTGGGCTCAGCGCCGATTCCTCGATGGCAGGACGGATTAGCGAGCTGGATGCCTATTCCTTTTTGACCAATTCGGATGCGCATTCCCTCGGGAAGATCGGCAGGGAATACAACCGGATCGACATGGCCAAGCCTTCATTCGCAGAATTTCGGCAGGCGCTTCAGGCTAGCAACGGGAGGAGAATCAGTGCGAACTATGGGCTGAATCCCAGACTGGGAAAATACCATCGTACCTACTGCGTGGGATGCGACAGCATTCTGGATGAAGGGAGCGACGTTCATGATTTGGTGCGATGCCCTTACTGCGGCAGTACCAAGCTGGTTCAAGGGGTGTTCGACCGAATTTTGAACATCGCTGACCGCACGGAGCCCGTGGTGCCGGAGAGCCGACCTTCGTATCACTACCAGGTTCCGCTAGAGTTCATCCCGGGTCTAGGGAAGTCCTCCATGTCGAAGCTGCTTGACGCCTTCGGCACCGAAATGAATATCCTTCATCAGGCTACGGAAGCGGAGCTGGCGACCGTTGCCGGCGAGGGACTCGCGGCAAGCATCGTGATGGCCCGGAATGGGACACTGCCCTTATCGGCTGGCGGCGGAGGCTCTTATGGGAAGGTGCTCCGGTAAATCGGGTCAACTCTTTCAACCAAGCAGGTCATACAAGGCTGACGATTGTCATAGAGTAGAGTAGAGACACAGAAAGGAGACTCTATTCTATGCAATCATTCCGCCAAGCCTTTAAGGATCAGACGATGCTCTATGTGTTTGTGGGCGTCTTGTTTTTAGTGGGCGTGCTGTTTGGAGCGTTGATGGTCAATGCGCTTTCATTGGAGCAGCAGCAGGATATGGCCCGCTATTTAAACCACTTTTTTGTTAACGTGCAGGACGGTGGAGAATCCATGAGTCAGTCTTCTTACTGGAGCATCGCAGCCCTGCATCTGAAATGGATCGGTTTGATATGGATTCTGGGATTGTCCGTCATCGGGCTCCCGGGAATATTGATATTGGATTTTCTAAAAGGGGTTCTCATCGGGTTTACGGTTGGTTATCTGGTGGGACAGTATTCATGGAAAGGTCTGCTGTTCGCCTTGGTCTCGATTGCGCCGCAAAATTTGCTTATCATACCGGTGCTTATGATGTGCAGCGTAGCTGCCATCACCTTCTCGCTCTACATTATCAGGGACCGATTTATCATGAATCGCGGAGGCAGCATGATGAAGCCTTTTGCCTCGTATGCCATGCTGACATTTTTCATGGTCATGCTGACGCTCGGGGTCGCTTCCTTTGAAACCTGGGTAACCCCCGCCATGATGCGCTGGGTTACGCCCATGTTGCTATAATCCGCGAATTTTTCCATAAAGCAAAACCGTTTGACTTTGTTTGTCAAATCCCCCTATAATGAAGGAAGTGAACAATAACGTGCAGTGATTTCCAAGGGGGAGGGAAACGATGGAAGCGCGGATCGACAAAATTAAGCAGCAGCTACAATCCCAAGGATACAAATTAACGCCCCAACGGGAAGCCACGGTAAGCGTATTGTTGGAAAATGAAGACGACCACCTTAGCGCAGAGGATGTATTTATGCTCGTGAAAGAGAAGGCTCCGGAGATCGGTCTGGCAACCGTGTACCGTACCCTAGAGCTGCTCAGTGAGCTTCATGTTGTAGAGAAGATAAATTTTGGCGATGGTGTCGCCCGTTACGACTTGCGGACGGATACTTCGAAGCATCACCATCATCATTTGATATGTACTCAATGTGGAAGCATGGATGAAATACGCGAGGATTGGCTCGGTCCGTTGGAAGAGCGGTTAGAGCGAGAATTCAACTTTACCGTTCATGACCATCGGCTTGATTTCCATGGCATATGCTACCGTTGCAAAGAGAAGGGCAAGAATGACCAGGACAAATCCTAATTTTATATCTTTCAACAAACCGCAGTGATGATCATCACGGCAGCCCTCTACGGCGGTAAGCCGGGAGGGCTTTTTAGATAATTAACTATATTAGGTGGTTCATGCACGCTTATCGTATCGTTCACTTTTAAGCACAAATTATACTTTTACATCATCCAAGTACGTCGATTAGACGTTTTTTTTATTCTTCAGAATAACCGCCGGGCCCAATGGCTGATCGGAGATAAGAGGGATGCCGTCATAATCCTGCAGCTTGTATCATAGGCTTTACGTGAAATGATACCTGCAATACCCGCTTTCAATTGAGCGATCGATGCCATGTGAAAGAGAGGCGCTGCCAGTGATTATATCTATTCGAAAAATAGGCTCACTGATCCGTTTTATTTCGATGTTTGCCGTGTTGACCATGTTTTTTTACTTCGTGCTGGGATGGGTAGGCGATTGGCTAACGCCAGTGGATCCTTACCGTGCGCCTTCGGGACAAGCGGTAAAGGCTTTTCAGCCGGAGAGCACCATGGACTCCCGTTATTCGCCGGCCGAGCGTCTCCGATTGTATTACTGGTACGGAGAGTGATCGTGCTTGCAAAGGGCCGCGGGAATAGGAGCAAAAGATCATGAAACGATATCTGGACGAATATGTACAATACCTGGAGGACGAGAAGGGACTGTCCCGAAGCACGATAGCTTCGTATCGGGCCGACCTTCAAGGATTCCTAGCATTTGCAGCTGAAAGGGAGATCACCCATCCGCGGGAGGTGAATCGAACGCTGCTCGGGCTGTATGTGGGAAGGTTGAGGCAGCAGGGGAAGGCGGCATCGAGCCTGCTTCGATGCACGGCTTCCCTGCGTTCCTTTTTTCAGTATTTGGTGCGTCAAGCCGTTATTGTACAGGATCCGACTCAGCTGCTGGATAATCCGAAGCCGGAACGGAAGCCGCCGAAGTCGCTAACCGTGGAGCAGGTGGACAAGCTGCTGTCGGCTCCCGATTCCGGTACCCCGCAGGGCGCCAGGGACAAAGCGATGCTTGAGCTGCTGTACGCTTCGGGCATGAAGGTCTCGGAATTGGTGAATCTGTCCATCCATGACATCCATTTGGAGATGCGCTTTTTACGCTGCGCGGTTTCCGGTGGGAAGGAGCGTATTCTGCCGATCACCCCCATTGCAGCCGAGAGCGTTGCATTTTATGTGCGAGATATGCGGGACAAGCTGATGCGGGATGCCGGGGAAGACGCGTTATTCCTGAATTCGCTGGGAACGCGCTTGACACGGCAGGGTTTTTGGAAAATTATTAAAAAGTATGGCAAGCTTGCCGATATTGACGAGGACATCACGCCGCATACCCTTCGGCATTCGTTTGCCATGCATTTGCTGGGGAACGGCGCGGACTTGCGTTCGGTTCAGGAGATGCTGGGACACTCGGCATTGTCCACAACCGGCATGTATCAATCTGCCAAGAAAAGCATGAAGGAAGTATACGATCATTATCATCCGAGATCATAGGGCGGACTTACATGCTCTAGAATCTACAATTTATCATCAGAATAGGAGAGGTATGAATATGAGTTCAGTCCATCAGCAAAGCATTAAGGAAGCAGCGGCATACATACGAGGGCAGAATGGCGTCCAGCCCGAGGTCGGCCTGATTTTGGGTTCGGGGCTCGGCGTGTTGGCGGAATTGATTGAGAATCCGGTTTCGATCGCTTACACGGACATTCCTCATTTTCCCTTATCGACGGTGGAAGGACATGAAGGCGAACTGCTGCTGGGCGCGATCCACGACCGGCCTGTCGTCCTGATGAAGGGCCGCTTCCACATGTACGAAGGCTACGGTCCGGAAGTGACGGCTTTTCCGGTACGCGTCATGAAGGAGCTTGGCGTAAAGAGCCTGCTTGTTACCAATGCGGCCGGCGGCATCAACACGTCCTTCGAGCCGGGCGACCTCATGCTGATCTCCGATCATCTGAACATGACAGGAACCAACCCGTTAATCGGGCCTAACGATCCGGCGCTTGGCGTACGCTTTCCGGACATGTCCCAGGCTTACAGCCGTCAACTTCGCCAATTGGCAAAAGAAGTCGCCGTGGGTCAGGGCATCGTGCTGAGAGAAGGGGTTTACGCAGGTTTGCTGGGACCGACTTATGAAACGCCGGCCGAGATTGTCATGCTGCGCACGCTCGGTGCGGACGCGGTAGGCATGTCCACCGTGTCCGAGGTCATCGTAGCAAGGCATGCGGGGCTTGAGGTGCTGGGCATCTCCTGCATCAGCAACATGGCTGCGGGCATACTGGATCAGCCGCTATCCCATGACGAAGTGATGGAAACAGCGGAGAAGGTCCGTGAGAAATTCCTGGCGCTCGTTATGGCCATCATTCCCAAGATGTAATGGTTGTTAGCATGAGGCTGGGCTTTTCGCAGATTTACATCTGCAAGAAGCCCAGCCTCTTTGTTATGTCCTTTTAGATGAATGGCAACAATTTTCCCTAAAATACTGGAATAATTTGTTTTCAACCTGACGACAATGAATAGCAGACCCGCGTACAGCGGGATGCCATTACGAATGTCAGGAGGGGACGGAAGTGAAAAAAGCGTTAATCGCTGGATTCCTGGTTCTAGCCGTGGGATTGTCCAGTGCGGCTGTACCAAGTTATGCGGAAGAAAATAGCAAACCCGGCGGAGGATCATCTCAAGAGGAGCTGGCGCCAAGTGCCCGTTCCGCTATATTGCTGGATGCGGATACCGGAACCATTATTTACGAGAAAAACAGCCATGATAAGCTGCCTCCGGCCAGCATCACCAAGGTAATGACGATGCTGCTTACGATGGAAGCGATCGATGAAGGACAATTGAAGTGGACCGATAAGGTGCGCACCAGCGAATATGCGGCATCCATGGGCGGATCCCAGATTTTTCTTGAGCCCGGCGAGGAAATGACCGTGGACGAGATGCTCAAAGGCATTGCCATGGCATCGGGCAATGATGCTTCCGTTGCGATGGCGGAGAAGATTGCCGGCTCGGAAGAAGGCTTCGTGAAAATGATGAACGAGAAAGCGGCGGAGCTCGGAATGAAAGATACGCATTTCGTGAACTGCAACGGACTTCCTGCAGAGAATCATTATACATCGGCCCATGACATAGCGGTCATGAGCAGGGAATTGCTGAAATACGACCAGATCACCAAATATACCGGCGCTTATCAGGATTACTTGCGCAAAGATTCGGAGAAACCCTTCTGGCTGGTCAATACGAACAAGCTGGTGCGGTTCTACACGGGCGCGGACGGATTGAAAACCGGGTATACGTCCGAAGCCAAGTTCTGTTTATCGGCAACGGCCAAACGGGACGGGCTGCGCGCGGTAGCGGTTGTCATGGGGGCTCCGGACACCAAGACGCGGAACAATGAAGTGTCGCGCATGTTTGATTATGCCTTTTCCCAATACACGATGCACTCCATCTATAAGCCTGGCGAAGTGCTCGGTATCGTGAAGGTGCAAAAGGGCAACGTGCCCGAGATCTCGATTCAAGCGGAAAAAGACTACAGCGTGCTTGTCAAGAAAGGCGTAAAGAATCCGGACATCCGTCATGAGATTCAGTTGGATCCGAACGTGAAGGCACCGGTAGCCGCAGGACAAGTCATCGGCAAGCTGTCTGTCTATCAGGGGGAACAGCTCGTGAAGGAGTTCGAGCTGACGTCGCCTGTCGAGGTGGAAAAGGCCGGATTCTGGAAGCTGTTCAAACGGACGACCGGCAAGTTGTTTCATGTAGATTAATGGGAGTTTTCTTCTAGTTTTGTCGTGATGCAGGAATGTCTTTTTCGAATGTAGAAATCCTTGTTCATGTCAGGGAGGAGAGTGAACAAACATGAATCTGCATGTTGATATGGAGCATCACAGGCATGTTCTGATCGTCCGTCTGTCCGGCGAGCTGGATCATCATACGGCCGATCATGTCCGGATGCAGCTGGATGAAGCCATTCAGAGACGTCAAACAGAGCACTTGGTGCTGAGCTTAAAAGACTTGGATTTTATGGACAGCTCAGGGCTGGGAGTCATTCTGGGACGCTATAAATTCATCAAGCAAAAGGGCGGAAAGATGGCGGTGTGCGATGTCAAGCCGCAGGTTTACCGCTTGCTTGACATGTCGGGGCTGTTCAAGATCATGCCGATATACGAGAACGAGGGCACGGCACTCTCGGGTCTGGAGGTAGTGTCATGAGTGAAGGAAGAGCACAGCATAATTTTATGTCGCTGCAGTTTGCCGCTAAGTCGGAAAACGAATCCTTTGCCCGTGTCGCCGTGGCTGCATTCATCTCCCAGATGGATCCCAACATGGATGAGCTGAACGATCTGAAAACGGTGGTTTCCGAGGCCGTCACGAACAGCATCATCCATGGTTACGACAGCGACCCGGAAGGGGTCGTCAAGATTGAAGCCTCGATTGACGGGGATATGATCACGCTGCGCATCGAAGATTCCGGCCACGGGATCGAAGATTTGGAGATGGCGAAGCAGCCGCTGTATACCTCGAAGCCGGAGCTGGAACGATCCGGCATGGGATTCACCATCATGGAAAATTTCATGGACGAATTCGAAGTGGTCAGCGAACCAGGCAGCGGTACGTCGATCAAAATGAAAAAGAGGATCGAATCTAAGAAAGCTTTATATAATTAGGGGTTGGACAAATGGATGCCGATGTGAAGAAAACTTCGCAGACTTATTTGGACGACGCGGAGGTCAAACGACTCATTGCACTTAGCCAAAGCGGGGATAATGTCGCCCGGGACACGCTCGTCAACTGTAATATTCGTCTTGTCTGGTCTGTCGTTCAACGGTTTATGAACCGGGGGTATGAGCCGGATGATCTGTTTCAGATCGGCTGTATCGGTCTCCTCAAATCCGTGGACAAGTTCGATCTCAGTTATGACGTAAAGTTCTCTACCTATGCCGTACCGATGATTATCGGTGAAATTCAGCGTTTCTTAAGGGACGACGGGACTCTGAAGGTCAGCCGTTCGCTTAAGGAGATGGCCAACAAAGTCAGGAAGAAGCGGGACGAGCTGTCCAAGCAGCTCGATCGTCTTCCCACGGTGAAAGAGGTTGCCGAAGAGCTGGGGGTAACGCCCGAGGAAGTGGTGTTTGCCCAGGAGGCGAACAAACCGCCAACCTCGATTCATGAGACCGTATTTGAAAATGACGGGGATCCCATCACGCTAATGGATCAGATTGCCGATGATTCGCAGGAACGATGGTTTGACAAGCTGGCCTTGAACGAAGCGATAGGGGGCTTGACCGAACGGGAGCGGCTCATTGTATATCTAAGGTACTACCGGGATCAGACGCAGTCGGAAGTTGCCACCCGGCTGGGTATATCCCAGGTGCAGGTATCGCGACTCGAGAAAAAAATATTGCAGAGCATTCGAAACGAGATCGCGCAGTAGCGGGATCTATACCGTATCCTAAAGCCTGCACAAAGAAAGCGCCGTCCTACTGGGACGGCGCTTTCTTGCGGAAATAAGACCTTAGCCACTTCAGCGTCTTCCCCCTTTATCTCACTTGACGAACTTTCCCTAAAGGGGGCCTGTCTTCTAAGTGAGATGTCGATGGTTGATTAGCTTGTTTTTGTGTATAACGGCCCTGGCCGGTCCGGCGATTAAAGAAAGTATGGTAAATCCGAGTAGAAACGATGGCAATTTCCCATACTAACGGTAATTTAGCAGTAAAGGAGTGTTTCGGATGAAGGTTAATCCCACTCCGACGGTGTTTCTGCAGCTGCGGAGCCGAATACGGCTGCCGAGAGACCAGACCGTCAAACTAGGTGATGTCGCCTTCATAGTCTGTGAGCCCGAATGGGAGAAACGGCTCAGAGCCCTGCCGTTGACTCAGCCGAAGGATATCGACGGCAACCGTCTTGTCATGGATCTGATTCAAATCATTCCGAAGATACAAGGGCTGATTCCGGGCGCCCATATTGAACCGATGGGTAACCATCATACCCTGGTGGAGCTTGTCGGCCCGGACAGCAAACGATCCCGACTGTGGTTCCCGCTTATTTGGCTGCTCTTGTTTTTCGGTTCTGCGCTCACCATCATGAACTTTCATGCAGACGTCAACATGCTTGAGGTCCAGATCCGGATTGTCGAAATGGTGACGGGAAAACGAGATGAGCATCCCTATTTGTTCCAGATCGCTTACTCTCTGGGGCTCGGATTCGGCATGACGGTGTTCTTCAATCATTTGTTCAAGAAAAAATGGAATGAAGAACCGACCCCGCTGGAGGTGGAAATGTACCTCTATCAGGAAAATCTGGATCAGTTCGTGGTTGCCGAGGAATACCGGAAAATGAACGCCAGTGCCGATACGACGGGGGAAAAACCATGATGTTGTCCATTCTGCAAGGGGTATTTACCTGTGTTCTCGGCGTTGCCGGAGGCATCGCCGTCGGCGGCGGCGTGATTGCGCTCATCATTGTGCTGGACATCATACCGAGATTGTCCCAGTTGACGGCGACTTACAGCCGGGTGCATTGGTACGAAGGAGCATTGATAACGGGATCCTTCATTGGCACGGTGGCCGATTTCTGGAGATGGTCCGTTCCTTTGGGACCGGTCGTGAGTACCGTAATCGGACTGATGTGCGGAATATTTATCGGCATGCTGGCAGCCGCACTGACGGAAGTGTTGAATGTCTTGCCGATTCTGGCCAAGCGGCTCCGGCTGAAGGGGTATCTGTTTGGTCTTCTGATGGCCATGGTGGCAGGCAAGGTAGCGGGTTCCCTGTTCGACTGGTTTGTTTACAGCAAGTGACAGTTATGGCTAGGAGGTAGGTTATGGACGAGAAAACAACGCATGGCGGCGAACTGGAGGCCGGGATTCCGATCATTCCTCCATCGGAGATCAAAGCGCTGGAGGAAGAAGCGCTGAAGGAGAAGAGGGAGGCGGAAACCTCCGACAGCACCAAGGAATCCGTTATTTATTGGCAGCAAACGGACGATGTTCCCGCGAAACTGAGCGTACTGAAAGAAACGCTTAAGGAAGTGATCGGCCTTGGTGTTTCGTTTGACGTGGTATTCCGCGAGATGAACTTTGCCGGCAGAAATGCGGGGCTTCTCTTCTTAAACGGGTTCACCAACGATGTCGTGGTGACGGAAATTTTGACAAGGCTGACGTACCTGACGCCTGAGGATGTTAGCAACCAGGCGCTTACCGAAATCATGAACCGCTATATTCCCCATGTTCAGGTGGAGCGGGATACCAGGCTCAGCAAGGTGATTGACGAGGTCCTGTCGGGCCTATGCGCGCTGTTCATCGAGGATGCGCATTCCGCCATCATCCTGGACACCCGGAAATATCCCGTACGGGGACTCGAAGAGCCGGCGGTCGAACGCGTTGTTCGAGGCGCCAGGGACGGGTTTACGGAGACGCTGGTGACGAACGTTAACCTCGTGCGGAGACGGGTTCGTGATCCGGGACTGCATGTGGAGATCATCAAAGTGGGAAGGCGTACGAGAACGGACGTCAGTTTGGTCTTCATCGATGACGTAGCCGACCGTACCCAGGTAGAAGCCATCCGGGAGAAAATCCAGGAAATCGATTTGGAGGGGCTCCCTCTTGGCGACAAGCAGCTGGAGGAAGCGATTGTAAACAAGGGCTGGCACCCCTATCCGCTGGTCCGTTATTCGGAGCGGCCGGACGTGGTATCTTCCCACCTGCTGGAAGGCCGGATCGTCATTATGGTGGATACATCGCCGAGTGTGATGATCATGCCGACCACCTTCCTGGATCTCTGCCAGCATGCGGAAGAGAACCGGCAGACCCCGTTTATGGGGACCTATCTTCGCTGGATACGATTTATAGGCATTTTTGCCTCGATGTTCCTGCTCCCGTTGTGGATGCTGCTGGTTGTCCATCCTGAATTGAAGCCGCCGGGACTCGATATCCTCGGTCCGCAGGAGAATGCGAAAATCCCCATTATTCTGCAGTTTCTGATCGTGGAATTCGGCGTGGATTTGCTCCGTTTGGCCGCGGTTCATACGCCGACGCCGCTCGCATCGGCAATGGGCCTGATCGCTGCGATTTTGATCGGCGATATTGCCGTTAAGACCGGATTGTTTGTCAACGAGGTTGTCTTGTATATGGCGGTTGCATCCATCGGGATGTATGCGACTCCGAGTTACGAGCTGGGACTTGCCAATCGGATGGTCAGGCTGATCCTGCTGCTGGCCACAGCCTTGTTCGGGGTGAAGGGCTTTGTCATCGGCACAACGCTCCTGATTCTGCTTCTGACGACCCACCGTTCCTATAACTCGTCTTATTTATGGCCGTTTATACCATTTAGTGCAAAAGCGATGGGCGAAATTTTATTCCGCAAACCGCTGCTTCTGTCAAGAAGACGCCCGGCTCTCAACAAAACGCGTGACAACACGAAAATGGGCCCGGAAATGAATCCGAGGGGCGAGCACTAACAATAACACAAATGTTGTGTTGAAAAATCCATTTTGATTACCTTCCGTTGTCTGCTATACTGTGAACAATTATTCGATTACCCTATTTTTGAAACAATGGATCGGAGGAATTGTAAGCATGTTTTTACACGGTACAAGCAAGATTAACGATCAGGGGCATTTGGAAATCGGCGGGTGTGACACATCCGATTTGAAAGCTCAATATGGAACACCACTATATATCGTAGACGAGCAGTCGGTTCGCAACCGCTGCCGGGAATACATCGAGGCCTTTAAGGCTTCCGGTTTGAAGTTCCAAGTCGCGTATGCAAGCAAGGCGTTCTGCGTTATGGCCATGTGCCGATTGGCCGACGAGGAAGGCATGTCGCTCGACGTTGTTTCCGACGGAGAGCTGTACACGGCGCTTCAAGCCGGATTCCCGGCGGATCGGATTCATTTCCACGGAAATAATAAGACGCCGGAAGAGATCGAGATGGCGCTGGATGCCGAAATCGGCTGTTTCGTCGTCGATAACGTGATCGAACTGCATATGCTGCAGGCCATCGCTGCCGAGAAGAAGCGCAAGGTCAACATTTTGCTTCGCGTGACACCGGGCGTCGAGGCGCATACGCATGAATATATCTCGACAGGACAAACCGATTCGAAGTTCGGCTTTGATATCGGCAACGGCTCTGCGTACGAAGCGGTGCAGCTTGCGGAAGCACAGTCGAATATTCATCTCATGGGCATCCATTCCCACATCGGTTCCCAGATTTTTGAGGTGGAAGGCTTCCAGATGGCTGTTCAGCGCGTAGCTGAATTTGCAGCTTCCGTAAAAGAAGGCCTGGGCGTCGTGTTCAAGGTCGTGAACCTGGGCGGCGGATTCGGTATCCGCTACGTGGATGGAGATACGCCGCTTCAAGTATCCCAATATGTAAAAGCGATTACGGATGCGGTAAAGAACCATTTTGCGGGCCTTGGTTCCGAGCTTCCTGAAATTTGGGTGGAACCGGGTCGGAGCATCGTCGGTGACGCAGGTACCACGCTCTACACGGTGGGAACCAGCAAGGATATTCCCGGGGTGCGCAAATATGTTGCCGTCGATGGCGGCATGACGGACAATCCGCGTCCGGCGCTCTACGAGTCGAAATATGAAGCGCTGCTTGCAAACCGGGCTAAAGAAGAGCCGGAAGAAACGGTATCCATTGCCGGCAAGTGCTGCGAGAGCGGAGACATGCTGATTTGGGACCTGGAGCTTCCGAAGGTTGAAACGGGCGATCTGCTGGCGGTGTCCTGCACGGGCGCATACAACTATTCCATGGCCAGCAACTACAACCGGATCCGAAAACCTGCGGTCGTATTCGTGAAGGATGGGCAAAGCAACCTGGTCGTTCGCCGCGAATCGCTTGCCGATATCATCAGCAACGATGTCGTGCCGGCGGGTGTAACAAAAGAAACCGTTACGAGTTCATAAGACGTCAATGTCTCTGGATAGGAAGAGCCCGCCATAGCCTTCGGCTGCGGTCAGGGCTCTTCGTCCTGCCTTCCGTTGGATATCATCGCGAGGACGGGGACAAGTTCGTTTTGCTTCGAGGCTCAATTCATAGTAAACTATAACTTGCATTGTAAAAAAATCGATAAAAGCGTTTGAGATAACGGAAGGAGATACACACATATGGCAAAAAAAGCGAAGATCACCTTGGAAAACGGCAAAGAGGTTGTGCTCGACCTGTTCGAGAACGATGCACCGAACACGGTAGCTAATTTTGAGAAATTGGCCAACTCCGGCTTCTATAACGGTCTGGTATTTCACCGCGTAATTCCTGGATTCGTCGCTCAAGGCGGATGTCCGCAGGGAACGGGGACCGGCGGACCGGGTTATACCATTAATTGCGAGATCAATCCTAACAAGCATGAGCGCGGAAGCTTGGCCATGGCGCATGCCGGCCGTAACACCGGCGGAAGCCAGTTCTACGTGTGCTACGAGCCGCAGCCTCATTTGGACGGACAACATACCGTATTTGGCAAAGTCGTTGAAGGCATGGAGTATGTGGATGCATTCAAAGGCCGCGACAAAATGGAAAAAGTAGAAGTGTACGAAGCATAATACATTCAGCTTCATGCAAAAACAGGCTCACCCTCAGAGGTGAGCCTGTTTTTTATGGCCGCCGCAAAGGGCGGATTACGCAGGGGCTGGGAACAATCGGCGGAGTTCTTCGGGGACGGGCCGGCTTTTACGTGAGTTTACATCCATCGCCACGCTGGTAACGATGGCATCCGCGCAAAGCTCATGCTGTTCGTTATATATCCGCTGGGCCATGACGTAACTCGTGCGGCCCATGGATTCGGGTTCCGTCACGACGGTCAGCCGTTCGCCTTGGCCGCACTCCTTGCGGTAATTGATATTAATATTGACGGTGACGGTCTGGACCCCGAGCCGTTTCA
Organism: Priestia sp. BR_2; assembly: GCF_041954005.1. NCBI lineage: Bacteria > Bacillati > Bacillota > Bacilli > Caryophanales > Bacillaceae > Priestia > Priestia sp. BR_2. Next base: position 36,076 of record NZ_JAVFHM010000166.1, on the reverse strand, counting down.
GCACATCATACCGCAGATCTCCCGCTTCGTACCATTCCTCCCGGCCCCACTCCAGGTATTCGAGGTATTTTGCATTGTTTACATGTCCGTTGACGTCGATCTCCGTGGGACGGACGATAATGTCCAGCGAAGTTTTCATCGTGGCTCGCTCCTTTTCAACTGCTACTTATCTCCTTGCTACCCTACTTAACTGTTCTCCCTTCGGGAAGCATTCTCCTTCAAAAGTCCATGCTAATGACAGCATTAAAGTTATTCGCTTTAAAAAAGTTAGTTGTTTTTTCTTGCAATTTTCAAAAGGGGGTGATAAGATTCTTCATAAGATCAAACAATTTCATAGGTTTAATCCTTCGGGGCAGGGTGAAATTCCCTACCGGCGGTGATGAACGCAGTTATTGAGCTTATCGAAGCAGAGTGCTGCGTCTTAGTCCGTGACCCGGATATGAATGTGACGTTACACATCGTATGCGGTGGACCTGGTGCAAATCCGGGACCGACAGTATAGTCTGGATGGGAGAAGGAGTGAGAGGCACATAAGCAGCACATGTTATTGTGTCTTTGCGCACAGCGTGACATGCGTTATGTGCAGGTTTTCACATGCAATTCAAAGCTGTGACGGCGTTTTTTTTGGTGTCGCCTGTTACGGATTTGGGTCGCTTGTTATACGCGAAATCTGCATTCATGACGGTTATTTATCGTGTCAATGATTAACTTCCATCAAGCCCTGTTAAGGATTCTTCGGAATCTTTGGCCGGGCTTTTTTGTATGAACGTTGGGAAAGGGGCATGTTTAGCATGGATATCGTCAACGATGAATTCTATATGTCACTTGCGCTGGATCTGGCTGAACGTGCGCAGGGCCAAACCGGGATCAACCCGGTAGTCGGCTGCGTCGTCGTTAAGGATGGCGCTCTCGCCGGGGTGGGCACGCATCTGGAGCGGGGAACGCCGCATGCCGAGGTTCATGCCCTGAATATGGCCGGGCCGAAAGCGGCAGGCAGTACCGTGTACGTGACATTGGAGCCCTGCAGTCACTACGGCGCTACGCCGCCTTGCAGCGAGAGGCTTATCGCCGAGGGCGTTCGGCGGGTGGTTGTGGCCTGCGAGGACCCGAATCCCCTCGTGGCGGGCAGAGGGATTCAGATGCTGCGCGCAGCGGGAATCGAGGTTGAAACGGGTATCCTTAAAGATCGCGCTCTTCGCCTGAACGAAGCCTTTATTAAATTCATTACGACGGGCCGGCCCTTCGTCACGTTAAAGACGGCGAGCACGCTGGACGGCAAGATCGCATCGAAAACCGGGGACAGCAAGTGGATCTCCAATGAAAAATCCCGGGAGCTTGTGCATACGCTGCGCCATCGCCATCAAGGCATCATGGTCGGCGTGTCTACGGTTATCGCGGATAACCCGAGCCTGACGACCCGGCTTGGCGTTGAGGGGCTCCACCCGGTCAGGATCATCGTGGATTCGAGCCTGAGGATACCGCTCGACAGCCATGTCGTGTCAGACGGATTGGCGCCCACCTGGATCTTGACGACGGAGCAGGCGGATGTTACGAAGCGGTCCGAGTTGGAAGAGCTTGGTGCTCAGGTCATCCCCTGCGGACCTGGACCGCGGGTGGATCTAAAGGGAGCGCTGCTGCAACTGGGACAAAAGGGGGTCGCCTCGATATTGCTGGAAGGCGGCGGTACGCTTAATGGCTCGATGCTGGAGCAGAAGCTGGTGGACCGGCTCATCCAGTTTATCGCCCCCAAAATCATCGGCGGGTATGATGCGCCGGGAAATTACATGTTCAGCGGTTATGAACAGATGAACCAAGCGATTTCGCTGACAGGACTTGAGACCGAAAGACTGGGCGACAATATCTACGTCACCGGCATTCCGGTCTGGAAATAAGGAGCGAGAAAGGAGGGAAGCCTGTGTTTACTGGATTGGTCGAGGAGATCGGCGAGATGCGGCGTATCGGGCGCCAAGGGGAGGCCATGCTGCTGAGCATTTCCGCTAACCGGATTATGGACGATCTGAAGCTGGGCGACAGCGTATCCGTAAATGGCGTCTGCTTGACGGCTACAGCGATCGACAAGGGCGTATTTACGGTTGACGTTATGCCGGAAACCTATAGAAACACGAATCTCAAGGAGCTGCAGCCGGGCGGGAAGGTTAATTTGGAACGGGCGATGGCAGCCGGAGGGAGATTCGGAGGCCATATCGTTCAGGGACACGTGGATGGCATCGGCGTCATTCGGAGCGTAAAGTCCGATCAGAACGCAGTGGTATACGAGATTTCGCCCGCGAATGGGGACGTATTCAAATATATCATTCCGAAAGGCTCGGTCACGCTGGATGGAATCAGCTTGACCGTTGTCAAAACGACGGATTCCTCCTTTACGGTGTCCATCATTCCCCATACGCTGGCGGAGACGGTGCTCGCTTATAAAAAAGCGGGCGACACGATTAATATCGAATGCGACATTTTGGGGAAATATGTAGATCACCTGCTGCATTACGGTTCGGAAGGCGCAGGAAGCAGAAGCGGCACGAAATCGGGGATCAGCAGGGATTACCTGGCCGAGCATGGCTTTGCCTAAGCCGTTTCTTGCATATAGAGATATCTCCATGAGAAGAAGGAGGAATAGGGATGGATGAGCGCTTTTCATTTCATACGATCGAAGAGGCATTATCAGATTTGAAGGAAGGCAAGGTCGTCATCGTTGTTGACGACGAGGACCGCGAGAATGAAGGCGACTTTATCGCATTAGCGGATAAAGCTACCCCCGAGGTCATCAATTTCATGATCACCGAAGGCCGCGGGCTGGTCTGTTTGCCAATGACGCAGACTAGGGCTCAGGAACTCGATCTCAAACCGATGGTGACGCAAAACACGGACTATCATGGAACGGCCTTTACGGTCTCCATTGACCATAAGGACACCACGACGGGCATATCCGCCTATGAACGTTCCATAACCGTCAACGGCATCTTGGATCCAAATGCATCGGCCGCCGATTTTCGAAGACCGGGCCATATGTTTCCGCTGATTGCCAAAGACGGCGGCGTTCTTCGCCGGGCAGGACATACGGAGGCGGCTGTCGATCTAGCCCGCCTGAGCGGCTCCTATCCGGCAGGCGTCATCTGCGAGGTGATCAAGGAAGACGGCACGATGGCAAGGCTTCCAGACCTGGTGGAGATCGCGAAAAAGCATGATCTGAAGCTGATCAGCATCAAGGATCTGATCCATTACCGCAACGAAAAAGAAAAGCTCGTGCAGCGCGAGGTGGCCGTGCGGATGCCCACCGACTACGGCGTGTTCCAGGCCGTAGCTTATACCAATGACGTGGACAACAAAGAGCATGTCGCATTGGTAAAAGGGGAGATCGACCCGAGCGAGCCGGTTCTCGTCCGCGTGCATTCCGAGTGCCTGACAGGGGATGTGTTCCACTCCCATCGCTGCGACTGCGGTCCGCAATTCGAAGCGGCCCTCCGCCAGATCGATGAAGCAGGCAGAGGCGTGCTTCTCTATATGCGCCAGGAGGGACGGGGCATCGGTTTGATCAACAAGCTGAAAGCCTATAAGCTGCAGGAAGAAGGGCTCGACACCGTGGATGCGAACCTGAAGCTAGGCTTTGCGGCGGATCTGCGCGATTACGGCATCGGAGCCCAGATCCTGAAGGATTTGGGCGTAAGGAAGATCCGCCTGCTGACAAACAATCCGCGTAAAATCAAGGGTCTCGAAGGTTACGGCCTGGAGGTCGTGGAGCGCGTCCCGATTCAAATGCCGGAGAACGAGGATAATACGGGCTACCTGCACACCAAGCAAGCGAAGCTCGGTCATATGCTGAAGTTCAATGATATCGAGCAGAACGAGAGCGCTAACTAATCAGCAACCAATAAAAGGTCAATCATGTAGGAGGTTTGCCTCATGGAATGACCCAGCGAAGAGGGCGGAATGCTGCCGGAGAAGCGCCAGCGGTCGCCTTTAACTCCTGATTTCCACCTTGAATAAATAGTTCATGAAATCGGGAGTTAACAGCGATCGGAAGCAGCAGCCGTCAGCGCAGCGGGCAATAACATCGATGTCATCCCAAATCCATGTTTGACCTTATATAAACTCCAACCCGAAAGGAAGTCATCCAACATGGCAACAATATTTGAAGGTCATTTAGTATCCGAAGGTTTGAAATACGGCATCGTAGTAGGTCGTTTCAACGAATTCATCACCAGCAAGCTGCTTGGCGGCGCACTGGACGCCTTGAAGCGTCACGGCGCACAGGACAACGAAATCGACGTCGCTTGGGTGCCGGGGGCGTTTGAAATTCCGCTCATCGCCCAAAAGATGGCAGAAAGCGGCAAATACGATGCGATCATCACCCTGGGAACCGTCATTCGCGGCTCCACCACGCACTATGATTATGTGTGCAACGAAGTGGCCAAGGGGGTGTCCGCCATTAACCTGAAGACCGGCGTGCCAACGATTTTCGGCGTCGTCACGACGGAGAACATCGAACAGGCCGTCGAACGCGCGGGAACGAAGGCAGGCAATAAAGGCTGGGATTCCGCCATGGCGGCCATTGAAATGGCGAACTTGACGAAAAGCCTAAAATAGTGCTTATTTAATGTAGTGCTCTTTTTATAGGGCACTGCATTTTATTTTTGGCGGGAGGATTCACCGTGACCGTATTATACAAGCTGGAAACGTTTGAAGGACCGCTCGATCTGCTGCTGCACTTGATTGATAAAGCGGAAATCGACATCCAGGATATTCCCGTCAGCGAGATTACCGAACAATACATGGCCTATTTGCACAACATGCAGGAGCTGGAGCTGGAAATTACGAGCGAATTTCTGGTGATGGCTGCAACGCTGCTGTCTATAAAGAGCAAGCTATTGCTTCCGAAGCCTCCGGTTATCGAAATGGACGAGTTCGATTTTTTTGAAGAGGATGACATGGATCCGAGAGCGGAACTCATCGCGAAGTTGATCGAATACCGCAAGTACAAAGGAATCGCCCGACATCTGCATGAGAAGGAATGGGAACGCAGCATGATTTACTCCAAGGAAGCGGAGGACCTGACTCCTTACATGCCGGAAGTGGAAGAGAACCCGGTGCAGGGATTACATATCTCGGATTTGATCGCAGCTTTTCAAAAAGCGTTAAGAAAAGCCGTCAAACGGACATCGTATGCCCGCATCCAGCGGGATGAAATATCGGTTAAGGACCGGATCCGGCAGGTGATGGACGCTCTGGAGCAGGTCGGGCCGGGAGGCCGGATTCTGTTCTCCAAGCTGCTGCACGAGGAGATGGAGCGCCATGAAATCGTGGTGACCTTTCTGGCTATCTTGGAGCTGATGAAGATGAAGCAAATCCTGTGCTACCAAGAGAAATTGTTTGAAGATATCGTCATGGAGTGGAGAGGGGAAGAACGCATTGATGGATTATCCGAAGCTGAAATCGATTATTGAGGGGCTTCTGTTCTTGGCGGGAGAAGAGGGCTTGTCGGTAAAGCAAATTGCTGAAATCACCGAGCAATCGGATGGCCTCGTTGGCGAAGCGCTGGAGGATATGAAGGAAGAATGGGAGCGATATGAACGGGGAATTCAGATCGTGCAGATTGCGGGTAGCTACAAAATCGCGACGCTGGCCGAGCACGCCCCGTATTTCGAACGTCTGGCGTATTCGCCTTCCCGCTCCTCATTGTCGCAAGCCGCGCTCGAGACGCTTTCCATCGTGGCCTATCGGCAGCCGATTACGCGGGTGGAGATTGAAGACATTCGCGGCGTCAAGTCCGAAAGAGCCATCCATACGCTGGTAAGCAAAGGGTTGATCGAAGAAGTCGGACGCGCGGAGGCGATTGGCAGACCGATTTTGTATGGAACGACCAAATCGTTTCTGGATTATTTCGGACTTGCTAACATCAAGGATTTGCCGGAGCCGTCGCAATTCGAGGACAACGATCATCTGGAAGAGGAAACCCAGCTGCTGTTCGACAAGCTTGACGGACAACAGCTTACGTTTGATGATGTGGAGGAAAGCTAGCCACAATATATTGTATAATGCTTCATTTGAGAAATGGGTCCTGAGCGTGGATAATCCGCGTCCGGGACCTTTTTTTGTCGTTCCGGCATATGAAAGCAGAGGATCGGAGCAGTTTCGCATCATTTGGAGACCCTTTTGCCATACTAAGCCAAGCGGATTACATTTTACTAAGTTCGTTTTGGGGGTTACTTCGTGAGGATATGGATCTTTCTTACGGTCGGTCTGGTCGTTCTCCTTATCGTATTGCTGATCGTTGTACTGAGCTCGAAGGTCACGATTAAGCTGGATGTGGTTCTAAGAAAAAATGAATATAAAGTATTGGCGGAAATGAAGATGCTCTTTGGATGGATCATACGCAGGTATGAAGTCCCCTTTCACCTGGCGAACGGTGGCATTGAATTTAAACCGGAGAACCGGGAGGGGCAAGGGAAACCCGATTCGGATGAAACCAAGGCTCCTTCCAGCAGAACGATACGCTTTAAGGACTACGGACGGGCACTGCTTTCAACAAAGGGTTTTAAAAAATGGGTCAAACAAACGATGGCGGCCGTTCATCTCATGGATGTGCGCTGGTCAACCCGGATTGCCTTGGAGCATGCGGCCGATACCGCGGTTGCAACCGGATTGCTTCATGCTGTTAAGCATACCATTATGGGTTGGATGTCGTACCGGCTGATTATGGATGAGCTGCCGGAAATCCAGGTGGTACCGGTCTTTAACGGTCCGCCGCAAATTTCCACAGAGCTTTGCTGCATAGCGAAAATCTCCTGCGGAAAAGCTATGTATGCTGGACTGGTACTTATAGTTCGCGTGTTAAAGGTGAAAGGAGGAGTTAGATCATGGCAGAACACCCTATTCAAGGCTTGATGCAAACGGCTATGGAGAACATCAAGGGAATGGTGGACGTGAATACGATCGTAGGCGACCCCGTGAATACACCTGACGGCAGCGTCATTTTGCCAATCAGTAAGGTGGCGTTTGGTTTTGCAGCGGGCGGGAGCGACTACAACGTTGAAGCCGGCGGCACACACCATAATACCGCTAACGGGACGCATACCGACCATAATGCCCTACCTTTTGGCGGCGGCAGCGGCGGCGGCGTGTCCATCCGGCCCATAGCTTTCCTGGTCGTGGGTAAAGAAGGCGTGCACATCGTTCCGCTGGACAACCAGACACATCTGTTTGAACGGATTATCGATGCGACCCCGTATTTACTTGATCAAATCCAGTCGATGTTTCAATCGGGAAGCAATGCCGCAGGCAGCACGACGCCTCCCCCGGCATACTGATTGAAGCGGGCAGATCCCTTTCGTTCATAACGGAAGGGATTTTTGCTGCAATGAAATGGACATACCTTCAGCGAGGACGACATATACTTGTACAAGATTTCTGAACACCGGAGGATAAAATGATGAAAATGAAATGGACGAACCGCAAGTCTATGTTATCCATGTTGATCGCCATATGCTGCTTGCTGGTTACGGCTGTCCCTGTACACGCAGATCACGAGCAAGGCCCGTCCAATCATGCACAGGCAGCTGCGCTGATTGACGTGACGTCCGGGAGAATGCTGTACAGCAAGAACGGGGACGAGCGTTTAAGAATCGCCAGCTTGACCAAGATTATGACCGCCATCGTGGCCATTGAACACGGCAAGCTGGATGATCGCGTCAAAGTCTCCAAGAATGCTTTTGCCAAAGAGGGCTCCTCGATCTTCCTGAGGCTTGGAGAGGAGATGACCCTTGAGAATCTGCTGTACGGCTTGATGCTGCGCTCCGGCAACGATGCTGCCACGGCCATTGCGGAGCATGTCGGCGGTACGGAAGAAGGCTTTGTGTTATTGATGAACGAGAAGGCCGCCTCGCTCGGCATGACGAATTCGCATTTTATGAATCCGCATGGACTGGATCACGACGAGCATTACTCGTCAGCGCATGACGTAGCCAAACTGACGGCATATGCCCTCAAGAATCCGGTCTTTAGCGAGATCGTCAAAACCCCTACCAAGAAAGCGCCCAACCCGAATGAAGCGTGGGACTACAAATGGGACAACAAAAACAAAATGCTGCGCTTCTACGAAGGGGCGGACGGCGTCAAAACGGGTTACACCAAAAAAGCATTCCGCTGCCTGGTGAGCTCCGCTACTCGTAACGGCCAGCAAATCGCAGCGGTAACGCTGAATGACGGCAACGATTGGAACGACCATTCCAACATGCTGGATTACGGCTTTGCTCATTTTCCACTGAAAAAGGTCACGGAAAAGGGACAGAAAATCCAGGGCTATCCGCTCGTCACGGGCAGTTCCTTCACTTATGCGTTCGCGCATGATGAGGAAGCGCGCCTGGTGAAGAGACTGGTCCTGCATAAAGCAAGCACGCCCGACTTGTCTTTTGGGCTGCGGGGGCATATTGAGCTGCTGCTCGATAATGTCAGCATCGGCAAGGTTCCGGTCTACGCGGAAGGAAGCAAACTTCCTGAAGTCCCAGAGGCCTTGCAAAAGTCCAGGAGCGCTCTGGGACCTGTCGGTTCCTTGTCGCTTTGGCAGTCTGCAGGAGAAGTGCTTCGGCATCTGTTCAGGGGCGCACATAACTAGCCTTCGCAAAAGAATCGTGTATTCTCTTAACAGCGGGGCAGCAAAACGGGGGCGAAGAGATGATCAATTTGATTTGGATGGGGATGCTTGTGATCGGGTTTGGTTTTGCGGCCGTCAACGGGAACATCGACAGCGTCACGAAAGCCGCATTCGACGGAGCCCAAACGGGCGTTACCGTCTCCTTCGGTCTTATCAGCATACTGGTATTCTGGCTTGGCATGATGCGGCTCGCAGAGGACGCGGGTCTGCTGAAAAAAGTGGCCAGGCTGCTGGGGCCGGTTGTCCGCTTCCTGTTCCCGGATGTACCGAAAAACCATCCCGCAATGGGATACATATTGTCCAATATGAGCGCGAATTTGTTCGGTCTGGGCAATGCGGCGACTCCGATGGGAATCAAAGCGATGCAGGAGCTTCAGAAATTGAATCCGGATAAGGAAACGGCGTCTGCCGCGATGTGCACGCTCCTGGCGTTAAACACGGCCAGCATTACGCTGATACCGACAACGCTGATCGCGATCCGGCTTAATTATGAATCTGCCAATCCTTCGGAAATCGTCGGAACCACGCTATTGGCCACTGCGATTGCTACGGCCGCAGCTATTATCGCCGACCGTTGGTATCGCAGACGAACGATGCGCCGCCAGAAGCCGCCCGGAATCGGTACAGGCCTGAACCCGGACGTGAAGGGGTGATGAGTCTTGCTGTCTTGGATTAATATCGTTTCCGCCTGGTCAATACCCATTATTATCGCATTTATTCCTCTTTATGCTTATACGCGCAAAGTGCCCGTATACGAATCGTTTGTGGACGGAGCCAAGGACGGCTTCTCCACGGCGATCGGAATCATTCCGCATTTGGTCGGCATGATGGTAGCCATAAGCGTATTCCGCTCTTCCGGCGCCCTGGAGTTTTTTGTCGGTTGGACGGGCCCTTTTCTGCAATCGCTCGGCGTACCGAGCGAGATACTGCCTTTGGGAATATTACGGCCGCTGACAGGTACGGGCTCCCTCGCTTACACAACGGAGCTGATCCGCGCATACGGACCGGATTCGATGATCGGCCGAATTGCTTCGACCATACAGGGAAGCACGGACACAACCTTGTACGTGTTGACCGTCTATTTTGGCGCCGTGGGCATCCGCAATGGCCGCTATGCGTTGAAGGTCGGACTGTTCTCCGATTTGGTCGGGTTTATTGCGGCGATTGCCGTCTGCTTGCTGGTGTTCGGTTAATTGATTTCATGGACGACTGTCAGAAAGCCAAAAGCAAGGCATATAGTAAGAAGGTGCGTTTTTTCAATGTAACAGGACGTATGCCTATACCCTTGATTCCGCCATGTCATATACTGCTGCAATCACAATTTGTAGTAGGGGTGATGGAATGGAAATCGAGGGTTTTGTTATTCATCATACCGTGTGCGCGCAGGAACCGCGAAACTGGGATTTTATGATCCATCCGGACGGCTCCGTGTCCGCTTCTTCCGTGCTGGTCCAACCGGGACAGATCCACATCTGTCTGGAAGGCGACTTCAATGCCAGCTACGAGTCGATGACGCTGGACCAGAAAACGCAGCTGTTTACCGCCAGCAAAATCATTTTGGAGCTGTCCAGACTCCATGATATTTCCCCGCTATACTTATTTCCCCACTCCGACTCCTGCCCAGGGGCACATTTTCCATGGAACGCGCTTGTGATTTATCCTGTCGATGGTTATCATTAGGAATGAGGTGACCTAACGAACATGGAGAGATTACAGAAAATTATGGCACAGGCCGGAGTCGCTTCCCGCCGCAAGTGCGAGGAATTGATTCTTGAAGGCAAGGTGCAGGTAAACGGGGAGACCGTTACCGAGCTCGGCACGAAGGCCGATCCAGCCCAGGATATCATTACGGTTTCAGGCAAACCGATTAAGAATGAGAAAAAGGTATATGTCATGCTGAATAAGCCGAAGGGAGTCATTACAAGCGCTTCTGATCCCGAAGGCCGTAAAATTGTATCGGATTATCTCAAAGGCATTAAAGAGCGGGTATACCCGATTGGACGTTTGGATTACGATACGGAGGGGCTTTTGCTCCTGACCAACGACGGGGAGTTTGCCAATCTGCTCAGCCACCCCAAATACCATGTGCCCAAGACTTATTTGGCTACCGTGAAAGGGGTGCCCCACGGCACCGAGCTGGACAAGCTTCGACGAGGGATTATGCTGGAGGACGGAATGACGTCTCCTGCGGAAGTGGAATATAAGGACGTGGATCCGGACAATAAACAATCCGTTATTTCGATCACGATTCATGAAGGCCGCAACCGTCAAGTGAGAAGGATGTTCGAAGCGATTTCCCATCCGGTATTGAGATTGAAGCGGATATCTTACGGGGATCTGCTGCTGCAAAATTTAAAGCGGGGCCTGTACCGCCATTTGACGGCGGACGAAATCAACCAGCTCCTGCAAATGGCGAAAGCCGCAAAGCCGGGCGGGAAACCGAAGAAAAAACGTTAAACCCGACACATAATATTCAAAATGGCGAGCGGCGTTTATGACAAATTTCGTTATAATTGTTCATAGGATGTTCACACCCGTAGTATGCGATATGATGAATGTCATAGAAAGGAAGCTGCTGCTTTATGGGCAAATCTAAGAAAAGCGTACAGATTGTTATTCTGCTTGCCATCATCCTGATCGGAGTGTACGCCGTTGCAACCGTGGTATTCGGCTCTGATGAGGTTCCCAAAGTAGGGCAAAAGGCAGCGGATTTCGAACTTCTAGCCATGGATGGCAACGTACATACCATGAGTGAATACGAAGGCAAGGCCAGGGTTATTAATTTCTGGGGCACCTACTGTCCGCCGTGCGTTCGGGAAATGCCGGCACTTCAAGCCCAGTGGGAAAAATGGAGCAGCCAGGGCGTTGAGATCATCGGAATCAATGTGGGCGAAAACAAAATGACCGTAGAGAATTTTGTTGCTCAAACCGGCGTGAAATTCCCCATCCTGATGGATCCCAAGCGGAACGCTGTTGCCAGCTTCGGAGTTGGGCCGATGCCAACCACCTTTTTTGTTACGGCCTCCGGCAAGATTGACCATATTCGCATAGGCGAACTGGATTTGAACACCCTTGACAAACAAATTGAACAGTTGGTGAATGCGAAATGAGTCAAGGTTCCAAGCCTTTGATCCAGAATACGAAGTGTGATTGTGGACACCAGAATCCAACGGGGACGGTCCTCTGCGAGGCTTGCGGCAAGCCGCTGACCGAGGAAGCGGAGGCCCAGCCGATTCTGGAAATGCGGTATGACGGCGTTGCCCGTCGATCGCAGAAAGAAAATCCCGGTATTATCGATCGGGTATGGAATTTCTTCTCTTCGGTAAAAGTAGCAATATATCTCATATTGCTAACCTTGATCGGCTCCTCGCTGGGGACCATCTTTCCGCAGGAGAGCACATTCCTTAACATTGACCCCTCTGTCTACTACAAAGAGGAGTACGGACAGCTGGGGCATATTTATTACTTGCTCGGGCTGTCACATACATATACGTCTTGGTGGTTCGTTCTGCTGCTCGTCATGATCGGCGCATCGCTTGTCATTTGCAGTCTTGACCGTGTCCTGCCGCTCTACAAAGCGCTCAGCAGACAACGGATTCCGAAGCATATGTCCTTCCTTACCCGACAGAAGGTGGTATACCAAGGACAAGTCCAAGAGGACGGGGCCGACTGGGTTGAGCGGATTAAACCGGTCATTAAGAAAAAGGGCTATCGCGTTCGAACGGACGGCGGGACGCTTCTGGCCGAGAAGCAGCGGTTCAGCCGCTGGGGCCCCTATGTTCTTCACATCGGCCTGATTATCTTCCTTCTTGCTGTTTTGGGACGGAACCTGCCGGGACTGCATATGGACGAGCATATGGCCTTTCCTCAGGATGAGCCGGTGCACATCAAGAACACCAGCTACTATTTATTGAACGACGGCTTTAAGGTTGAATTCTATACCGAAGACGATATGCCCGAAGAATTCAAAGGCAAGAACAAGGTGCTGCCGAAGGAATTCCAAACCCAGGCCATCCTGTATATGTGCGAGGCCAATTGCGACGATCTCGATAAAGAGCCCCAGCTCGTGGAATTGACGCGCCATAACATCGAGGTGAACCATCCGCTCAATTACAAAGGGTTAAAGGCTTATCAATTCGATTATGACCTGACCCCGATTCTCCGTACGGTTTCGCCGGTGCTGATTGACAGCAAGAGCGGTAAGGAATACGGCAAAATCACGCTGTCCATCAACGATCCCCAAAGAGAGTATCAGGCAGGGGAATATACGTTAACGCTTACACAGTCCTTCACCGATTTTGGGCTGGGCGATAACGGCAAGCCGGTCAACCTGTCACCTAACCCGAATGCGCCTGCATTCTTATTTCTGATTAAGGGACCTGATCTGCCGAAGGAAGGCGTTCAGTACTTCTACTTCCCTAAACAGATCGATAAGGAACGCTTCAATCAGGAAGCGATCAATGCGCAGCTGGCGGGTGGCGAGGCACTCGTAAAACTGGATGTGCTCAGCATGGACGATGTGGACTTTTCGGAATCGACGACTTATCTGAATATTCGTGTGGATAAAGCCATGCCGTTCATTTGGGTTGGTTGTTTCATTGGTATGATCGGCCTGGTCATGGGCTTTTATTTCACCCATCGCCGGATCTGGCTGCGTATTGATAACGGAACGCTGACGCTGGGCGCGCATACGAATAAGAACTGGTTTGGACTTCGCAAGGAGATCTCCGGAATCCTCAAGCAAATGAATATCGAAGTCGATGAAAAGTCATTGGAGAATAACAGGGGGACTAAGCATGAATCTAATTGATTTCAGCGGCGACGCATTTATCGTTGCTTTTACCTTATACTGCGTGGCATTTATCATGTACGCACTTGCCGTCATGGGACGCCGGTTCCGCAAACGCGACCCGGAAGCCCATTTGGCGAAGTGGGGCAAGATCGCATTTGTTACGACAACGATCGGTTTGATCGGACACTTGCTGTACTTCTTTACTAGATGGGCGGGCTCGGGGCATGTGCCGGTCAGCAATATGTATGAGTTCATGTCCTTCTTGTCGATGGCAATCATGATTGCCTTCCTCGTACTTTATTTTATCTACAAAAAATCGCTGCTCGGATTGTTTGCACTGCCGCTCGCAATCCTGATCATGGCCTATGCCGCCGTGTTCCCGCAGCAGGTGCAGCCGCTCATTCCTTCGCTTCAGTCCTATTGGCTGGGTATCCACGTTACATTGGCGGCACTGGGGGATGCGTTTTTTGCGGTCGGCTTTATTGCCGGCTTGATGCATCTGCTCCGGACCGTTAACTTTGGCGGAACGGACAAGGGCTCGCGCAGGGAACAGCGCTGGCTTGAGCTCGTCATGTTTGCCATCGTGGTGCTGCTCGGATTTATTTTGTCGGTGTACAGCTTCCGTGCAGGCGGTTATCAGGCGGAGTTTAACCAGACATTGGTTGACCCGAAGACAGAAAATAGTACAATAGTAAAAGTGGAATATAACATGCCTCCGCTAATCGCGCCTTACCAGAGCGAGACCGAGAGCATGCAGTCCTTCTTGGGCATGAAATCCCCGCTCATGGAAGCTCCGTCCTGGATGCACGGCGTGAATGCAGGACGTAAGCTGAATACGGTGGTATGGTCGCTGGTCACCGGGTTGATCCTTTACGGATTGCTCCGCCTGATCCTGCGCAAACCGCTGGCTAAATTCATTCAGCCCGCACTCCATCGACTGGATCCGGATGATCTGGACGAAATCAGTTATCGAGCCATCGCGATCGGCTTCCCTGTATTTACGCTTGGCGGTCTCATCTTCGCCATGATCTGGGCAGAGATCGCATGGGGCCGGTTCTGGGGCTGGGATCCGAAGGAAGTATGGGCGCTTATTACTTGGTTGTTCTACAGCGTGTACCTTCATCTCCGGCTATCGCGCGGCTGGCAGGGCAAATATTCGTCCTGGCTGTCCGTTATCGGCTTTATCGTGGTCATGTTCACGCTGGTCGGCGTCAACTTGATTATCGCGGGTCTGCATTCCTATGCAGGCACCGACTAATGGCAATTGAATAGATGTGAATTAACAATCAGAAGGGCCCTTTCTTAATCAAGAGGGCCGCTTCTGATTTTCCCTATAAAAACGAAGGAGTTGGCTGCCAATGTCTGAGCACGGAAATCGCATTCTTGTTGTTGATGATGAGGAACGGATTCGCCGTTTGTTGAAAATGTATCTGGAGAAGGAAGGATATGAAATCGAGGAGGCGGAGGATGGGGAGACCGCTCTTCGCAAAGCAAGCTCGGAGGATTACGGGCTCGTTATTCTGGATGTCATGCTGCCCGGCATGGACGGCGTTGAAGTATGCACCCGCCTTCGTCAGGTAAAGTCTACGCCGATCCTGATGCTGACCGCCAAAGGCGAGGAGATTAACCGGGTCCAGGGATTCGAGGTGGGCGCCGACGATTATGTGGTGAAACCGTTCAGTCCTCGCGAGGTGATCTATCGCGTTAAAGCCATATTGCGCCGTTCGTCCGCCACGGCTTATCTGAGCAAGGAGCCGAATCCAAGCAACAGCATCGTATTCCCTCACTTGATCATTGAACACGATGCCCACCGCGTGACGGCCGGCGGGCATGAAATCAGCCTGACGCCGAAGGAGTACGAACTTCTGCACTATTTGGCCTCGTCCCCGGACAAAGTGTTCTCGCGGGAAGAGCTGCTGAAGGATGTTTGGAATTACGAGTTTTTTGGCGATCTTCGCACGGTCGATACCCATGTGAAGCGTCTGCGCGAAAAATTGAATAAGGTATCCACGGAGTCCGCAGCGATGATTACGACCGTATGGGGAGTAGGCTACAAGCTGGAGGTACCGAAGTAACGTGAGTTTTTGGAGATCACTTGTCGGCAAGCTGTGGATTACGATAACCTGTTTGGTCGCGTGCGTACTGCTGACGCTCGGTTTATTCTTGCTCCCTTATATCGATACCACCTTCGCGAATTCGGATGCCATCAAGCGTTTATTTACTTATGTGGCCATTATCGGCTTTTCGATGACCACCTTTTTCGGGTTGTTCCTGCTGACGAAAATTACGCAGCCCATGCAGCAGCTCATTGAGGCAGCCAACGATATCCGTAAAGGGAAATACGGCACGCGGTTGAACCTTGTGACCAGCGATGAGATCGGCGAGCTGGCCAATACGTTTAACCATATGGCAGCGGAGCTGGAGACGAACATCCGCAATTTGAACCACGAGAAGGAGCACCTGTCCAGCGTGCTGAGAAGCATGAGCGACGCCGTGATTACGTTTGACAATAACGGGCAGGTCATCCTGGTGAACCCGCCGGGATTGGAAATCATGAAGACCTGGAAAGGGCTGCAGTGGGACGATGAGCTTCAGGGCGGAGGCTGGGCGGCCGATGTCATGCCAAAACCGCTCAGCGAGTTATATTACGCCACCGTCAACGAAGGCAAGGACCAAAGCGCCGATCTGCATGTGAAGCAGGGAATCTGGTCAGCCCATATGGCCCCCTTGTATTCGGATGACGTGATCCGCGGAGCCGTCGTGGTGTTAAGGGACATAACCGAACAGGTTACATTAGAAAAAATGCGGACGGACTTCATTGCCAACGTGTCGCACGAAATACGGACGCCGCTGTCCATGATGCAGGGTTACAGCGAAGCGCTATTGGACGGCATGGCAGCTTCACCCGAAGAGAGCAGGGAGCTTATACAGGTCATTCATGAGGAATCCCTGCGGATGGGGCGTCTGGTGAAGGATCTGCTTGATTTGACGCGCATGGAGGCAGGGCATGCCGAGTTATCCCTGCGGGAGATGGATGCAGGCGAATTGTGCGAGCGGGTATTCCGTAAATTTGCGGTTCGTGCCAAAGAGCGGGATATCGATCTTCAGCTGAACAAGCTCCATTCGAATCTTCAGCTCGAAGCGGCGGATGAAGACAAGCTTGAACAGGTGCTGACCAATTTGCTGGATAACGCTTTCCGTCATACGCCTTCAGGCAAGAAAATTCAAATTACGGCAGACCGGATCGCCTTATCGAACACGGAGGCGCTCCAGGTGAAGGTTTGCGACCAGGGAGTCGGCATTCCGCCGGAAGACCTGCCTTTTGTATTCGAACGATTCTACAAGGCCGATAAGGCGCGTGTGCGGGGGGAGACGGTGGGAACCGGCATTGGCCTTGCCATCGTGAAAAATATCGTGACCGCGCACCACGGAACGATCAACGCGACAAGCGAAGTGGGGAAAGGCACCGTGTTTACGATGACGATCCCGACAAAAGCGGCAGAATCTTAGGGAATGCCCGCGCAAAAGACAAAACACGCTCGCAAGGAGCGTGTTTTTTTGTTGAAATAAAGGGGTTAATCTTGTTCTACGTGGAACAATGATTAACCCCTTGGATTAAAGCTTAGCCTAGCGCGATTTGCTGCGCCGTGTTGAGTTCCGACAAGCCGGTAAGCTTGATCAGAACGTCCTTAGGAACGTCTTTATCCACCGTCAGCAGCATGATGGCCTCGCCGCCGATCACTTTACGTCCCACCTGCATGGAGGCGATGTTGACATCGTTCTCGCCGAGCAGGGTTCCGACACGTCCGATAATGCCCGGTTTATCGTTGTGGGAGATCAGAATCAGATGGCCTTCCGGTGAGATATCGACAGGGAATTTATCCAGACGTACGATTCGTTCGCCGTATCCCAGAAGAAGCGTACCCGCAACAATTCGTTCCAGGCCGTTTTGCGTTTTCAGCGTAACGGTAACGAGATTGGTGAAGTCTTTGGTTTTTGGCGTCTGCGACACAACGACATGCAAATCGCGGCTCTTCGCCAAATGCATGGAGTTGACAATGTTCACTTCGCTTCCGAGGTGGCGTTCCAGCACGCCCTTAACGATGTACCGGGTCAGGGCCTGCGTATCGACTTCAGCCAGCTCGCCTGCATAGTCGACGTGAATCTCCTTTACCGCGTGTGCGGTGATCTGGGCCGCTACACTGCCCAATTTCTCGCCGAGCGAGAAGTAAGGCTGCAGCTTGTTCATGACGCTTGCGGCTACAAGCGGGAAGTTGACCGCATTCTTAAACGGCTCGTTGCGCAGGATATGCAGCACTTGCTCGGAAACGTCGATCGCAACGTTCTCCTGGGCTTCAACAGTGGATGCACCCAGATGCGGAGTGACGATAACCTTCGGATGGTTAAGGAACGGATGATCGCTTTCAGGCGGCTCATGTTCGAATACGTCAAATGCGGCTCCGGCTACAATGCCTTCATCGATGGCTTCCACGAGCGCGCGCTCGTCAATGATGCCGCCACGGGCACAGTTCACGATGCGCATGCCGCGTTTCATGACCTCGAATTGCGGTCTGGCGATCATGTGGCGCGTCTCCGGCGTAAGCGGAGTATGAACCGTGATGAAGTCTGCGTTCCGGATAATGTTATCCACGGAGGAAAGCTTCACGCCCAGTTTATCCGCACGTTCTTCCGTCAGGAACGGATCGAAAGCCAGAATGTTCATGCCGAAAGCCTTGGCGCGTTTAGCCACCTCGCTGCCGATCCGTCCCATGCCCATAACGCCCAGCGTTTTGTTGCGAAGCTCTACGCCGAGGAAGGATTTGCGATCCCAGGTTCCGCCTACCGTTTTGGCATAAGCTTGAGGGATGTGGCGGGCGAGGGCAATCATCATAGCAAACGTATGCTCTGCCGTCGTGATCGTGTTGCCGTCAGGTGCATTGATGACAACGATCCCGCGCTTTGTTGCCGCTTCAAGATCAATGTTGTCCACGCCTACGCCGGCACGGCCAACCACCTTGAGATTGGTTCCTGCATTCATGATGCGTTCTGTAACGCGCGTCTGACTCCGAACGAGGAGTCCGTCGTATTCACCGATAATGGCAGTGAGCTCGTCTTCGTTAAGCCCGGTTTTTTTGTCTACCTGCACATCGGCGGCGTCCATTAACTGCTGGATCCCCAAATCGCTGATCGGATCCGATACCAATACTTTAAACATGGTTTCTCTTCCTCCTTAAAATCCACTATAAAATGCGGTACTGCAATATTGAATAAGGATTACGCTTAGCGCGCGCTCCGTTATACACCAGAGATTCCGATAAAGCTGCAAGAGGTCTATACAGGTTTGACGCGGTGTCGTGGCAAAGAGACAGGAACATAAAAAACTCTCAATCCGCATACTACCTCCGTAGTAAGGGACGAGAGTTATTCGTGGTGCCACCCTTATTCGCTGCCAAGATGCGGCAGCCTCAAGCGGTCTGTTCAGACCATGATTGGTAACGGATATCATCCGATTTGCGCCTACTCCAAGTTTCAGCGAAATATCTCAGGAACGCTCAAGAATACTTTACGCCACCGATTTGCACCAACCATCGGCTCTCTGAGGACGTTACGGTTTCTCTTTTCCGTCATCGGTTTTCACAGATTAATTTTTTCATAATGTATCATGGCTCTAACATTGTGTCAATAGGTGTTTATTTAGGCCAACCGCCTAGGAGCAGGGGAAGAAACAAGGGATAGCCTTGAATGTCATGCCGTTAATTTGCTATGATGCATATGCCCGCCTATGATTAAATTAAACTTATATTACTGTGGTTGTACACGAAGATATCTTAAAAATCAAGATGAAAGACAGGCCCATCTTCTATGAAAAAATTTAAAATACGCGTTAAAAGAATCGAAGCCCACCAGTTGAACGATCGGCTGCTGCTCATCAATCTGTATCTTACGCAAGCATTGACGCTTATCGTCGGTTTGATCTGGATTTTGTTCCAGAACCGGAATCCGTTCGGATTATTTGTTTTTCCGAAGGAAATCGAGTTTGTTTATTGGGGTCTCGGACTTGCCGCAGCGATGCTGGCAGTGGACTTTGTATTGTCCCGGTTTGTGTCGGAGGATAGCATGGACGACGGCGGGATCAATGAAATGCTGTTCAGGAAAAGGCCGGTTTGGCATATATTCGTTATCGCCCTGATCGTGTCCATCTGCGAGGAGTTATTGTTTCGCGGAGCGATACAGCATGCGTTCGGACCGTATTGGACAAGCATCTTGTTCGCGCTGATTCATGTCCGATATTTAAAGCATTGGCTGCCGACTGGATGGGTTTTCTTGAGCAGTTACGGTCTGGGCTACGTCTATATACAAACGGGTAC
Organism: Priestia sp. BR_2; assembly: GCF_041954005.1. Taxonomy (NCBI): domain Bacteria; kingdom Bacillati; phylum Bacillota; class Bacilli; order Caryophanales; family Bacillaceae; genus Priestia; species Priestia sp. BR_2. The sequence goes on along the minus strand of NZ_JAVFHM010000166.1, from coordinate 16,254 downwards.
CATTTGGGCGCCAATTCTGTGCCATTTTCTGATAGATTTCATATCAGGAATGTTGATACGGTTTCGGAGGAAAGAGGAACATGAACGAGCTTAGCAGAATGCAACGACATCAGGGCCGAAATAAAGGCCGGAAGAACAAGTCATCGGCTCAATCCGAAAAAAGAGCGGCGGAAAAGCCGCTGCAGGCAGGAGGGAATCGGAGTCGATCTAAATCCCAAGCGCCCGCAAGCACTGCGGTACCGAAGCCGCGGGGCGGCAGCGCGGCGGATGGATTAAGCCGGTCCAGATCGACAAGGTCAAACCAGAATCCGATAGAGGAAGAGGTTTCGGCGCCTAAACGAACGAATACATATTCCTCCTATCGCGTAAGAATGAGCAAGTGGTTTGTGAACTCATTAATTGTCATCTTCATATTGTTAATGGTAGGTCTTCTATGGTGGGGACTTATCGGAGCGCCTCCATTAAGGGAGTTGTTAAAGGAGATATTATGAGTGTGTTGATGTGGATAGCGGGTGCTGCGGCACTCGGTGCAGGCGCAATCGGCTGGATGAGGGCTGAAGCCCGGGGCTATCGGCTGCGTGAAGAGGAAGTGGTATCCGAGCGTATTCCGCGGTCGTTTGACGGGTTTCGGATGCTGTTCATCACCGACATACATCGCAGACAATTGTCTGAAGAGAAGCTATTATCCAATATATCATCGGTGGATTGCGTGCTCCTGGGCGGAGATATTACCGAAAAAGGGGTGCCCTTTGAGCGGTTGAGACATAACATGTCGGTTTTGGCCCGCCTCGCCCCCGTGTATGCCGTACTGGGAAATCACGACCTGTATGCAGGCAAGGACGCCGTTCGCAAGGTATTGCGGGATAGCGGGGTCATTCTGCTGAATGACAAGACCGTCAAGTTGAAGCGGGATGACGAGTGCCTTGTCCTTAGCGGAGTTAGGCAGCCGGCAAGCAGGAAACATCCGTATACGAAATTCCGGGGAAATGCTGCGGAGGACCAGTATCACATCATTCTGGTGCACGATCCGATATGGCTCAAAGGCAAGGAAGAAACGCACGGGGATCTCCTGCTGGCAGGACATACCCATGGAGGACAGATTGTGCTGCCGATTGCCGGAGCGGTTCGTCTGGAGCGATTTTACAAGAATTTTAAATCCGGATGGTATACGCTGCCGAGGAAGGCAGGAGAGCCTATCCACTCCTCCAGGCTGCTGATCAGCCGGGGGTTCGGCACTTCCCATATTCCACTGCGCTTGAAATGTCCGGCGGAATATCATGTGATTACATTACGCAAAAAACCTTAATTCGATCGTCGGATGTTTGACGGCAGAATTAAGGTTTTTCCGGTTTTTCCGGTTATCTTATTTTAGGCTCGATCCATTGCGGATCCACGAATCCATACCCTTTGGCCTCGAGCTTGGTCAGCAAAGTGTCCAGGGCTTCGGCAGTCCACGGAAGCTCATGCATCAGAATATTGCTGCCGGGATGAAGCTGCTCGAGCACGTTGCTCACAACGGCATCGGGTTTGTTTTTGTTTTTGCTTTCCCAATCCAGGGAACCGTTGGACCAAGTCATAAACAGCAGGTCATGCTCCAGCGCGACTTCCTTGACGGTATCTCCGCCGGAGCCGAACGGAGGCCGGAAAAACTTCGGTTCCGCTCCCGTCGCTTCCTTAACGATCTTCTGGACGTCCCCGATCTGTTTCTCGACCTTCTGTTTGCTTTCCTTTTTCAGGTCGATATGATCCCAGGAATGATTGCCGATGATTTGACCGCGGTCATGGATCAGCTTCAGCAGCTCGGGATGCTCCTTCGCGCGGTATCCATTCACGAAGAAAATGGCTTTGGCTTCATGCTTGTCGAGCGTATCGATCATGCGGTTGATCATTTTTTCATCCTTGGGACCGTCGTCAAATGTGAGCAGCACCACCTTTTCGGGTACGGATTCATCGTTTGGTACGATTCGGTACACCTTATTCATGTGGTATTTCGGTTCGGACGGAGCCTCGGCTTCCGGATCCTTGTCGGCCTCCTCGGACGGGTCCGGGGAATCCGGGGATTTACTCGAGCTCGTGCTGGACGGGTCTTCAGGCTTGTCCTGTTCGGCCGAAGGATCGGTGCTTTCTTTCGCAGGGGACACCTGCCCGGTGGATTCGTTTTGCTGCTTCGTCTGGGTATTACCGCCTTCCATAGCCGCGCCTTGCTTCTGAGCGGCGCCGTTGCTGCCGCATGCACTGAGCATCAGGCAGCAGGCCAACAGAAGGACTGTTCGTGTTTTAACCATGATTCCATCTCACTTTCCTGTATTTATGTAGCATGAGTTCCTGGCGGTGCGAGAACAATAAACTCGAGTTTATCATAGAAGGAGGTATCATTTGTGAAGACTTCGTCATTTCTATATGGTGTCATTATCGGTGCCGTTGCATCCCGGATGATTTCCCGGAAAAACGGCATGTTCTTCTCCTCGATGATGAAAGACGCGAATCTTGGCCGGTTTGCGAATACCGCGATGAGTAAAATTCAAGGCAACAAGAGCCAGTTTAGCGGCTCCGGCCGAGAAAGCGTGTCTCCCAGTCCAGGCCGACATGATTCCACTCATTCCAATGGAACTGCAGGGGTACAGGCATCGACTCATTCGAAGGCTGCCAACCTGAAGCAGGTCAAGGATTTCATCCGAAACAACCCTGATGTGAAGACCGAAGTCGAACAGATTTTGAAAGAGACCCACACCGTCATACCGGGTTTGTAAACGGCATCAACCTTTTTGAATCATTCTCGGGGAACGGCCTCACGAATCCCTGTGAATGATTCTTTTTTCTTCAGCTACATATTTACGTGCATTTGTGGGTATTAAATGATAAAATCAATTATATAAAACCATTTTTATCACGTCATAATCCAGACATCATAATTTGTTATAAACTTTTGTTTACGTAAGGAGGATCCTGTCATGAAAATAGAGCGTTTGAGTCAAGATAAGATACGGATTTTCCTCACGTTTGACGATCTGAGTGAGCGTGGGATCCAGAAGGAAGAGATGTGGCAGGAAATACCGAAAGTTTATGACCTGTTTACGGAGATGATGGATCAGGCATACAGTGAACTCGGATTTGATGCCACCGGACCTCTTGCCGTTGAGGTGTTTGCACTGCCTGCCCAAGGCATGGTGGTTATTGTGACGAGAGGGAAATACGATCATCATTTCGGCGGCTTGTCCGAAGAAGATATGCCGGACGAGATTTATGAAATGGAAGTAACGCTGGATCAAAGTGATACCATCGTCTATGTTTTTCAGGATTTTGAAGTGCTCATTGAAGCATCGCATATGTTGAAGGACCTTGTAGGCGGAGCGGGCAAGCTCTATCACTATATGGATAAATGGTTTTTGTACTTCGAGCCCGAGGAACTGGATAGCGAGAAGCTGCCGGCTATAATTGCCATGCTGGCCGAGTTTGGCGAATCCTCTTCGGTGACGGAGGCTGTGCTGGAGGAATACGGGAAGAAAGTGATGCCTCAGCAGGCGGTTGAGGTTATCTGTACACACTTCCAGCGTCAGCATTAATCAATGTGGGCGTGCGTGCCGGACTTCAGGCCCGCAACTAACGGAAGGGGAATTTCAGTGCTGGTGTTCTCGATCATTGCGTCAGCTTTGGCGCCGGGACTCGCATTGCTCACGTATTTTTACCTGAAGGACAGGTATGATCAAGAACCCCTGCACATGGTGATCAAAGTGTTCATGCTAGGGGTTCTGATCGTTTTCCCGGTCATGATTTTGCAGCGGGGAATGATACTATGGCTTGGCGACAATCCGGTAGTCAACTCACTGTTCGTTTCGGCGGGCGTTGAGGAATTTTTAAAATGGTTCGTGATGTATCATATTATTTTTAACCATACGGAATTTGACGAGCCTTATGACGGCATACTATATGCAGTGGCGATATCGCTGGGATTTGCTACGGTAGAGAATTTACTTTACGCTTGGTACAGCCAGGCAGCCTTCGGCCCGATGTTCATGCGGGCGCTGCTGCCCGTTTCGGGTCACGCAATGTTTGGCGTTATCATGGGATACTACATGGGACATGCAAGGTTCACGGAAGGGAAACGAAGAAGATTCTTCCTAGTGCTGTCTATGGTTCTGCCTTGGATGTGGCATGGTCTTTATGACCTGATTCTGAATTTGCTGACCCACACATGGGTATGGTTTATCGTTCCGCTAATGGTTCTGCTGTGGTATGGCGGCATGGGCAAAATCTCCAGAGCGAACAACCGCTCTCCTTTCCGCTTCATTAACCGGGAGGAAGAGGTTAATACGTAACAAATCAGGGCACACTTCATTCTATAGACCTTGGCTGACAGCCAGGGAATCATAGAAAGGGAGGTGCCTTTTTTGCGTGTAAAAGTGAAAATTCTTTGCAAGGATTGCGGTGAGCGATTCGTATTGCGCGGAAAGAAGGAGCAGGGCCGGATCGAAACCGGATTTAAGCAGTGCCTGTGCAACAACCGGGATCACTTCGATATTGAGGAAGATTTCTAGTTGATGAAGGAATGATCCAGGGATGCATAAGACTTCTTTCTTCTAGTCAAACTAACGGCAGTGAGTAGAAGAAAGGAGACTATCGCATCATGTACAAACGATTAAGCGCTATTCTGTTTCCTGTAGCCACCATATTATTGATCGGGGCTCTGGTTTGGGGATATCAAGAAAATAAAGAAAAGAACGCCATATTGATTAACGCCGAGAACCAGTACCAACGGGCTTTCCATGACTTGTCGTACAATATGGACAGGATTCATGCCGAGCTCGGCAATACGCTTGCGGTCAGCTCGACTTCCCAAGGGATGCACCGGAAGGGCCTGATGAATGTATGGCGCCTGACCAGCCAGGCGCAGAACGAAATCAGCCAACTGCCGCTAACGCTGCTTCCGTTCAACAAAACCGAAGAGTTCCTGTCCCGGATATCGAATTTTGCCTACAAAACGGGCGTGCGCGATTTAACGAAGGAACCGCTTAGCGAGAATGAGGTCAAAACGTTGAAATCGTTATACGCCAACTCCGGCGAAATCACGAAGGATTTGCAGCATGTGCAGAACAAGGTCATCGCTAACAGTCTGCGCTGGATGGACGTAGAAACGGCCTTGGCTACGAATAAAGTCGAAGATAACTCGATTATTGACGGATTCAAAACGGTGGATAAAAAAGTAGAGGCTTACCCTGAGCTTGATTGGGGACCATCGGTAAGCAGCATTTACGACAGACGTTCCGTGAAGCAGCTGGCAGGCATGCCGGTCTCGGAGGAGGATGTGAAGCGCAAAGCGCTGAAATTCTCCGACACGGGCAATCAAGCCAACGTACAAGTGACGAAGAACGGTAGCGGTACCGAGTGGGTGTCCTACACGGCCAAAGTCAAACACCCGAAAGGCCATATGCTCAGCATGGATTTCACCGAAAAAGGCGGCCAGCTGATCTCCTACACGGATGAACGGAATGTCGGCGCCAAGAGAGCATCCGTTCAGGATGCCATCGACAAAGCCCAGCAATTCCTGACGAAAAAAGGCTATTCCGACATGACGGTCGTATCGGCCGACCAATACGATAACCTGGCCAACTTCTCTTTTGTGCGCGAAGAAGACGGCGTGCTGATATATCCTGAGAAAATCACCGTGCGCTCGGCCATGGATAACGGTGAGGTCATCGGATTTCAGGCGAGCGACTTTGTTTACGAGCACCAGGTGAAGCGCGATATCCCGCAGCCGAAGCTCAGCCTCGCCGAAGCGGAGAAGGTTTTGAACCCTGAATTCAAGGTGCTCTACCACCGCAAGGCCCTGATCAAAAACGACCGTTCCGAAGATGTGCTGTGTTATGAGTTCGGCGGACGCATCAACGGCTCCCAGTACCGGATTTACATTAATGCGGATACGGGCCTGGAGGAAACGGTCGAGGTCGTTAAGGATGCGCAGGCAGGAATTAAATAGCCGTTTCTTGATGCCATATAAGCCGGTTCAGGCGATTTCCTGAATCGGCTTTTTGCTTGCGGAGAACTGCTGCAGAGCAGCCAGTATAGTGTCTAAGGAATACATCTGTATCCCGGGGAAAGACATGAATCGACCGGATTCGAAGATTTTATCCCATGGTCCCGCTCATCCCGTGATATAATGGAAAATAATGATTATGATGAATTAGTGGGTGAGCGCATTGTATCCAAAGATCAACGACGTCCTCTATATCCAGTTGGATACGGGGGATGAGAAGGAAGCCAGCATTGTTTACAAATCCCGCATTTCCGACATGGATGACGAATCGATGTATATGGAGGTTCCGCTTCAGGAAGGAACGGGGAGGCTGAAGAAGCTGTATATTGGGGACGAGCTTTCCGCTTATTTTTTGACGGAGGGCGGAGTCAAGAACTTCTTCAATTCCTATGTCCTGAGTCACCATGAAGACGTTATACGCCTGGTTCGCATCAAAAAGCCGGAGCCGGATCAGATCACGAAGGTGCAGAGAAGGAGCTTTCTGAGGGTACAAGCCGAGCTCGAGTTAGCGGTGATGGCCAAAGACGGCACGCGGTTGCTGACCAAAACCGATGATGTCGGCGGAGGAGGGGTATCCTTTTACCTGGAACCCGACAAATCGTTTGCGGAAGGGAGCTTATTAAGCTGCTGGATCCTTATTCCGTTCAAGAACGGATCGGTGGAGCATGTCCCTTTTGAAGGCGAAGTTGTCAGGGTCAAGCAGCTGCCAGGCAATCGAAGCATCGTCATGCTGAAGTTTAATCAGATCGTAGATATGGAGCGTCAGAAACTGATCCGTTATTGCTTTGAGCGCCAGTTTGATTTTCGCAACCGTTAATGCATAAAATGGACAAGCCGGTGGCACACTAGCGGAAAATTTTGTGTCGGAAGGACCGTGTGCTTATGTCCCAGTCATCTAACGATCAAAATCAGCTGCGGCGAAAAACTAGGCAGGATCCCATGTCCGACGATAAAGGACAAGCTCTTCATGACCGATACGGTCAAGTGCTGCTTAAGCTGCTGATAGGGCTCGCATTCGCTTTGGTGATCGTCCAGCTGCTATTGCATTATGAACCAAGCCGGCCCTACCTTTCGCCGATTCAGCAGATGGAGGGCGTTCCCGTTAATGAGCCAAATGTAAACGATTGGATGGGAGAAAACACCCCTTCTCTTTTGCATCGCTCTAGCTAGTGTGGTATAATTTTCACGTCGCAGGCGGGCGCCTGCTTTTTTCTTGAAATATGAGATCGTGCCTTGTTTATCTCGGACTTTCTTGTATATTTTCACTAGAGGAACGGTGATCCCGTCCCTGATCGGATGGTAAGCCCTTTCGATTTCGAGGTATATGTTTGAGGAGGAATGCCCCGTTGGTTATGCAGGGGACAGGTTATCGCGACAGAATTAATATTGCCATCGACGGTCCGGCAGGCGCGGGCAAAAGCACGGTAGCGCGTATGGTAGCCAGCAGGCTGCAGTACATCTACGTGGATACCGGCGCCATGTACAGGGCAGTCACCTGGTTCATGCTGAACCAAGGGATTTCTCCGGAAAATCCCGAAAAAGTGCTTCAACATGCACAAAACATGGTGATTGAATTAAAACCGCATGAAAATGGTCAAATGGTTTGGCTGAACGGGGAAGACGTCACGCCATATATTCGTTCACATCAGGTTAGTGCAGTGGTATCCCAATATGCACGAATCGAAGGTTTGCGAATAAAGCTTGTCCGTTTACAGCAGCAAATGGCACTGGATAAGGGCGTTGTCATGGATGGACGCGACATCGGCACGACGGTTTTGCCGGATGCCGAAGTGAAGATTTTCATGACGGCCAGTGTCAAGGAACGTGCGCTCCGCCGCTTCCATGAGTTAAGTGATGAAGGCATAACGCTGGAACAATTGGAAAGAGATATCGCAGAACGCGACAGGCTGGACCAGGAACGTGAAGTGTCCCCGCTCCGATGCGCAGAGGATGCCATCATACTGGATACGACGCATATGGATATCAATCAGGTTGTCGAAGCGATTCTTTCATATTGCGAAACTTAATGGGGATGGGGAGAAATAGGCATGATTTACGTTTTTTGCAGAGCGGTGGTCCGCGGTTTGTTCGCTATTCTCTACAGATTCGAATCTGTCGGCGTACATAACATACCTTCGGAAGGCGGCGTGCTAATCTGCAGCAATCACATTAGCGTACGAGATCCGATTTCTGTCGGCATCCACGTCAAGCGCCAGGTGAAGTTCATGGCCAAAGCCGAGCTGTTCAACATTCCGGTGTTCGGATGGCTGGTTCGTCAGCTTGGGGCCTTTCCGGTTAAGCGCGGGGGCGTAAGTAAAGATTCCATCAAAACCGCTCTTACGATCTTGCGTTCGGGCGAGATTATGGGAATCTTCCCTGAAGGCACGCGCAATTCGGATGCAACCGCGGCGAAACGTGGCGCGGCAAGCTTCGCTCTCCGTAGTGGGGCAACGGTCGTACCGGCTGCCATCATTGGAGACTACAAGCCGTTCCGAAAGGTAAAAATCATCTACGGCGCACCCGTGGATCTGTCCCGGTTCGAAGGTGACAAGTCACCGGAGGCACTGGATGGGGCAACCGAATTGATCATGGCCAAGATTCACGAAATGCGAGCCAGCGGCAAACCAACCGAGAACTGATTTATTCGCTCCATGCATAAAAAGCATGGGAAGGTTGGAAAGATACTACAGCAATTATGTTTTGAACTTCGCGAATGCGAGTTTAAATAAATGGGGTTTGAATTGAGGAGGTTATTTGACATGTCGGAAGAAACAAGAAATCAAGAGGCTGCTGAAAACCAAGAGCAGCTGGACCAAATCGTATCCTTGAAAAAAGGGGACACCGTGAAAGGGACGATCGTCAAACTGGAGGACAACCAAGCTTACGTAAGCATTGGATATAAATATGACGGCGTAATTCCTGTTCGCGAACTGTCTTCTGTACAGCTTGATAATGCATCGGATGCGGTTCAGGTTGGCCAAGAGGTAGAGTGCAAGGTCGTTAGCATCAACGACGACAAGGAAAGCCTGGTTCTTTCCAAGCGCGCGATCGACACCGAGAATTCTTGGGATGAGCTTGAGAAGCATTTTGCGGATCAGGACGTATTCGAAGTAACGGTGGCCGACGTGGTTAAAGGCGGACTCGTAGCCGATGTCGGCGCACGCGGCTTTATTCCTGCTTCCATGGTCGAGCGTCATTTCGTTGAAGACTTCAGCGACTACAAAGGCCGCACGCTTCGCGTAAAAGTGAAAGAGCTGGACCGCGAGAACAACAAAGTGATTCTTTCCCAGAAGGACGTTCTGGAAGAAGAGTTCGAAGCGAACAAACAAAAAGTGATGTCCGAGCTTCAAGACGGACAAGTGCTGGAAGGCACCGTGCAACGCCTCACGCAATTCGGCGCATTCGTTGACGTTGGCGGCGTGGACGGTTTGGTTCACGTATCCGAGATCGCTTGGAGCCATGTTGACAAGCCATCCGATGTATTGTCCGAAGGCGATCAAGTGCGCGTGAAAGTGCTGAAAGTGGATCCTGAAAAAGGCAAAATCAGCCTCAGCATCAAAGCGGCTGCTCCGGGTCCTTGGGAAACAGCTGGCGAGCAATTCAACACGGGCGACATCGTAACGGGCGTCGTAAAACGTCTGGTTACTTTCGGAGCTTTCGTTGAATTGGCACCAGGCGTAGAAGGTTTGGTTCATATCTCCCAAATCTCCCACAAGCATATCGGTACTCCGCAAGAAGTACTGAAGGAAGGCCAAGAAGTTCAGGTTAAAGTACTTGACATCAACACTTCCGAGCAGCGTATCAGCCTGAGCATCAAAGAAACCGAAGAAGCGCCAGCTCAAGCTCCGCGAGCTGAAAAACCGTCCAAAGGTCCTAAAATCGACCTGAAAGACAACCCGAACGTTTCTTTGAACAACCAAGGCATGAGCGTTACGCTTGGCGAGCGTTTCGGCGATAAGCTGAGCAAATTCAAGTAAGCCCGGGAACAGTTTTGTTCGGTCTATTGACCTATCATAACGAAGTCGGCGAACCCAGAAATCTGGGTTCGCCATTTGTTTTTTTAGGGGACGAACGTTTACGGATGTTGTAACATGGGGTAGAGCATAATAGAAATGCAGATGAAAGGTTAGCCAATTGTAACGTTTTTTGCTATGATGATAATCGTAAGAATTGACAGGAGGAGTGACTATGGCAAGACCCGTAGTGGCTATCGTCGGAAGGCCTAACGTCGGTAAATCCACCATATTTAACCGATTGATCGGCGACAGATTAGCCATCGTTGAAGATAAACCGGGGATTACCCGTGACCGGATTTACGGCAGTGCCGAATGGAACGGTAAAGCGTTCAGTGTCATCGATACAGGCGGTATCGAAATCGACGGCGATGACATGATTTTGAAATCCATACGCATGCAAGCCGAGCTTGCGATTGAAGAAGCGGATGTCATCGTATTTATGTGCGATGCGAAGACGGGGGTTACCCAATCGGACGAGGAAGTTGCACAGATTCTGTTCCGTTCCGGTAAACCTGTCATACTCAGCGTAAACAAAGTGGATAATTTGAAGCGCGCTGATGATATCTATGAGTTCTATTCCCTCGGATTTGGCGATCCTGTCGGGATATCAGGCAGCCACGGCACAGGGATCGGCGACCTCTTGGACGTTGTCGTCGAGAACCTGCCGGAACTGGAGGACGACGAATATGACGAGGATGTTATTCGTGTCGCCTTGATCGGCAGACCGAATGTAGGCAAATCTTCTCTCGTCAATGCCATTCTGGGAGAAGAGCGCGTCATTGTCAGTGACGTTGCGGGCACGACCCGCGATGCGATCGATACGCCATTCGAGAAAGACGGGCAGCGGTACGTCCTCATCGATACGGCAGGCATGCGCAAACGCGGAAAAGTGTATGAAACCACCGAGAAATACAGCGTCATGCGGGCCATGCGGGCCATCGAGCGGGCGGATGTCGTTCTCGTGCTCATCAACGGGGAAGAAGGCATTATCGAGCAGGACAAGCATATCGCCGGTTATGCTTATGAGGCCGGTAAAGCGTCTTTATTTGTCGTCAACAAATGGGATATGGTCGAGAAAGACGACAAGACGATGCAGCAGTTCGAGAAAAAGATCCGGGACCATTTCCTGTTCATGACCTATGCGCCGGTCGTATTCTTGTCGGCCAAGACGAAGCAGCGCCTGCAGAAGCTGCTCCCCGTCGTTAAACATGTGGCCGATCAGCATTCCCTTCGCGTGCAGACGCATTTGCTTAACGATGTCATATCCGATGCGATTGCGATCAACCCGCCTCCAACGGATAAGGGAAGAAGATTGCGCATTAACTATTCAACACAGGTGGCGGTCAAGCCGCCGACCATGGTCGTATTCGTCAACGATCCGGAATTGATGCACTTCTCATATGAGCGTTACCTTGAGAACAAGATTCGGGCCGCTTTTGACTTTGAAGGTACACCCATCAGGATATTTACTCGAAGAAAGTCTGATGAGAGTTAGGGGAGAATAGCTTGATTCTGGAGATCGTAGCGATTGTAGTTTGTTATTTACTTGGTTCGGTAAGCTTTAGCGTACTGCTTGCCAAAATCCTGAAAGGGATCGACATTCGTCAGCATGGCAGCGGGAACGCCGGGGCAACCAATACCCTTCGCGTCCTGGGAAAAGGACCTGCCATTCTGGTATTGGCTTTGGATGTAATTAAGGGCATCGCTGCGGTTTGGATCGGACGATGGCTCGGGGGAGACAATGCGTGGCTGCCGGGGTTATGCGGCATTGCCGCCATCATCGGTCATAATTGGCCTCTTTACTTCCGCTTTCGAGGCGGCAAAGGAATTGCAACCGCCATTGGGGTGCTTGCTACGCTCTGCTTCATTCCAGCGCTTATAGCAGGCGTTATCGCCATTCTATCCATTGTTTTTACCCGTTATGTATCTTTGGGTTCCCTTATTTTTGTAGTGCTTACCCCTGTTTTCCTCTTGATCGCGGATTATTCCTGGCCGATCTTTTGGACAAGCTTGATCATATGCGTATTCGCCTTCTGGCGTCATCGCTCGAACATCGTGAAGCTGGTACAGGGACGTGAAAACAAGCTTGGTTCCGGAAAAGGAAAGGACAAAGGAGGGAAGCGCGTTGTCTGACAAAGTCGCTGTTCTGGTGGCAGGCAGTTGGGGAACCGCTTTGGCAAGTGTTCTCGCTTCGAATGACCTGGATGTTGTCGTCTGGACGAGAACGGAGGAACAGACCCGTGAAATTAACGAACTGCATACCAACAACCGTTATTTGCCCGGGGTGAAGTTATCTTCGAACATTCGCGCCACGACCGATATGGAAGAGGCGGTCTCTTCGGCTGCTGCCGTGGTTATCGTTGCACCATCGTCCGCGATGCGGGAGGTTTCGGGCCAGCTGAAGCAGTATTGGAGCGAAGATATGCTGGTGATTCACGCAACCAAAGGATTCGAGATTGAATCCCTGAAGCGGATGTCGACCGTCATATCCGAAGAGCTGGGCTGCGAGGAAGGTCGCGTAGTCGTACTATCAGGACCCAGCCATGCGGAGGAAGTGGTGAGACGCTGCCCTACAACGGTCGTTGTGGCATCCTTGGACGCCAAGGCCGCCGCCGCCGCCCAGGATCTGTTTATGAACACGTATTTCAGAGTGTACACGAACCGGGATATGATCGGCGTGGAATTGGCCGGAGCGCTGAAGAATATTATCGCTTTGGGCGCCGGCATGTCCGACGGATTGGGCTTCGGCGACAACGCCAAGGCGGCGCTTATTACGAGGGGATTGGCAGAAATTTTGCGAATCGGCATGGAGATGGGCGCGAATCCGCTGACGTTTGCCGGGCTTGCCGGGATCGGCGACCTCGTGGTTACCGCTACGAGCCAGCACAGCCGGAACTGGCGTGCAGGCTCGATGCTTGGGCAGGGCAAGAAGCTTGATGAGGTTCTCGCATCCATGGGGATGGTGGTGGAAGGAATACGCACGACCAAAGCCGCGCATGCCATTTCCGAGAAATACGGGGTGCAGATGCCGATTGCCGACCAGCTGTACCATGTGTTGTTTAAAGACCGGAATCCCCGCGTCGCCGTGGAAGCCTTAATGGGCCGGGACCCCAAGACCGAGATGGAAATGATGCCGCTCGAGACTTGGGAGCAATGGCACACCTAGCTTATTCACCATTCCGAGGATTGACTCATATATTGATGTGAGGATGTCGGAGGAGGGGTGGAAATGAGCAAAAGCTTTCACAAGGATGTACTGAATGCGATTAACAAGAAAAGCGGTAAGAAAATTTCTTCAGGGGCTGTCAATAAGCTGGCTAGCACGGTTAAACCGTCTACTATGCAAAATGAAGCCCAGCTCCGCCAGCTGATCAAGCAGGTATCTGCTATGGCGAACATACCTGTCAGCGAGGACACGATTCAGGAAATTGTCGGAGCGGTGAAGAAGAGCGGCATGAATCCGAGCAATATGGAAGCCTTGATGAAAATGATGATGAACAAATAAGATATGCTGATCATGAACAAAAGACGCATCCTTTGCGGGAATGCGGCTTTTGTTCTTTTTTTCGCCATACTCAGGGTGAGGCACTATCATTTTCGTGATATAATAGGTTGAATAATTTGAAGAGAGATTGGAGAGTTTCGTGACATGGATCCGATGCAAAAGATGTGGCTGTCCCTTGTCGCATTATTGATTATGGCGCTGTCCGTCATCGTGGTTACGCTTGCGCGAAGCAAGACCAAAGGTTTTCTGCGCGGCACGCTATCGTTTGTGGCCTTTATGATGATGATTTTCGGTTTTATTATCGGACTGGCTTCCATCATTTAATATGGGAAGCCGCTTCCGGGATGATACGGTAAAGGGGTGCAGCATGACGCTGAATGATCTGCCGGAATTGGAGAAGGCGTTAGCTACCGCCATTCACAAACTGAATCAGGCGCCGGTCGCTTGGCTGCTGGGTGGAAGCTGCTGCTTGCTCCTTCAGGGCGTAGAATTAGGCAAGCCGCCGAGGGATATCGATATTTACGCCGATGCAGGGGGGATTCAGCCGCTGCATGAGACGCTGGCCCTTCTGGCAGTAGACGCTCCCCGGCTGGATCAGGAAGGGATATATTCTTCCATTCTGAGCCACTATGAATTAGAGAAAGTCCCGATTGAACTTGTAGGCGGATTTGAAGTGAATTCGGAGGGTTCCTCCTATCGCGTTGAAATCGATCAATTGCTCTATCCTGCAGCGCCAGCGCGCCACATTCGGGACGTCACGGTACGGCTGATGCCGTTATCCCACGAACTGGTGTTTAATGTGCTTCGAGACAGACCGGATCGTTACGATGCCATTGCGGAGACGATGTTGAGGGATATGAACCAACATTTGCCGCTGCTTCAGCGGTTGTTAAGCCGAAATCGGTTGAGCGAGGAACATCGGATGGTATTGAAGCGATTAATCGGACTACTGCCATAGCACGGTAATCGAACCGGCAGCATGGAAGAGCGGGTACATAAGAAAAGGAGCGGTTTGCCGTTGGAGTACGAGGTATTATTTCTGCCGGATCAGAAGAAGGTCAAGGTTCGTCCGAACACGAATGTGCTGGATGCCTCGCGTCGTGCCGGTGTACGCATTCCGACCCGTTGCGGAGGCAAAGCAGGCTGTCTGATGTGCAAGATCCTGGTACCGGATGAGGAACGCGGACATTGCTCTGCTCCTGAGACCAAGGAAATCAGGAAGCTGGGAACGTCGATGATGGAACAAGGCTACAGGTTATCCTGCCAGACGAGGATTACGAGCCATTTGAAGGTGATAATCCCAGAGGATCCCCTTAAGGCCGCGATACGCAAGCAGCTGGAGGCAGCGAGAAACCGGGAGTCCGATGACTTTATTTAAAGCGCGAGTTCAAAAAGATCGGTTTTCAGCACCGAGGCTTATGCTTCCGATGTGCGTTTTTTCAAAACGCTTCAGTTGAGTGAAGCTAGGGACGTCAGGAGCGGAGCGTACGTAGTTTGTACGTGAGCCCCTGAAATGTTTCCGCAGGAAACATACTTCGAAAGCGTATGCTTAGGCCCGGCTGAATTCAAGATTCGATGCCGAGTGGCTACTTGATTCACTTTGTGTTAGATATAGGATTTATAAGTTATCAACGGAGTTGATGAAATTCTATATCGCAAGAAAACCTACTTCTGAATCGCGGTCGCTCAGCCTTGAATTTGCCTCGATTGGTTTTCTTATCAAAATCGGACTTTTTGAACAACCTCTTAAAGCGAAGGATGATGTTAGTTGAGTATGAACACTTGGATGACCCAAGCGGCTGGCCGTACGAAGCGGATGTCTGCCGTCTTAGTCCTGGTGCTGTTTCCAATGTTGCTGACAGGTTGTCTATATCCTGACGAGAAGCTGCAGGAGAACAAGGTTTCCTATAGGGAAAGTGTCAAACGGATTCAGTCGGCCGTGGACGATTTTTATCAAGAGCAAGGAATTCTGCCGATCATTACGGCAGGCGCGGAAATTCCGAAGTATGAGAAATACCGGGTCGATTTGGATCAGCTGAAGGGCCGAGGATATATCGACCAAATTCCGGATACGGCTTTCGAGAAAGGCGGCAGCGGTTATTTTCTCATTATTAATGAGGAAACCGAACCGACCGTGAAGGTCATGGACTTAACAACGGCTCAGAAGGTGAATGACGTTCAGCGAGCCGTGAATCTGTACAAAATGGCGAATGACAACGCCCTTCCGGCAGGGGAAGCCCTCTACCCGGGTTATACGGCGGTGGATTTGTCGAAAACCGAGGCCAAATCCCTTAAGTTGATGAGTGTATACTCGGGCCAGGAAATGCCTTTTATGATGGATGAAGAGGGCACGGTGTACGCCGATTATGCCTTTGATATTATGCAGGCTATCCAGAAAAACGGCTCCGAGCCCAAAGAAGGAGAGGATTTACGGGTGTTTCTGGAGAAGGAATCCTATTATGTACCCGTAAAATCCGTACCCTATGCATGGAAGGACGGGCAGCCTGTGGCTCAGCCCCTATCCTAAACCCGTACCCGCCGATATCGGCGGGGATTTTTTTGGTCCCGCCTGGTTGCCGGGTTCTTCCTGGAGAATGAGGTACGGCAGCCATTAGGCGGGTCGACTTTTTTTTTCTCGGATCTCTTCTTCGATCGTTTTTTCGAATAGGGCTTGATCCCTTTGGGATTTTTAGTAAAATCCG
>NZ_JAVFHM010000165.1:0-49599 GCF_041954005.1 Priestia sp. BR_2 | reverse complement strand
CACCCACAATGATGTCATATTGGCGCAGGTCCGCTTCATAAGCCGGCGAACGGAACACGACGCTGTCAACGTAAGAACCTTCCTTCACGTCCGTACCCAAGGATTGGGCTATTTGCGGAGTGACCGTTCCCAGGCTGGCCCCGATGAACGGAACCGGCTCTTTCGGCACTTCCTCGTTATTTTTCAGGTATTCCACGACTTCCTTGATCGTGCTGGATGGAATCGCAAACCCGATCCCTTGCGCTTCCGCGCTGACGGCTACGTTCATCCCGATAACCTCGCCTTTCAGATTGAGGAGCGGTCCGCCGGAGTTGCCCGGATTAATCGAAGCATCGGTTTGCAGAAGATGCTCGTAATTACGCTCAGCTTCGCCGTTCGTGCCTTGAATATCGATCACGCGTTCCTTCGAGCTAAGTACACCAGCGGTTACCGTGTGTTCAAAACCGTGCGGGTTGCCGATGGCAACAAGCCATTCACCAACCTTCAGCGAGTCGGAGTCACCTAGCTGTACTGATGGGAAATCCGCCCCTTCGATTTTCAAAACGGCTAAATCGAGCTCATAGCTGGAACCGAGCAGCTTCGCTTCATAAGGCTTTTTGGTACCCTGTACCGTCACTTGGATCACATCTGCGCCATGGATTACATGCTCATTCGTCAAGATGTATCCCGACTTCTCAAAGATGAAACCCGAGCCGATGCCTGAAGGCTGAAGCTGGGATTCCTGACCTCCGTTGTTGCTGCTTCCACCGTTTCCGCTGTTTCCGCCATTGCCTTCCTGACTGGATTGACCGCCGCCGAAGAAGTACCAGAACGGGTCGTTCATGTTCGGATTCGTGCTTTGTCTATTGCTGCTGTTTACAAGCGTCTCGATCAGCACGACCGCCGGACTCGCCTGATCCACCACTGCCGATACGTCGCCTTGGCCTGATGGGATCATCGCTGATGCGGTAGTAGCTCCGCCGTTATCCTGGACGTTAGCCGAAGTTTCTTGGGCTGGCTCCGATGAGTACGCCGCATCCGGCGTAAACAGATTCGTTCGGTCAGCGGCAAACATCAGGCTCGAAATGACGAGGACGCCTGCCAAGAAAGACAACAGTACGGTCTTGACGGAATTTTTGGGCTTCTGGCTGTAGTTCCACTCTTTGTTTCTTTTCATGGAATCCACAGGCCCGCCGCCACCCTGGCTTCCGGAGGAATGGGCCTGCGAGAAGCCGGAAGATGGAATCGGTTTAACCGGCTGCGGAGCGGTAACCTCCACTTCCTGGGGTTCCCGGCTCTGGTAAGGCCGTTCCGTTTTCTCGTCGTCGCGGTTATTCGATATGGACTGGAACGGTCCGTAAGAATAGTAATAAGAAGAATTCTCCGTGGATGCTTCCTCACGTCTCGTTGCTTCATTGTTATTCGCTTCGCTGTTCATTCCCTCATCATCCGGATACCCGTAACGCTTTCTTTGGTCGTCCATTGGTCTACCTCCTATTAAAATCACTTGCTTCCAAGTGGTCTAATTGATTAACTGTTCTTATTGTGTACTATAAACCTTAATAGTACCTTAAAAACAATTAAAAGGCAGATAAAAAGAAAACCGGGACGCTTCCCGGTCATACCTCACCAAAAGAACATATTGCTATATTTTGACCCAGCCCTTCCGGTGGGCATAAATCGCCAATTGCGTACGGTCCTCCAGCTCGCACTTCATCAGCAGATTGCTGACATGGGTTTTGACCGTCTTGATGCTGATATGCAGCTCTTCGCCGATCTCTTTGTTGCTCTTGCCTTCGGCAATCAGGAGCAGCACTTCCTTCTCCCGCTCGGTAAGCCCGGATTCATCCCCGTTCACCATATGCCGGCGGATTCCCCTGGTGAGTGCTTCCGAGACGTCTTTGGTCATGACCGGCATGCCCCGGAACGCTCCCTGAAGGGCGTAAATGAGCTCGTCAGCCGAAACCGTCTTAAGCACGTAGCTGACTGCCCCCGCTTCAATGCACTCGACCACAAGCTCGTCTTCGAGAAAGCTGGTCAGAATCACGATCTTCTGATCCGGGAATTCGGACATAACCGCGCGAGTGGTCTCCGCCCCGTTCATCACCGGCATCATCAGGTCCATTAGAATGAGATCCGGCCGGTCGGCCTCCTCCCCGTTTCTCAGCATATCGACGACCTCTTGGCCATTCGCTGCTTCTCCGATCACTTCAAACCCCGGATCCAACGATAAATATGTTTTTAACCCCATGCGAACCATATCATGATCATCAGCCAGCAATATCCGAATCGTACCCATAATGATTGTTGTCCCCTCTCTATTCCACTGGCTCAGCCAGCACTTCCTCATCCTTGTTCTCTTCCTCCGCCGCTCCGGTATTGCCCTCGGCCTCAAATAACGGGATATTTACTCGCACCGTCGTTCCCGCGCCCTTCTTGCTTATAATATCGACCTGTCCGCCAAGCTTTTCGGCCCGTTCGCGCATCGTCGACAGCCCGTACGATCCCTGCTTGCCTGCCACCTCGTCAAAGCCGACACCGTCGTCGCTGATGCTTAAAATCACGCGTTTCTGGTCCTCGCGAAGCGACATGCTGACAAGGCCTGCACCGGCATGCTTCACGATATTAGCCACCGCTTCCTGGATGATCAGGAAGAGCTGATGCTCAATGGCATCCGACACCCCGCCGTAGAGCTCGACATCCTTCATGCCCTTCAGGCCGTTTTGGCGGCAGTAATCCGGAAACCACCGTTCCAGTGCTTCTTCAAGGGTTCTGCCTTCCAGCTCCACGGGCCGAAGCTGCGCAATCAGCGCCCGCATCTGCTTCTGCGCCACATGGGACATTTCGATCAACTGGCCGAGCACTTTGTCCCCATGCTCCGGATTCCGCTTCAGTACCGCCGGGAGGGATGAAGCCGACATGTGGATCGCGAACAGCTGCTGACTGACCGTATCGTGCAGATCCCTTGCCATCCGGCGCCGTTCCTCGAGGACCGCGGCTTCCGCGGCAATCTCCTTCTCAATGACATCCTGCTCGCCGAGGCGCTGCAGCAGCTTCATTTTCTTCTCCAGCGCTTCCGTCATCCCGTTAAACTCATCGTATACTCTGGCAAAAGACCCGTCTTCCATGGCAGGCAGCCGCACGTTCAGATTTCCTTTGGCAACCTGCAGCATGTTCAGATGAAGCAGATCCAGCGGCCGCTGGATGCGCTGTCCCGCGATGTATCCCGCAATCCCCGTAAACAGAAGTACACCGACCGTGTAATACACCCACAGCCGGTTATCTTCAATATGTATGTAGCCGGATTGGTTTGCTGTGTACAGGAAAACAGCAACTCCGGCTCCGATCAACAGAAAATAAAACAATATCACCCATTTGGTATTTTTCAATATCCCCATCATAACGATTAACCTACCCTATTCACTTTGACGTCACCGATAAATACGCTCACGGTAATTCGAATTTTCTTGCCCGCTTCCCTGTAATGCGGGCTTTCCAGGCCGGCATTGCTCATAAAGCCGCTTCGGGACTCCTCCAGCACCTTCATATCGCCGATGAAGGAATTGGTCGTGACATGAATGCCGACGTCCGAATCGTTCGGAACGAACACCTTGACATCCCCGATAAACGCCGAGATGTTGATTTTCGTTTCGCCGTAAGGAATTTGAGCTTTGGTCAGGTCCAGTACCGTATCACCGATGAACTGCGAAATATTCGTCGGCTTCAGCTGGAAATAATCCTTCCCCATGTGCACGTCCCCGATAAAAGAGGACTTGTTCACCGTATCATGGCTATGCCAAGATTGGTGATGATGATGTTGATGATGGTGGTGTTCATCCTTATATTCCGATCCGTCGCCGTAGCTTTTGCCGTTATCGTCAAAATCCACATGAACTCTGAACTTGCTGCGATCCGGACGTTCCTGGCGCGGGCGCTCATGCTGCTGTCCCTGCCAGCGGTACCCTTTGCTTGAATCGTGCGAGTCTCTTGATTCGAATTCCGGCTCTTCATAAGCCTTGTCAGCCTTGTCTGGCTTGCCGAATCTTCGCTCGAATTCTTCGTCCAGGGAGGATTCCAGCGGACGCGCTTCAGGCGGCTCCGGGATATCGTAATCGTCCCGACGATGCGAGCCGAAATCATCCGGACTTGGCGGTGACGGCGGCGGCGTATGATCCTTCGGTTTGAAAATAACCTGCAATCCGTACCCGATCAGGACGATCGGAATCGCGTATTTGATCAAATCGCCGAAAGAGAAGTGGACCATGTCCAGATTTCTTCCGAGAAAGTACGATCCGATCACGATCGGTACGATCGACCCCCACAATGCTCCGCCACGGGCATAAATCAAGCTTTGCAGCCCGAACCAGATGATGAACACCGGCCAAAACGTCGAGAATATATAACCAAGGTCCACATGTATAATATCGAGCTGATTGAGAAGAAACACCACACCAATGCCGATGAGCAGCAATCCGTTGCTAAGCTGGCTCCATCCTTTTCTACTCATGGTCATCCCCTAGCCTTCCAGTTCTATTTTTTCTTAATTACAGTGTACAACATATTGCGATGAACGGGTTAGCGGCGGTGGAATGAAGTTGATCTCGGTCTCGAGACCGAGTCCCTGGATATAAATGGATATGTTTCCATAATAAAAGACCTCCGCTTTAAGCGGAGGTCTTATTGCTGCACGAACGGGCGTTGACATCTACACCTTAACGGTTTGCAGAATGGTCCCCTGGTGTGTTCAGATCGCCAAACTCAGCGTCAAACTTCTCGTTCGGTTTTTTGTAGTTCTCCTGAACTTTGGAGTTGCCTTTTGGGTTGCTGGCAATGCTGGTGTCTTCAGCAAACTCAGCGTTGAATTTTTCGTTAGGTGTTTGGTAGTTCTCTTGCACCTTGTTCTTTTTAGCCACAGTATTCACCTCCCTGTTCATATGCGATACCATCATCCTCTTCAGGGGTTTGGCCCCCGAAAAATAGTATGTGATGAACAGGGTGTCATTATTCTTAAATGTTTACTGTCAAAGACGCGCAGCAAAATTACCCTAAATGGCTTCCTCCAGCACGGATGAAGGCAGGAAACGATAGGTCTCAATCGCGTCCTCCAAGGTTCTCAGCATGGCTTCCGTGCATTTGCCGCTTCCGGTTTTAATGACCTGCACCTCAACGTCCTTTTTCCCCCACTCCTTAAACACCTGCTTGGTGGTGGAGAAATAGAGGTCAATCTTCTGGCCCTTGATGGCTGACCCGATATCCGCTACGATTCCATAACCATAGCCGGGGATATAGAGAATACTGCCGAGCGGAAATACATCAGGATCCGCGGCAATCGTAGACAGCGTATTTCGATCCCGCTTGACCTTCACCCCGGAGTAGGTGATTCCATACTGGGGATGTCCCGGCTTCTTCCCGGTCGACTCGTAACCTGCCGTGTATCCCGTAGCGGTTACCTTCACCGTATGCAGCACCTGGTCCTCCCTCGGGGCAAGCACCGGCATGGACTCGCGTTTCTTGCCGGGCTCGCCGGTCTTCGGCCCCGTACTTGGAACCTCCAAATATCTATTCATATCACTAAAACCTACCACGCGCAGCGCATAGAAGCGAGACATTTCAACGTAATCGGAGCCATGTATTTCCTCTGATGGATCATACACATTTCGGGTGTCCGTCGATTCGTAGGATTCGCTTAGAATCAAATTGCGGGCCTCTACTGCCGTAGAGCCTGCGCTGAACAAGATGGCTGATAAAATAAAACCAGCAAAAAACCTCTGCCATGTTTTCCATTGGATCATGTGAATACCTCCCCCTTACTAGCGAGGGTTCCCACTTCCCGAATAGAATATACGTCATGGCAGAGGTCTGCATGTTTCCTCGGTTACTTATCTTTTACGGCTAAACTAAACCACATGGGTGTTAATTTCTTCACGCAGCTTGAGGATGATTTCGTCCAGCGGCTGGGCCCCGATGTCCCCTTCGCCGCGCTTGCGGACGGAAACCGCTCCGGCATTTTTCTCGTTCTCGCCAACGATGAACATGTATGGAATCTTCTCGAGCTGTGCTTCGCGAATCTTGTAGCCCAGCTTCTCGTTGCGAAGATCCGGCTCTACGGAAATACCGGCGAATTGAAGCTTCTCGGCCACTTCCTTCGCGTAGTCTTCAAAGGCGTTGGATACCGGAATGACTTTGACCTGTACCGGGGAAAGCCACAACGGCAGCGCCCCTGCAAAATTCTCAAGCAAGAATGCCGTAAAGCGTTCCATGGTGCCCAGAATCCCGCGGTGGATTACGACAGGACGGTGCTTCTGGCCATCGTCGCCGACATATTCCAGCTCAAAGCGCTCAGGCAGCAGGAAGTCGAGCTGGACCGTGGACAGCGTTTCTTCCTTGCCCAGTGCCGTGCGGATCTGAACGTCAAGCTTCGGTCCGTAGAAGGCAGCTTCGCCTTCCGCTTCATAGAACGGCATGTCCAGGCTCTCCACTACTTCACGCAGCATGCGCTGGGACATTTCCCACATTTCGTCGTTCTGGAAGTACTTCTCGGTATCCTGCGGATCCCGGTAAGACAGACGGAAGCGATAGTCGTGAATGCCGAAGTCCTTGTAGACCGTCATGATCAGCTGAATGACCCGGGCAAACTCTTCCTTGATCTGATCCGGACGGCAGAAAATATGCGAGTCGTTCAGCGTCATCGCGCGCACGCGATGCAGGCCGGTCAGCGCGCCGGACATCTCGTAGCGGTGCTGCATGCCAAGCTCCGCAATGCGGATCGGCAGATCCCGGTAGCTGTGCATATCGCTCTTATACACCATCATATGGTGAGGGCAGTTCATCGGACGCAGAACAAGCTCCTCGTTGTCCATTTCCATTTTCGGGAACATGTCCTCCTGATAGTGCTCCCAGTGACCGGAGGTTTTGTACAGCTCCACGTTTCCGAGTACAGGGGTGTACACGTGCTGGTAACCCAGGCGTTCCTCCATGTCCACGATATAACGCTCCAGGGTACGGCGCAGCTTCGCTCCGTTAGGCAGCCAGATCGGCAAGCCTTGTCCAACGAGCTGAGAGAACGTAAACATTTGCAATTCCTTGCCCAGTTTGCGATGGTCGCGCTTTTTGGCTTCCTCCAGCAGGCGAAGATGCTCGTCGAGCTGCGCTTTTTTCACAAACGCCGTACCGTAAACACGCTGAAGCATTTTGTTCTTGCTGTCGCCGCGCCAGTATGCGCCTGCCACGTTCATCAACTTGAACACCTTGATTTTGCCGGTTGAAGGGACGTGCGGTCCACGGCAAAGGTCGAAGAATTCGCCCTGCTCGTAAATCGTAATGATGCTGTCCTCCGGCAGGGCGTTGATCAGCTCCAGTTTGTATGGATCGCCAAGCTCGCCGAAAATGCGCAGCGCTTCCGCACGGCTCACTTCCTTGCGGACGATCGGCAGATTCTCGCCGATGATGCGTTCCATTTCCTTCTCGATCTTCTGCAGATCCTCCGGATTCAAAGGCTCTTCCAGGTCCATGTCGTAATAGAAGCCGTCTTCGATGACCGGCCCCACGCCAAGCTTGACTTCTTTCTGTCCATACAAACGCTTGGTTGCCTGAGCCAGCAAATGCGCTGTACTGTGGCGCATCACCTCAAGCCCTTCGGGCGTATCCTGCGTAACGATTTCGATCAGCGCTCCGTCCTGAAGCGGAGTGGATAAATCCACGACGATCCCGTCCATTTTTCCCGCAACGGCATTCTTTCTCAGTCCGCTGCTGATCGACGCAGCCACATCCTCGATATTGCTGCCGGCCTCATACTCCCGTACGGAGCCGTCAGGCAGTTTAATGCTAATAGCCACCTTGTATTCCTCCCCAAAAAAGTTTTCACGTTTCTTCCATATATGAAGGACGCGTTAGTCTCCCCGTGAAGCAAGGCCTTGGGCTGTTCACAAGCCCGCCTGGACTTCAGCGAAGGATACCGGAACATGCAAAAAACACCCGTCCCGCGAAGGGACGAGTGTTATACCCGTGGTTCCACCCTAATTCGATCTCTCCATCCTCTTATGTACCCGGTACATAATCGATTAAGATCCTTCATCAGCATTGAGTAACGGTCATGAACCGGTGAAGCCTACTCATCCGCATTCTTGATGACTTGCGGGTTCGACGACACAGCTACAAAGGGGTAAATCAATGGCGAACCGGAGGAAATTGCAGCCAAGGTTTCCTCTCTCTGAGCGGTCGGATCCGGATTGATTCATGTCTTTGTCAGAGCTTTTACGTGAATTTATCAGTAATTATAATCCTGACCGCTTCGGTGCGTCAAGTCATCATTCGTCCGCTTCCCAGAAGCGCGCTGCATTCCGGACAGCTGCAGCATACTTCGGCTCGGTTATCAAAGATATGGGCCAATGTTGCGATGACGGGAAGCTCCGGCTGTCTCGTGTGGATAATCATGCGGGCCGGAGATACCGAAATCAGCGTGCTGACGACCATATCCTCAATCTCCATCTCCTGGTCCAGCCTTTCCATAACCAGTCCGTCGTCACGAGGGCGTTCGATCGGGCGAAGATTGCCGTCCAGCAGCAAAAAGTCCTCTTCCCCTTTATGAATGACGTGAACCAGCGGCATTTTGGGCTCCTGAAAATAAACGAAATATTTCAGCAGGCTTACGAACTCCTCATACTGCTGATCAAGCATGAACTCATCCACCGCGTACTCGGCCATCTCGCGAAGCTCCTGTTCATAGGACTGGAGCCTGAAGGTCATGAAACCGTCCAGATTGAGCTCCGGCGCCTCGTTAAGGCATTGATATATGCCTTCGGACAGCTTACGCTTGCGGCTCTGCCAGAAATCCCCGGACGGGCCTTCTTCTTTTTGCAGGAGCATCAAAAACCACTGCAAAATCCGCCCTGCTTCTTCCTCATCATCAAACTCGAATTCCGAGAACATTAACCGTGCAGCAATCTCCTGCTCCTTCTCCTCCAGAATGTAAGCCGTGACCGCTTCGGCAGCAAGCCGGCGCAGCGTGTCGGCCGATGCGGTCCACGAAGACAGCGGAAGCTTGCCGGAGCACGTCCAAATCACGCGGTCATTCGAAGCGCTGAATGTGAATTTGAGCGGCTTGCACTGTTTATGTAGCTCTTTCTGCTTGTCTGACAATATGCGGTGGAACGCCTTTTTCTCGTCTTCCGTCCGCGTACCGACAGAAATGCTGAACAGTTCCATGGAATCACTCCTTTCGAGTTCCCTTTTCAGTATATGGGGACCCGCTCGGGTATATACGGAACTCCTGCTTGGAAAAACAAGCAAGTCCCGGCGCGCATATTAAAAATGTTTATCAACGCACGTTCCATGAAGGGCCTGCCCCTCTGAATAGTAATTTTTTAATGCGATATCAGGAAGGTTCATGCTTTTTGAATGTATACTTTTTGATATCTAAATAAAAAAACGGGCCGAGTCGGCCCGTCTTACGGATTATAAGTTATGCGATTAGTTCTGCATTACGAAGTCGCGCTCCACGGTGCTGTTATCCTCGAACACGCGAAGGATATCATACCGGGTGTTGCGCTGAGCCGGAATGTTGCCGGTCTCGCGGATTAATTGAATAATCGATTCAATGTTGACCTTGTACACGGCGCCTGCGGAAGACACCACGTTCTCCTCCATCATCGTGCTGCCGAAGTCGTTGCAGCCGTAACTGAGCGACAGCTTGCCGATCTCAGGCCCCATCGTTACCCAGGACGATTGCAGGTTCGGCACGTTGTCGATCGCAAGCCGGCCGATGGCTACCGTCTTCAGGTACGCTTCCGGCGTTTCGCGCTCGCGCTTGAGGTTCGTGTTGTCCGGCTGGAAGGTAAACGGAATGAAGGCAAGGAAGCCTTTGGAATCATAACCGTTCTGGATGCATTCATCCTGCGCATCACGCACGCGAAGCATATGTAGCGCACGCTCTTCCATCGTTTCGCCCAGACCGATCACCATGGTAGCCGTCGTGTTCATGCCGACCTTATGGGCCGTCTTCATGACATCCATCCATTGCCGCCATGTACCTTTCAAACGGCTGACTTTTTTGCGGATGCGATCATCCAGAATCTCCGCGCCGCCGCCAGGCAGCGAATCCAGACCGGCGCTGTGAAGCTCGCGCATCACCTCTTCGAGTGTGAGCCCGGAGATCTCCACCATCTTCATGATTTCCGCCGGGGAGAAGGAATGCATCGTAATGTTAGGGAACCGCTTCTTAATATTGCGAAGCAGATCCGTATAATAATTGAAAGGCAAATCCGGATTGACTCCGCCCTGCATCAAAATTTCAGTGCCGTTAACGTCCTCGGTTTCCTGAATCTTCTGGAAGATCGTCTCATCCGGCAGAACATAGCCCTCGGAAGAGCCGGGTCTGCGATAAAAAGCACAGAAACGGCAGAATACATCACATATGTTGGTATAGTTGATATTCCGGCCGATAACAAACGTCGTGATGGGATCCGGATGCAGGCGCTTGGTCATCACATCCGCCGCATGGCCAATCTTCTCGATCTCATCACTCTCAAAAAGGGTCACGGTATCTTCCAAATTTAAACGCTCACCGCGTAAAGCTTTATCCAATATACGGTTTACCGCACTCATTCTTGCAGCCTCCCTACTTAAAACAAAATACAAATCGCCAGTAAAACTTCGTCTATCCCATCCTACCACATTCCGCCATTAAAAACGACATCCCGTCCGTGACAGGATGCCGAATTCTATGATTTGGCAAATCTTCAAATGAGGTTCATTGCTTCTAAAAAATCTTTAGCTGCTGGCAGAAAAGGCCTGGTCCAAATCGGCAATCAGGTCATCCACATCCTCCAGTCCGACCGAGAAGCGGAGCAAACCGTCGGTAATGCCGCGCTCATGCCGAACCTTCTCGCCCATGGCCGCATGGGACATCATCGCCGGATACGACAGGATGCTTTCCACTGCTCCCAGGCTGACGGCTACCAGCGGCAGCTTCACGCGGTTCAGCACCTGCTTCGCACGCTCGCCTGAGCCGACGTCAAAGGAGATGACCGCGCCGTAACCGCTCGACTGCTTCTCATGGACTTCCCGTCCCGGATGATTCAAGAGGCCGGGATAATACACTTGCTCAATGTCGCTTCTTCCCTGCAGCCAGGCCGCCAGCTTGGCCGCGCTTTGCTCGGAGTGGGCCATCCGAGTGCCGAGCGTCTTCATGCCCCGCATAAGGAGCCAGGAATCCTGCACTCCAAGCACCGTGCCCAAACCATTTTGCAGCTGTTTCAACTGGTCTCCCAGCTCCTGGGTTCTGGCTACGGCGAGACCTGCCAGCACATCGCTGTGTCCGCCAAGGAATTTGGTTGCGCTGTGGATGACGATATCCACGCCGAACTCGATCGGGCGCTGATAGAACGGCGTCATGAACGTATTGTCCAGCAGGGTGAGCAGACCTTGCTCCTTCGCCCAATCCGTGACGGCGCCGATGTCGGTAATTTTCAAGGTCGGGTTCGAAGGGGTTTCCATATAAACCGCTTTTGTATTCGGTTTGAGGGCCGCCTTCACCTGATCCAGATCGGTCATGTCGACGAAGGTGCTCTCGATGCCCATACGGCTCAGTATGCTGGTCAGCAGGCGGTAGGTTCCGCCGTATACGTCCTCCGTCACGATCATGTGATCGCCCGCGGACAGCAGCATGAACGAGCTGGAGATCGCCGCCATGCCGGATGCATAAGCGAAGCCGCGCACGCCTCCTTCCAAGAGGGCGATATAATCTTCCAGCGCCTGCCGCGTCGGATTGCCGGAACGGCTGTAATCGTGCAGCGGCGGGTTAAAGACGTCTTCATGATGAAACGTCGATGCTTGATAGATCGGAACGCTTGAGGCGCCGGTTGCCCGGTCGATTTCCCCGCCGAAATGCAATAGTTTCGTCTCGAAACGAAGTTCTTCTTTGTGTCCCTGTTTTACTGATACCTGCTTGGTTTCCGTTCCCAAGCCGGATAGACCTTTATCGATGCTCATGCTCCTTTGCTCCCTTCCACTTCTGCCATAGCCGCGCCCAGCGCAGCATCCAAATCCGCGATCAGGTCATCCGCATGCTCGATGCCGACCGAGAACCGAAGCAAGCGGTCGTCCACGCCGATCGCTTCCCGAATCTCAAGCGGGATGTCCGCATGGGTCTGGACCGCCGGGTATGTCATCAGGGACTCGACGCCTCCGAGGCTTTCTGCGAATGCAATCAGTTTGATGTGCCGCAGCACCGGCTCGACATAGCGGGCGTCCTTCACCTTGAAGGAGAAGATGCCCGTGTTGCCGCTGGATTGGCGATTCTGGATCTCATGCCCCGGATGATCCGGCAGAGCAGGATAATACACCTCGCCGATCGCCGGGTGGGTTGTCAAAAAAGTTGCCACCGCGGTTGCATTCGATTCGTGCCGGTCCATGCGGAGCGCGAGTGTCTTCATTCCCCTCATTAACTGATAGGAATCGGAAGGACTAAGCACCGCCCCGATGGAGTTATGAAGGAAGGCCATCTCCTCGGATAATTCCTTGCCCTTCGTCACGATGATGCCTGCCAGCACATCGTTATGCCCTCCCAGATACTTGGTGGCGCTATGTATGACGATATCCGCCCCAAGCTCGATGGGTCTCTGGAAATACGGGGTTAGCAGCGTATTATCCACGATGCTGATCAATTGATGGCGTCTTGCCCACGTACAGACGGCTTCGATATCCGTAACCATCATGAGCGGATTGGTCGGCGTTTCGATAAATACGGCCTTCGTGTTCGGTCGTCTGGATCCTTCCAGCGCATCCAAGTCGTTCGTATCCACGTAGGTTGCCGTTACCCCGAACTTGGACATGATCCGCTCCAGCAGCCGATACGTCCCTCCGTACAGATCGAGCGACACAATCAGGTGATCGCCTTGACCGAACAGCGCAAAAATCGTCTGAAGGGCCGCCATGCCCGAGCTGCAGGCAAAGCCGGCGTCACCGGATTCCAGCTCGGCGCAAGCATCCTCGAGTACCGAACGGGTCGGATTCTTGGTGCGGGCATAATCAAACCCCGTGCTCTGGCCTAATTTAGGATGGCGGTATGCCGTAGCCTGATAAATCGGAAAATTCACTGCTCCCGTTACCGGTTCCTGCACCGATCCGATCTGTGCCAGCCGGCTCTCTATATTCAAAGGTTTCTTCTCCATCACAAACTCTCCTCCCGTACGCTGTTAAATTTGCGGACCGATATCATATGGCGTTTCCTGATATACATAGTAATTGAGCCAATTAGTGAATAATAAGTTTGCATGCGCGCGCCATATGGACGGAGGGGTTCTTGTTGGATCGTCGTTCGGGTAATAGTTGCGCGGCAGCGCGATGTCCATGCCTTTGGCAACGTCCCGGTCATACTCCCATTTCAGGGAGTCCGCATCATACTCGGAATGCCCTGTGGCAAAAATCTGCTTGCCGTCACGGCTGGATACCAAATAAATCCCTGCTTCCTCGGACTCGGACAGGATGACCAAATCATCCACGCCTGTTATGTCTTCGCGCCGAACTTCCGTATGACGGGAATGCGGAACAAAGAACATTTCGTCAAATCCGCGGAGCAGCTTGGTACACGCTTCATTGATCGTATGCGGAAATACGCCAAAGCACTTTTCCTCGAGGCTGTATTTCGGCACGCCGTAATGATAATAAAGCCCGGCTTGCGACGCCCAGCAGATATGGAGCGTGGAGGTTACATGGGTCTTGGTCCATTCAAAAATTTCAGTAAGCTCATCCCAGTAATTCACTTCTTCGAACTCCAGCTGCTCGACCGGAGCTCCTGTAATGATCATGCCGTCAAAACGACGGTTCTTCACTTCTTCAAAGGTTTTGTAAAATGATTTCAAATGCTCGGCCGACGTATTCTTCGATACGTGGGAACTCGGGTGAAGAAGGACGACATCCACCTGGAGCGGGGAGTTGCCGATCAATCGCAGCAGCTGGGTCTCCGTCGTTTCCTTGGTTGGCATCAAATTCAGGATCGCAATCCGCAGCGGGCGGATATCCTGATGAAACGCGTGACTCTCATCCATGACAAAAATGTTTTCTCCAGCCAGAACTTCCTTTGCCGGCAGGGCATCCGGAATTTTAATTGGCATCTCGGCTCACTCCTTCGAAATATGAAATGATACATCCATAAAGCTGTGAGAAAGAGCGTTAGACTGTATAAACGCAAGAAGACCTTTCTCGAAGTAGAGAAAGGTCATCATATACGTATCACAATGCGCCTCTCTCATCTGTCAGGCTATACAACGGCTTATACAATCGTCGTATCTCCTGCAAGAATTAGCACCGTGCGATGTTGCCGCCGGTTGCCGGGTTTCATAGGGCTAGTCCCTCCACCTGCTCTTGATAAGATTTCGCTTTATTCAGTTGTTTGGAATTGTTTCGTAATTGATACCTACTTTAAATCATCCTCAATTTTTCGTCAAGAACCTTTTCATGAGTTTGTCACACTTCACCAAAGGTTTCCATACCCTATATCATGGCCCTTGGACTGCTCCGGATTTCACTTGAAAGGTCCTACACCCGGCGTTATACTAGACAAGTGCTGTTTAAAACCGAGTATGAAAGAGGTGACATGGAAGATGGACGGTGACCCGAGCCAGAAACTGGATGCACAAGACGCACAACCGCATAGGATCAAGATCAGCTTACCGGCAGAGGGCAGCGTTATTTTTCATGCGCTTTTTATCGTATTCTAACCTTCCTCGATTTATGCCCGTACACCGGTGGGCTGATATCCTGTGCCTTAACTGCTTGACTTAAGCAGCTTGGATTAGACAAAGGAGTGATATCAGATGAAAATCCGGTTGGTCGATTCGGGCGTATTTACCCCTGTTGATGACATCGAAATGACGCTGACAGCTCCGGCCAGCGGCTTCTACTGGCTGGATGCGGACGTGGATGATTTAGCCGAACTGCAGCCCCTCTTCTCCCTGCATGATCTTGCCGTTGAGGATTGCCTCAGCGAAGAGGAGCAGCGTCCCAAAATTGAAATATACGAGAACCACTATTTTATCGTCGTGAACAGCATCCGGTTTGACGACGAAGAGATTTTCCTTCGGGCATTGAATGTTTTCCTGGGCAGGCATTTTATTATTACGGTGACCAAGCAAAAGATCCATGAGCTCCGCACCGTCAAACCGCTTCTCTGGGAGGATGAAGTCAGCACGCCCGACCGCTTCCTCTATCTATTGATCGACCTCGTCACGGACAACTACTTCTCCGTAGGGGACCGAATTGAAGCGCGGATTGAAAAGCTGGAGGAAGACATTCTGATGCATACCAAAAAATCCCATCTCAGCGAGATCATCGGTCTGCGAAGCGAGATTCTTTGGTTGAAAAAGGTGCTTGGACCTCAGAAGGAAGTTATCAATACGCTCAACAAAAAAGATCTTCGGCTGATCGATGACCAGCTGCAGAAATACTTCAGCGATATCTATGAAAATGCCGTTAAAATTTCCGAAACGTTCGAGACCTATCGGGATCTCATGGGGAACCTTCGGGAAGCTTACCAATCCAGTATCGCCAATCGGGCCAATGAAATCATGCGCGTGTTTACCGCTATTACAACGATCTTTATTCCATTGACGCTGATTACGGGCATCTACGGCATGAACTTTGAGTATATGCCGGAACTTCATTGGAGATATTCCTATTATGTGGTTATCGGCATCATGGTTTTTGCCGGCGCACTCATGTTTTACCTGTTCCGTAAAAAAGATTGGATATGAGGCACCCTGGTCAAAGGGGAGAGTACTGGCCGGATCACAACGGTTCATACGAACCGCCGCAACTACAACTCAATCTACAAGCACGGCGAATTAGCATCAGGACGGATCTCCCTGCAACCGGGGAATCCGTCCTGACTTCGTTTAAGGCAGATTAACCGGCATTCGCTTTGCCGGGCTGATCCCGCCGAAAGCGGATGCGTATGAGACGAAGCCGCTCATACAGCCTCTCCGTTCCGCCCAGCTCTTCTGCTTCTGCGTTCTCCGCTTGTCCCTGTCCGTATACCCGCTGTAACACAGGTTTAAGAAACGTATCGCCCAACTCTTCAAACGCCTTCCATACGTTTTCCTGCTCCGCAGCCGTCATCGTGTTCAATTCGACCTGGAGCAGCTGCTCCGTATCATAGCCTTCCTTCTCAAGCCCTTCCAATTCCTCGACCAAATCCCGGCGCGACAGCGAGGTACGCGCTTCAAGCTCGGTCAGCGAAGCGCCCTCGGCTATGCCAATCAGCATCGCACGGCGGGTTCGGAAGCGTTCAAGCTCCTGCTGATATCTCTGTTCCTTTTGTTTATACAGCCAGGACAAGAACTCCTCTTCCGGCAGCTGCGTATACACCCAATCCAGTGGAAACGTGGTGGTTCGCTCGGTTTTCGTCGTAATCTCCAGCCATTCCACCCCGTGCTCCGAAGCCTTGCTAACCCCGATTCCCGGAAGCTGCAGCAGCTCTTCCTCACTCTGGGGAACAAAAGCGCTGATCATGCGCAGCACCCGGTTGCTGGCAATGAAATAGGGCGCTTTTCTTCCGGATGCTGCCTTTCTCCTGCGCCAGGCGCACAGCTCCGTGTACAGCTCCTCCGATCCGTACAGCTCGCTGTAACACTGCAGCTTCTGAGTGCCGAGATTCTTGCTCCTGGTCTCCCCAGGTTCATGGAATACCCCTTCGATTAGCGGGCGGAAGCCTTCTCCGAGCTTCTTCGCAAGCTGGTGCCGATACACGCATAGCAGCTCATTCCATGAGTTGCCTTCATACCATTCGTCATCGGAAACTTCACCGTCCGGTTCCATATTCCGCCAGCCGAGTCGCCATCCTCCTTCTTCCTCGCCGATCCATACTTGGGCCGAACGGAGATGACCTGACTCATCCGCTCCGCTCATCCGATTCATGAACACAATTTGCATCCCTCGATAACCTCCCGTTTACGCAATCAGCATAATGGCGGAACAACGCAAAAAAGCACCTCTCCTCCGCGCAGCGGCAAGAAAGGTGCTTCCTTCGTTCCATACATTATACTGTTGAAACTATAATACCATAATCTGTAATAGAATCCAATCCATTTTGAACTTGCCCTATATAAGAAATCAGGCTAAGCTTGAATGCTTTTGGCTTCATCCACTGCCAGCTTGGCCAATGCCAATGCGCCGCAGAGACCCGCATTATCGCCGAGCATCGGCGGAACGATGAATTGATCGATCCCGTCATGAAGGCTTGGATGCTGAACATATCCTGCCAGCAGCTCTTGAAGCTTCGTGCGGATCAGCGGGAACAGCTGCTCCTGCTTCATCACGCCTCCACCCATCACGATCCGCTGAGGGGACAAGATGAGGACATAATTCATCAGCGCTTGAGCGAGATAATAAGCTTCCATCTCCCAAGCCGGATGATCCGGCGTCAATTCCACGCCGGGAACACCCCAGCGTTTGCCAAGAGACGGTCCCGCAGCAAGCCCCTCCAAACAGTCTGCATGATAAGGACAGGTCCCTTCATATTTGTCTTCCGGATGACGGCGAACGTAAATATGCCCCATCTCCGGATGGGACAGGCCGTGAATCAGTTCGCCGGATACCACGGCGCCTGCTCCCACTCCCGTTCCGATGGTGATATAAAGACAGCTGTCCAGTCCCTGGGCCGCCCCCCACGTATATTCTCCAAGAGCAGCTCCGTTTACATCCGTATCAAATCCGATCGGAACGTCAAAACGCTCTTCCAATGCTTTGACGATATTGTAATTGCTCCAATGCGGCTTCGGCGTCGTTGTAATGCAGCCGTAGGTCGGGCTGCCTTTCACCGGGTCAATCGGTCCGAACGAACCGACTCCGATCGCCTCTATATCCTTATCCGCAAAAAAGTTAAAGACGTTTGCCATGGTTTCTTCAGGGGTTGTCGTCGGAAAGCTCACTCGCTCCACAACCGTTCCATCCTCCGTACCCACGCCGCAAACGAACTTGGTTCCTCCTGCTTCAATTGCTCCAAGTAAACTCATGCTTCTTCCATCCTCTCCACGATGTGCTGTGCCTTGTTCTCTATATGGTTGCTAACAAGCTCTATTCGAAGCATATGTAAACATTGTGCTCCCGTCAAGTCTGCCTGCCTCTTTCTCTGCCTCTGCCCGTTCCGAGCCGCGGGAGTAACAGCCATGAAAACAAAATAATAACCGTCGCCACGCCCATGCCTGCCCGCTTTGGCCATTGCTAACCGCAACGTAAATCGCCGTGGGCAGCGTTTGCGTGACGCACGGTATATTGCCTGCAACCCATCCAGGTTGCCTCAAATTCGCCTAAACCTCCGGCAAAAGCCAGAATGAACGCCGATACGCCTGCCTCGCGGACCTGCAGCAGCGCGGATCCAGCTGTTTCTGCTCAGTACCACTAGCGGACGGAAAGCCTACCACCATTGGCAGAAGCATCAGCTGCGTTTCGCCGGCCGTTCTGCCGACAAATCCGCGCCGGGACATCCAGCGTGCCGCCGCTGATCCCAGTATAAAGGCACTGATGCTGGACCGCAGTGATGTTTTTATCGACAGCCATTCCGGCAACCCGAGCCGAGCATTTTCGCCATGGTCACGACGACGGCTCCACAAACACGATCCAGCCACCATGAAGACGCCGCTGATTTCAGGCTTCCTGGTGAATTGAAGAAGTGCCTCGGCCTGCTGCGGATGTCTCCGGTACGACACCTTCGACCGAAGCGGCTAGGAAACCACCGCCACCCCAAAAAGATGGCCAAGGCTCTTCATTTCCAGCTCCTCCAGTTTGGTTAACGCACGTTCGTGATCCACGCTCAGGCGGCACAAATCGAGCTCGCATTCCATTGGAACCTCGCAATGAATTTCGGCCAGGGCCCGGGACAGATGCAGCATCTCCAAATCCGCTTCGATCTTGGTGCGAACCCCTTTGGTCAATGAATCAAGATTGGCAAGGATGCCTTCCACGGATTCATATTCCTGGATCAGCTTGACAGCCGTCTTCTCGCCGATCCCGCGTACGCCCGGATAATTGTCGCTCGTATCTCCCATCAGGCCTTTTACATCGATCACCTGTCTTGGAGAAAGACCCTTTTCGGCATAAAGCGTCTCCGGTGTATAGTGCATATAATTGCCATGCCCCTTTTTCATAATGATGACCGAAGTCGAATCGTTCACGAGCTGAAGCAAATCGTGGTCGCCCGACAGGATCATGACGTTCATGCTATCTCCGAACCGTCTGGCAAGCGTACCGATGCAGTCATCGGCCTCATAACCCACAACGCCCAGATTCGGGATCCCGAGGCATTCCGTCACGTCGCGAACCAGCGAGAACTGCGGAACCAAGTCATCCGGCGCTTCCGGACGATTGCCTTTATACGAGGCGAATTGCTCCGTACGGAATGTTTTTGAGCCCATATCCCAGCAGCAAGCCACATGGGTAGGCTGAAATTTATCGATGGCATCCCACATATACCGCAGGAAACCGTAAATCGCGTTGGTCGGCACACCCGCTTTGGTACGACGGATATAACCGCTGGACGCGGTTGCATAATAAGCACGAAATAATAAAGCCATCCCGTCGACGAGCATTAAGGATGGTTGTGGATTGGGTATCACGGTCATGATCGCTCCTAACTTTAACTTCTCTGGTATAACCTTAAAATATACCTTGTCATTATACCATATCCTTATATGGACTTGGGCTTGTCACAGGGTATTTCTTTGAATTTCCTATCGCGGGCTGCTCACAAAAAAAAGAACATTCCGATGGTCGAAAGACCATGGAATGCTCTGCCTTCATCAGCAGGACGACATCGTTACCGGCGAATGGCTGCCCTTCGGCAAACCGATTCCGCGACTCTCGTAATCAATCACTGCCGCAGTTTGTCTTTTATGTCTGTCATATCCCAAAAACGACCGTTACTTCTGCCATGCCTCCTGATATTGCTCCGCTTTGAAGCCGACGGTTACTTTGCTGCCGTCGGTCACGATCGGACGCTTGATCAATCTTCCGTTGGAAGACAACAGTTCGATCTTCTCCTCATCGGAAAGGCCGGGCAGCTTGTCTTTCAGGTTCATTTCCTTGTATACCTCGCCGCTCGTATTGAAAAATTTCTTTAGCTCCAGTCCGCTCTTGGCGATCAGGTCGGCTAACTCATCCTTCTTTGGCGGTTGTTCGAAAATATGTTGAAGCTCCAGCTCATGTCCTTCGTTCTGCAGCCATTTCACGGCGTTACGGCAAGTCCCGCATTTCGGATATTGATATACTTTCAGTTTGCTCATTCAATAGGTTCTCCCTCTAATGTTGTAGTGTTACATAATGAAGTGACAGCTTCTTGCGCGAGCGCTAATCTCAATGATTTCATGTCCTCAGGTAGCGGGGCCGTGAATACCATCGTCTTCCCCTCTATCGGATGCATCAGCGTCAGGCTTGCCGCATGCAGCGCCTGCCTGTCCATATAGCCGTCCAGCCTCATGATCGTTGCGGCTAACGGATCCAATGACCCGACGGCCCCATGGGAATCCTCATCCCTCTCCGGCGCATTCGATAACAATTCCTGATCGCTGTATACGGGATGCCTGTACATCTGATCTCCGATCAATGGACAACCGATGCTTAGCATATGCACCCGAATTTGATGCGTCCGGCCTGTTTCGAGCTTCAATTCAACCAAGGATGCGGAGGGGTATGTTTCGCATACCCTATACCGCGTAAGCGAAGGATATCCTTCCGGGGTTACGATGCGCCGGTGGGGCTCCAACGGATCCCGATCAATCGGACCGTCAATATCGCCTGTCTGCGAAGAAGGTCTTCCATGCACAAAAGCGACATACCTCTTATCGACGGTGCCGGCAATCATTTGTTCGGAAACATGCTGATGAATATACGCATTCTTCGCGATTACCAGTACGCCGGAAGTCTCCTGATCGAGCCGGTGAACCGCTCTGAACCGGTAATTCCAGCCCTTCTCCTGCCAATAATGAACGACGCCGTTGGCCAGCGTGTCGGTGAAATGCCCATGCGTGGGATGCACGATGACCCCTGCCGGCTTGTTCAAGACAAGCAGATGCTCATCCTCGTACAGAATATGAAGTTCCATGGGCTGGGGCAGCATATCGTTGGAACGTTCCTGCTCCATCCGAATTTCGACCAAATCGCCCGCTTGCACTTTAACGCTAATATATACGCGGGTCCCGTTCAGCATAATGCCCTGCTCCGTCAATTTGAGGCGGGAGAGCAGCTTGCGGGATACCCCCATTCTTTTTTGCAAAATGGTCTTAAGCAGCATGCCGTCTTCGTGTGAAGGCACGACATAGCGGATTGGCGGATAGTACAGACTCATCTATTACCGGAACACCTTTCCGCTTCGCTCATATTCAACATCAGGTATCCCGGCATGCACATTGGCTGCCCGTGCGGCAACAAAGAAATAATCGGACAACCGGTTCAAGTACCGGCGGACCTCCGGATTGATCTCGGTGGTTCGCTGCAGCGTAACGGTCAACCTTTCTGCGCGGCGGCATACGGTCCGGCATACATGCAGCGAAGAAGACAAGGCGCTTCCGCCCGGCAGAATAAAGCGCTCAAGCGGAGGGTTCTTCTCTTCGAATGCATCCAGCCACGCCTCCAGACGATCCACAAGCTCGGCACCGACCTTGAGTTTATCCTCCCGCGGCCTCGCATAAGCCAGATCCGAGCCGCAATCGAACAGTTCATGCTGGATTTGAACGAGCTGAAGATACAGCTCCTCAAAATCGGCTTCCTTGGCCAAGCACACGGCCTGACCGACAAAGCTGTTCAATTCATCGATCGTGCCGTACGCTTCGATGCGCGGATCATCCTTGGGCACGCGACCGCCAATAATCGAAGTCTCCCCCGCATCTCCCGTTCTTGTATATACCTTCATCACATCTTCCTCCATTTCATATCTAGAACGAACACCATAACATCTTATTATGCTCACTATAGCATAATTTCGGATCACGTTCCCGCTGCGGCCGAATAAACCCAAGGCCGATAACGCCTAGAGGGAAGTGCTTTAGGTTGCGTTTGGTTTTAAACACAAACAAGGCTGAACCACGAGTATTCTCACTCTAGGAACAGCCTTGTATTATTTAATGGTGAAATATTTTAGAGTTTCTTTTTGGGATGGGCCTTCATATATTCGTTGATCTTCAGATCCAGCAAACTGCTGATCTCGATCACAATTTCCGACGTGAAGGACTGCTCTTCCAGAAATATTTGCTCCATCTTCCGGCGGAGCATGTGAATTTCGTCTTCCAAGGTAATTTCCTGAGGAGTGGATTTGGCTGATTTAATTGACCATTTACCGTGATTATTGTCTTCAGCCGTATAATCACCACGGTAGTTTGACAATTCATAATCACAAAACACTGGTGATCCCTCCTTGGAAAGTAAAATTCTGCCCCCAAAATAAAATTATAACATAATTTTCGTCAATGAAAAGTGAATCTTTTGTTAATTCAAGGAAAAAGTTCAACGAATTCCTTGCCTACTTTATTTTTTCAACAAAATTGCCCATTCGCTCCAATGCCTCATTCAGTTGAGCAATGGATGTAGCATAAGAACAGCGAATGAAACCTTCCCCGCCAAGCCCGAAGGCAGTGCCCGGCACTGCGGCCACTTTGGCTTCGGTCAGCAATCGCTGAGCGAATTCTTCCGAGCCGAGTCCCGTTCCCTTGATGCTTGGGAAGGCGTAAAACGCTCCCTGGGGTTCGTGGCAATCCAGACCGATCTCCCGCAGCCCCTGCACAACGAGTCTGCGCCGTTGGTTATAGGATTCAACCATTCGGTCCTTCTCCCCCATGCCGTTACGCAATGCTTCAAGCGCTGCGACTTGCCCCATGGCCGGTGCACACATGACCGTATACTGAT
Organism: Priestia sp. BR_2; assembly: GCF_041954005.1. NCBI lineage: Bacteria > Bacillati > Bacillota > Bacilli > Caryophanales > Bacillaceae > Priestia > Priestia sp. BR_2. Next base: position 26,733 of record NZ_JAVFHM010000165.1, on the reverse strand, counting down.
GAATTTTCAGCATGGCGGCAATGAGATCCGTATGGGCGCACACATATCCCATACGCCAGCCGGTCATAGCAAACGCCTTCGAAAAGCCGCTCACCAGTATGGTGCGGTCCATCATGCCGGGCATCGAGGCAAAGCTGACATGCTTGCCTTCATACGTGAGCTCGGCATAAATTTCATCGGAAATCACAATCAGATCGTGCTTTTCCACCACTTCCGCAATCGGAAGCCAATCCTCGTAGGTCATGATCGCCCCTGTCGGATTGCTCGGATAGCAGAGAATCAGAATCTTTGATTTGGGCGTGATTTGCGCTTCCAGCGCCTCGGCCGTCAGTTTGAAATGATGCTCCGCCGTCGTTTCGATGCCGACGGGCACGCCGCCGCCGATTGAAGCGATCGGCGAGTACGAAATGTAACACGGTTCCGGAATCAGAATTTCATCTCCGGGAACAATCAAGGCCCGCAGCGCCAGATCAATCGCTTCACTGCCGCCCACGGTTACGATGATTTCATTCGCAGGATTATAGGTCACATGGAAGCTGTCGTTCAAATATTCCGCGATCGCTTCCCTCAGCTCCGGCATGCCGGCATTGGACGTATAGCCCGTAAACCCGCGTTCCAATGAATATACGCACGCTTCTCGTACATGCCACGGCGTAACGAAATCAGGCTCCCCGACGCCTAGCGTGATAATATCCTTGTTTCCGCTGACGAGATCGAAAAATTTCCGGATTCCGGAGGGTTGAATATCCCTGACTCTAGGCGCCAAATAGGAGCTCATCGATTTCCTGTTATTTTCTGCAAGCTGCTGTTCGTTCAAAATCATAGCACACGCTTCCTTTACGGCGAGATCAGGAGACGATTGTCTTCTTGACGTTCTTCAAAAATAATCCCGTCTTGTTTATATTTTTTCAAAATGAAATTCGTTTTGGTCGATAATACAGAATCAATAGGCGACAGTTTCTCGGAAACAAAATTGGCCACCTCACGCAGGTTACCGCCTTCCACTTCGACCAGCAGGTCGTAGGCGCCTGACATCAAATAAACCGACTTCACCTGCGGGAACAAATAAATCCGTTCCGCGATTCCTTCAAAGCCTCTTCCGCGCTCAGGCGTTATCTGAACCTCGATCAGCGCCGTAACCTTCTCGTCCTCCACCTTGCCCCAATTGACAACGGTGGCGTACTTGACAATGACGTGATCTCGTTCAAGCTCCGCAATGGAGGTCTTTACTTCTTCCTCTTCTACACCGAGTAGAGTAGAGAGTAGAGCCGGCGATCTTCTCGCGTCCTCTTTCAGCAGGTCAAGCACCTTCAGTTTCAATTCGCTTAGCTCTTCCATGTACGTATCCTCCAGCACTTATTCCGAATAACCGCTCGTGACACACGGTTTTGTCGGAACAGAGATTAATACTTATATTACAATAACTTACACGGGATGTGCAAAAGAAAAAAACCGATGCATGCCCGCAGCGAATGCTGGAGGTGTCATCGGCGAAATCGTTGCGTTAACCATAGATGGTTGGGTTACATTACATATAAGAAGCAGGGGATACATTGGTTGCATGGGGCTCAACGTTCGGATTGTGCGCATACGCGCCCATGCTTGAAGTTTTTTGATTTATCGTTTCCCGAGTTTTTTGTACGGACTGCTGCGCTTGTTTATGCTGCTTGTCCACGTCGTATTTCAGCGCATGCGTGCCTGCGGTGTACATGTTCTGCTGCTTCATCATATTAAAGAATTCGCCTTGCAGACTCAGCGTATCCGTGGTCAAATTGGTAAACATTTGACGCACGTCAGGGCAAGTGGCTTCCGTCGTGGCTGTCGTATATTCTCGAACGGCCCGTTTCAGCTCTCCCAGTATCGGGCTGAGCAAATCCTCTTCGGGCAGGAATGAAGATCCGTTAGGGGTTGCCATCGTAGTTCCTCCTTTGGGTTGTTGGTTATGCACTGTCTGCTTACTGCGGCTGGTTGGGCGCAACGCTGCTGTGGGTCTGAAGGGAGTTCACCAACATATCAAGATGCTGCTCATGTCGCTTCACGAATCCGAGCAGTGCCTGCTGAATGGCAGGGTTCTGACTGGCTGCAGCCGTGGCGGCGCAATGCTTGGCCAGCATGGTCTCGTTGGAGATGCAGTCCACGATATAATCCAGCTCTTTTGAAGTGAGAGGCTGTAATTGCTGATTGGGTGTCATACGGTTCGTTGTTCCCCTTTCCATTTAGGTTGACAGGACCTAGTATGCCACCGTTGTACAAATCTATGTCGCAAGATGTCATGAAATGCGGAAGGAACGACCAAACTAATTGCGATGTGACGATGGGAGGGGATGGATCATGTTACTGACCGGCGGAACAACGCCCTGGAAATATTTAAACACCGAACCGGTAAAAAAATATCCCGTGCTCTCGGACCGGCTTAGCTGCGACGTGCTGGTCGTCGGAGGCGGTATCAGCGGTGCCCTGATGGCCTATGTCCTGAGCGTGCAAGGCGTCGACGCCATTCTCCTGGAGAAAAGTCGAGTATGCGAGGGCAGCACTTCCGCCAATACGGGACTGCTGCAAATCTCCAACGACTGTCCCCTTTCGGATTTGATTCAACATTTTGGCGAGGACCGGGGTACCGCCTTCTATATGATGTGTAGAAAGGCCATACGTCGGCTCACTGAAATCGCGAATACGTTGTCAAGGGATTCCGGGTTGATCTCTCGAAGCAGCCTCTACTATGCCAGCAACCCTCAAGATATCGGCTTGATTCGTCATGAGTATGACCTCCTCAAACGCAAGGGCTTCGACGTGCAGTACTGGAACCGCGATGATGTGAAGGCTAAATTTCCGTTCTCAAAGGAAGCCGCCATCTATACCCGCGGCGATGCCGAAGTCAATCCCTACCGTCTCGGACATCATCTTCTTCAAGATGCCGGCGATCAGGGGCTGCGAATTTATGAAAACAGCGAAGTGAAAGAAACCAGGTATACACACAACGATGTCACCGTCATGACGGATCAGGGAAGCGTTTCAGCCAAACACGTGATCTGGGCTACCGGGTACAGCACCCAAGAATGGAAGCCGGATTATCAAGTGGATCTCCTCAATACCTATGCCATTATGACCGAGCCTGTTCACGATCTGTCTTCGTGGTATGAGCGGGCTCTCATATGGGAGACCGACCGTCCATATCTCTATTTCCGGACAACGCCGGACCGGCGGATCATGGCCGGTGGACTGGATGAGCCGCTGCCTCCTTCAGGCAAACCGGAGGAATACGCCGAGCCAAGAAGTCAGAGACTGCTGAATGAAATTCATAAGCTGTTCCCTACGATGACGGACGTGAAAATGGCGTGCAGCTGGGCTGGCGTGTTTGCCTCCACCAAAGACGGCATCCCGCTGATCGGCAGACATCCGCAGTATCCGCACAGCTACTTCATCGAGGTTTATGGCGGAAACGGTATGGTTTACAGCATGATCGCCGCCGACCTCCTGGCCGAGACGATTGCCGGCAGAGAGCCCGAAGAACTGAAATGGTTCTCGCTGAGGCGTCCGATCGACCTGAACTTCACATAATTAAGAAGGTATCCCCTAACAGGCCCTGCGGCCTTGGAGATACCTTCTTTGCGTTTGTACGATTTGCCTCCGCGTCGCGGCCTTCTATTTTTAAAAAAACGTCGCTGACCTGCGTTATCCAACTTTCGCTCATTGCATGATCTCCATGTCTCACATCGATGCCATCAGGCTCAGGCGGCTTGTCCTTTGCTAGGAAACAGCTTTCGTATGAACAGCCAAGATCCGATGGGGGATGCCCCCAGAAACAGCAGCAGCAATGTTATCGTTAACGTATCCTGCCTGAATGACAGTACAAGAATGAAAACAAGCAAGCCCGTAATTCGGCCTATCGTCAGACTGAGTTCCCGGAGCACGACCAGCTCCACCCGCTTCTCCACGTTTTCCTGATTCACGCCCATGAGATCGAAGCTGGCCGATATAGCCGGCATCATGTACAGCGGAATGAAGAGCGACGTCCCGATTCCCAGCACCAGCAGCGTAGTGTAGTTGACCGTAAATAACAGCGGCATGATGACAAGCAGCATCAATACGGAACCAACCAGCATGCCGGTTTTACGGAATTTGGGCTTGAACCATTTCCCGCAGGCCCAGTAGCTGACCAGTGAAACGGCCGAAGTAATCAACGCGAATTGCCCCAGCTTGGACTCCTGATCCGTCGCCACGAAAACAAGCAGCGTGATGAGAAAGGAGAACACGCCCTCCCGGATTCCCTGAACAGCCAAGCCTAATACCGCGTATTTCCAAACGCCGCCCTCCTTGAGGCGGCTTACCCCTTCCAGCCAGTGATAATCGCTTTGAACCGGTCTTTTGCGCAGAAAAAAGCTCATGACCACCGTTACGGCGAAGATGGCCATCGACACGGTAAAAATAAACCGATAGCCCTGATCCCCATGCATCAGCGTAATGATCCAGCCTGCCAGCCATGGACCGATAATCCCCGTTATGGAGCCCAAGAGCCCGATCCAGCCATTAAACCAGTCCCGGTTCTCCGCACTCGACACCTCGAAGTAAACCACATTAAAGGCCAACCAGAACAATCCTAAAGACACACCGAACAGCAGGCCGAGCGGCCAAATGTAATGGACGGCGTCCCTCCCTGCCCACAGCACGCATAGATAAAACAAGCCGGACACGGCAATTCCCAGGCGAAGCGCATTCATTTTGTTATGCTCCTTCACCCATTTGCCGGCGGCCCAGAACGTCAGGCCAAGCGCCACCTGCTGCGCAATCGTGAACCAGCCGAGCATGGTGTAATCCTGGCGGCTTTTCCATAAGTATACGTTGAGGAACGTACCCGACAATGCGCTCGATAGAATAAACAACCCATGAACCGATAACAGAAGCATAGCCTGGGGGTCCTTTGTCAACTTCATATACAGTTCCTCCCTTGCCCTTTCACTTGAAGTCCAAGGTATTTTACCCCTTCGCGCTCCACTTCATGAACAAAAAAAAGGAAACCGCCGCCGGCAGTTTCCTTAAGTCATCCGCGGGATCGGCAACAGCGCCGCTCCGCAACTCTATTCCTTTTTATGGATAAAACTCTTGATCATCCGAAGCCGGTCGTTCTCTGCCAAATTGTACTGCACATGGAAGCATCCGGGACATACATAAACGTTCAGATCATACGGAGGCTGCAGAATGGGAGCTTGGATCAAGGGTGCGTGAACCGGCTGGAAGCCTTCTCCGCTCACGCGCTGCGTTCCTGCATGGAGCATATACTCTCGGCAATGCAGACACTCGGGCACTTCCTCTTGTTGGTCCAGGATCCCCTCCACCGTCTCCTCGAATGCAAAAAGATCGTGATCTTCCCCGTACTTATCCACGGTGCGAAGCGATGACAGCGATTCATGGTCGGAGCCCCAGATGCGATGAAGATCGCGCGCCTCCTCGTCGGAAGGCTCGTAAGCCTCTTCATATTCCTCCCCGCCGTCCTCTTCATCTTCATCTTGCAATGCGATATTCAGTGTGCGGTAGCCTTTAAGCTCATTCGCGCAGTGAGGACAGGTATCCTCGGGACCTATCTCCTCATCCCATACAATCTCACTTTGGCACCATGGGCAAACCGTCGGTTCCATCGGTCATTCATCCCTTTCTTTATTCAAACGGCCATGAATGGCCCTGTTTACGTTATTTTTATTGAGACATTAAGTATACAATACCTGCCACGAAAAAAATCATGGCTGCCGCAAACAATATCCGCGGTAAATATTTCATCGTTCTTTTCCTCCCGAAGCCCTTAAGTAATGCTCGCTCCAATAATGTAAGACAAAGATACGGTGATAAGAAGCACGATCAGGCCCACTGCCCGATTATCCTTGCCAATCTCTTCATCGACCGAAAACACAGGCGTCAAGAATTCAAGCAGCCAATAAGCCAATAAAAGCAGTATAAACCCGAAAAACGACCATTTAATCATGCCGTAAATGGACGTATTCGCCGTGATGCTATACCGCATCACGTTACAAATGCCGAAGACCTTGCCGCCGGTCGCCATGGCCGCGGCAACATTTCCTTTGCGTATTTCATCCCAGCAATTGTACTTGGTAACCAATTCAAAGCAATACAAGTAAACAATAAGTGCAAGTATCGCAACCGAGAAATAGCCGACGAGCACCCCAAGCGGATGGGTCAGCAAATGATCAATCGCTTCCGTCATTCCCTTATTTCCTCCCTGATAAACGGGATGCGGCACCTTTCGCATCCCGTCGTTCTGAACCCTATTGATGATATGTTATACGATTGAAGGAGAAAACGGTTCCTGATTTCTTATTTCAACTCGGCAATCGTAACGCCATTGCCGCCTTCGCCGTAATTGCCTAAACGATGGCTCTTGACATGTTTGTGCTTGCGCAAATAATCCTGAATGCCGGTTCGCAAAATGCCGGTTCCCTTGCCGTGAATGATGTAGATCTGTCCCAGATTCCCCAAAAACGCCTCATCAATGAACCGGTCCACCTCGATCAACGCTTCTTCCAGGTTCGCTCCCCTTAAATCCAGCTCATTCCGGATGTTGGCATCGCGGGTCCGCTTCAGGACGGTGGCATGCTGTTTCGGTGCCTGCTTGGCATTGGCGGCTTGATTCGACAGCAGCTCCAAATCGTCCAGCGCGACCTTCATCTTCATAATGCCAAGCTGAACGACGGCTTCCTTCGAGCCGGACATCTCCACGACATGCCCCTTCTGATTCAGGCTGTATACCCGAACCTCATCCCCGGGCTCGATGCTGCGCTGCTGCTTCGCAGAACGCTGGCCGCCCGTTTTCTTGCCCTGCTGCGGCTCGGCGTCATCCAGGCGCTTTCTGGCCGCGATCAGCTTGTGCTCCTTAACGGAAGCCCCTTCCTCCTGGGCAATCTTGCGCAGGTCCGCAATGATCTCCTCGGCTTCGCTCCGCGCCTTGTCCACGATCTGTCTTGCTTCCGCCCTAGCCTTATCAACGAGTTTGTCTTTCTGCTCCTCGAGCTTCTGAAGCTCCTGCTGGTGACGTTGACGCAGTTCCTCCATTTCCTTCCGGACCTGTTCCGCCTTCTCACGCTCCACTTCAGCGGTATGCCGGTTCTCCTCGAGGGACGCAATCATATGCTCCACCCGCTGATCCTCTTCCTTCACTTCCCCGCGGGCGAATTCCAGAATGGATCCCGGCAATCCCAGACGTTCTGCAATAGCAAACGCGTTACTTCGTCCAGGAACGCCCACCAGCAGCCGATAAGTCGGACTTAGGGTATTGATATCGAACTCCATGCTGGCATTGATCACGCCTTTGCGTTCATAGGCGTACGCCTTCAATTCGGAATAGTGCGTCGTCGCGATCATGCGGCAGCCCATGCGGTGGATATGCTCCAGAATGGAAATCGCCAGAGCCGAACCTTCCGCCGGGTCGGTCCCCGCCCCCACTTCATCGAGCAGGACCAGGCTCTTCGGCGTCATCTGGCTTAAAATGCGAATGATGTTGGTCATATGGCTGGAGAAGGTACTCAGGCTCTGCTCAATGCTTTGCTCATCGCCAATATCCGCGTAGATCGCATCGAACACGCACATCTGGCTGCCTTCTTCGGCCGGAATAAACAGTCCGGACATCGCCATCAGGTTTAATAAACCGATCGTTTTGAGCGTAACCGTCTTACCGCCGGTATTCGGGCCCGTGACGATGATGGAGGTATAGGAATTGCCCAATTCCACGTCCAGCGGCACGACCTGGTCCGTCGGTATGAGCGGATGTCTGCCTCTGCGCAGCTTAATATATCCTCTGTCGTTCATCCGCGGGAGCGAAGCCTTCATCACATGAGCTAAACGGGCTTTGGCAAAAATAAAATCGAGCTGCCCGATCAGATCGACGTCGATGGACAGCAGTTCAGCCTGTTCGCCGACCTGGGCGGTCAGCTTCTGCAGAATCACTTCGATCTCCCGTTCTTCCCGCATCCGGGTCTCGCGCAGCTTGTTGTTCATCGCCACGATGGACTCCGGTTCGATGAACAGTGTCGCGCCCGAGCCGGACTGGTCGTGTACGATACCGCCAAAGTGGGAGCGATACTCCGCTTTGACGGGAATGACGAATCGGTCGCCGCGAATCGTAATCAGCTGGTCCTGCAGCATCTTCGCCACCGATTGCGAACGGATCATGGATTCCAGCTTCTCGCGGATGCGTACCTCTCCGCCTCGCAGCTCCCTCCGAATTTGCGACAGCTCCGCGCTTGCGGAGTCCAGCACCTCGGCCGTTTCATCGATGCAGAGCCGAATGGCATCCTCCAGCGGCTTCTGCTCCGAAATAAGATCGCTTAAATTAAAGAGAATATCAATCTTCTCATCCTCATGAATCGCAGCGATAAACCGTTTGATTCGTCGCGACCCGTGAATCGTGTTCGACGTGGCAAGCAATTCATGCGGATTCAGCGTGCCTCCGATTCGAGCCCGCTTCAAAGCATCGTTGATGTCGGTAATGCCGCGGAAGGACGGGTTGCCCTTAAGCCTGTCTACGGTGTAAGCCTGGTCGGTGGCCGCGAGCAGATCCTTCACGGCTTCGAGGTCGGTCTCTGGCATTAACCTTTCAGCCCTCAAACTTCCCATGGAGGTTTGGGTATATTGCGTCAATGTATTTAAAATTTTCCGGTATTCTAAAGTGTGCAAAATCTTGTCGTTCAAGAAGTTCACAACTCCTCTCAATCAATGCCTATATTATATCGAACGCCATGCGAAATCGCCATGGAATCCAAAATCCTTCCACACATAACCTAACGTCCGATTGAACAAAATAAATTCTGCGTAACATTCCAGTCTTATTCTAAGGAGGCAGGTACCATGCAATTTCTCGGGCATGTCGTTCGATTTATCGTAGCGGCTCTCGTCCTTATGGTCGTCGGATGGATCGTCCCTCAATTCTCCGTCGGCGGATTCGGAAGCGCCCTGCTGCTTGCACTCGTCATCGCCCTGTTTGGCTGGGCTATCGAGGGCATCTTCGGCAAAAAAGTCACGCCGTTTGGACGCGGCATCGTGGGCTTCATTGTGAGCGCGCTTGTCATTTACCTGGCCCAGTTCATCGTCGGAGGCGTTAGCGTCTCCATTCTGGGTGCTCTGCTTGCTGCACTGGTCATCGGGATCATCGATCTGTTCATTCCGATCTCCACCCCGTTTGAAGCAGGCAAAAACCGCAAAGAATAAGATAGAAGGCCGCCCGCTTCTGTCAAAGGATCCTGACGGAGCTCTTCCTGAACGATCCCGGTTCGCGGTTAAATCCATCGATGCATTCCCCACAACTGCCCCCTGTTGCTATATGACAGGGGGTTGTCCGTGTTCGAGCAAGTTCCCGTCCTCTTTGACTATGTTTCCCCTACATTATAACGTAAATCCATAAAATTCGTTGCAAACGCTTCACGTTCACCAATTTTTCATAACAGGCATGTGCGTCGACTCCCGTTCTGAGCTATCATAAAGATTGGAAATTAATTTTCACAATTATTTCATAGTCAGGAGAGATTATAGTGAAAAAAGGCATAGCACTACTTGTTTCATGTATGCTCCTTTTTGTATTGGCGGCCTGCGGCGGAAACCAACAAGAGTCCGAGGGCAATTCGGGGATCACGGATACCGGCGTGGCACCGGAAGCAGAACTCGTGATTAAAGGCTCCAACTTCCAATTTGACCAAGCCGAATATCACCTCAAAAAAGGGGTGCCCGTCAAGATTACTTACGAGAACGAAGACGGCAACCACGGCGTTATGATTCCTGCGCTTGGCCTGCAGCTGGACCGAAAGAACAACTCAACCGTCGTTACGCCTGACAAGGCAGGAGAATTCGAGGTTTCGTGTTCCATTATGTGCGGAGCCGGTCACAGCAAAATGATATCCAAACTGATCGTCGAAGAATAGCAGGGCCTGCTATGCAAAATGAAAACCTCCGGATCGCCAGAGTTTCCTCTCTCTGATCCGGAGGTTTTTTCAGGTTCACATCTTCGTCATGGCCTAACGCTGATCCTGCTCAATCAACTCGATCCATTCATTATATTCAACTTGGAGCTTCGCATACTCTTCCTTCAGCTTGCGGTGTTCTTCTTCAAGCTGCGCGGCTTGTTCCGCCTTCAATTCCTGTTCTGCCTGCAGCAGCCGATACTGGTGCATAACCAGCTCGTACTGTTCGCCAAGCTCGGAATACTGCTGTGCCGCTTGGCTTTTCTCGCCTTCCAGACGGTCGCAGACCTGACGCGCGGATGCAATCTCCTGCTGCCAGGACTGAAGCTCTTCTTCCAGCGCAAGCTTGGTTCGTTTCCACTCATCGCGCTCTGCCGCGAGCTTCTCGCTGTCTGCAGCCAGTTGTTCCCGTTCCGCCATCCATTGCTGGTATTGGCCCTGCCAATGAACGGCGCGCTCTTCGGACTCCCTCAGCTGCTCGGCAAGTTCGCTTGCACGCTCTTCGCTGGCGGTCGCCTTCTTGCGAAGCTCATCGAGCTGATTCGACACCGTATCGTATTCTTCTTCCAGCATGGCGTAGAGTTTGCCGGTCTCTTCCTCGCGGATTCCCGCGTCCTGGGTGAGTTTCTCCAGCTCTTCGTTGCGGAGCTGGAGCTCCTTCAATTCCTCCTGGGCGCTTCGCCGCTCGGAAAGGATCCGGTCCGCTTCGTCTTTCATCACATGGATTTCATCCTGAAGCCCCTTCATTCCCTCTTCCAGGCTTTCGTTCAATTCCATCAGCTCGACGATTCTCATCTCGAGCTCGCCGGTCTCCTCCTTGCGCTGATCCGCCAGCGTCCGCCAGGATTGCAGCTCGCTGCTTAGACGCTGCAGCTCTTCCTGCTGCTTGCGGGAGGTCTGATTCGCATCCACCACAAGCTTCTGCAGACGTCTGCGCTCTTCCTCCGACTTGCCGGATTCCTGCTTCAGGGCCTCGAGTTCCTTCGCCAGCCCTTCCGCCTTCGTACGGAAGGAACGCAATTCCTGCGAGGAAGCTTCAGCTTGCTGCTTGGACGAATGGAGCTCTTCCTTCAGCTTGTCCGATTCCGCTTTTACCGTGTTCAGTTCCTTCTCCGCGGTCGTTAACCGCGAGTGCAGCTGGCCGCCGCGATTGCGCTGCTCGGCGAGCTGTTTCTCCAGATCCTGCACGGTCTTCGAGTTCTGCTGCTCCAAATCCTGCAAGGTTTTCGAGTGCTCCAGCTTCAGATCCTGCACCGTCTTCGTGTACTTCTGCTCCAGATCTTGCACCGTCTTCGTGTACTTCTGCTCCAGATCCTGCACCGTCTTCGAATTCTGCTGCTTCAGATCCTGCACGGTCTTCGAGTGCTGCTGTTCTTTCAGAAGCGCCTCTTGTTTATAAGTGCTCTCCTGTTTCTTCAACTGCTCCGCCAGCTTCTCTTCAGCCTGCTTCGCTGAAGTCCGCAAACTCTGTTCCAGCTTCTCGACGGCCTGCTTATGCGTGAGCGCCGACTGTGAAATCTGCCCTTCATAACGGCGTTTCATATCTTCCATCGCCTGCTTGTGGCCGCTCTCCAGCTTCTCGCGCTGCTCCTTAAGACGCACCTCAAGCTGCTGCTTCTCCTTCAGAAGTTCCGCCACGCGGTCCGATTCCTTCTGGAGCAGCTCCTTCGTACGCTCCGACTCCGCCGTCAGGTTCTCCTTGGATTTCCTGTATTCTTCAGCCAGCGTTGTCTGCTCCGCCAGCTTGCGTTCCAGCTGCTCCAGCTGCTGACGATGTCTCTCCTGCTGCTCGATTTGAAGTCCCTGCACCTTGGCCAGTTCCGTTCTCAGCTCATTCCGCTCGGCCGTCATCTGCTTGGCCTCGTTCTGATACTCCAGCTTCTGCAAAGCTTCTTCAGCCATATGTACCGCGGCAAGGACGGCAATGCGCGGGGTATCCAATCGGGAGTGCGCCTTGGAGATGGTACGCATGCGATCATCCACGTAATTGGCTACCTGTCTGGTATAATCACTGCTGTTTCCAACGAGTTTATAGGAAGTTCCGTAGATGTCTACGGTAACGCTTTTACGGTCAGATGTAGTCAAAATTGTGCCCTCCTTCTATTATGTGTAAATTCTATGATGTCTGAAATGGTCTATCCTCTGCATCCATTATATATGAGATAACATCTACAGACGAACCTCTAGAGTACAGACCGAAGTGTGGTATATGATAACACAGTTTTGTGCTTATAATTATGAACCCTGCGGGCCTTCGGATGCAAATCCCAGTTCAATTTAGAGCAAAAAAGCCCGCATCGAATCTCTGATGTAATGGATTCGATGCGGACGTTCACAATTCCTGCTATTTTCTTAATTCTGCGCCAAAAGTTTGCTGAAGGGCGGCGACTGCTTTTTCCGTAACCCCGGCAACCTCTTCATCGGTCAGCGTCCGCTCCTGATGGCGGTACGTCAAGGAGATCGCAACACTCTTCTTGCCTTCTCCCAGCTTGCTGCCCGTGAAGACGTCAAACACCTGAATCTGCTGCAGAAGCTCTCCGGCGTTCTCTCTGATGACTTGCATCAGGGAACCGGCTTCTACTTCCTCATTCACCACGATGGCAAGATCGCGCTCCATGCCCGGGAATCTAGGCAGATCGCGGTAAGCGACGCGGGCATTGGTCAGATCATAGAGCGGCTCAAGCAGGATCTCGGCGGCATAGGTATCTTCCAAATCCAGCTCATGCTGCGTCTTTGGATGAATTTGTCCGAGCACGCCGAGCAGATGTTTGTTCTCGCCCTGACCTACGTAAACGGAAGCGGAACGTCCCGGATGGAAGCCTGCCGGCCCGTTCGCTTCGTAAGAAATGTCGTCAGCGCGAACGCCGAGATAATCGAGCACCGTTTCAAGCGCACCTTTCAAATCGAAGAAATCCACTTTGGCCGGCTGGACGTTCCACTGCTTGCTGCCTTTGCGTCCTGACAGCAGCAGACCGAGAACCGGACGCTCCTGCGGCTGCTTTGTCAACGTCTCCTCCTGCGTGTGGAACAGGTTCCCTATTTCAAACAGGGCCAGGTCCGGCTGCTTGCGGTTATGGTTATACACCGCGATATCCAACAGCTGCGGCAGCAAGCTGGTACGCAGCACGCTGCGGTCCTCGCTCATCGGCATCGCCAGCTTAACCGCCTTCCCGCCTTCCGATAGGGAAGTGAACACTTCCGCTTGCTGCGGATGAATGAAAGAGTAACCCAGAACCTCCTGGAATCCGCTGTGCGTCAACAGACGGCGAAGCGAGCGGCGGATGGCCTGCGCTTCCGTCAACGAACCCGGCGTCGTCGGTCCTTCAATCGCCGTGGTCGGAATGTTGTCATAGCCATACAGGCGGGCAACCTCTTCGATCAGGTCTACATCGAGCGTAATATCGCCGCGGCGGGAAGGCACTTGGATATCCACCAATCCCTGGCCCGCATCCCCGCTAGGGAAATGCAGTCGGGAGAAGATCGTTTTGACCTCAAGCAAAGACAGCTCCGTGCCCAGATAACGATTGAGCTTCTCCAGCGACAACGTAATCACGGACGGCTCGGTTTGCGCACTTCCTGCTTCGACGATTCCTTGATGCACGGACCCGCCGGCATATTTCGCCATCAGTGCAGCCGCTCGGTTCAAAGCAGGGATTACTGCGGCCGGATCCACTTCCTTCTCGAAGCGGGAGCTTGCCTCTGAGCGAAGTCCCAGCTGACGGGAGGTTTTGCGGACGGTGCCGCCATCGAATTTAGCCGACTCCAGGAAAATATTCACCGTTCCGTCCGTTACTTCGGAGTCCAGGCCGCCCATAACGCCAGCCAAGGCCACCGGCTTGCCGCCTGCCGTAATTACCAGCATATGCGGCTCCAGACGCCGCTCCGCGCCATCCAGCGTCACCATCGTCTCGCCGGCCTCAGCCAAGCGTACGTGAACCGCCCCGTCTTTCAGCTGATCCGCATCAAAAGCATGCAGCGGCTGGCCGTATTCCAGCATCACATAATTGGTAATATCCACAATGTTATTGATCGGACGCACGCCGGCTGCCATCAATCGGTTCTGCATCCACAGCGGGGAAGGAGCGATCGTTACCCCCGTGATATAGCGTGCAGCATAATGGCTGCACTGCTCATCCGCGCCGATCGTAACCGAGATATGATCGGCTGCTGCATCATGAACCTCCAGCATTTCCTTCTCCGGGTTCGGCAGGCTCAGCTCGCGGCCGAGGATGGCGCTCACTTCGTAAGCCGTGCCCAGCATGCTGAGGCAGTCGGAACGGTTCGGCGTCAGGTCCAGCTCCAGAATTTCATCGTTCAGGCCCAGCACATCCACAATCGGTTTACCGATCTCCGTGTCAGCCGGGAGCACCAAAATCCCCTCCTGCAGTTCTTTGGGCAGCAGTTTGTCATTCATGCCCAGTTCCTTGGCTGAGCAAATCATGCCTTGGGACAGCACGCCGCGCAGCTTGGCTTTCTTGATATCCAGCCCGCCCGGCAGCTTCGCGCCCACAAGCGCTACCGGCACCTTCTGGCCAGCATCCACGTTTTTTGCTCCGCATACGATCTGGAGATCTTCTTCCTGGCCTGCATCGACGACGCACACGTTCAGCTTATCGGCATCGGGATGCTTCTCCTTGCTCTTGACGTAGCCTACGACCACGTTGTTAATGCCTTGATTCCGTTTCTCGATCACATCGATTTCAATGCCGGCCGATGTAATGCGGCTAGCCAAATCCTCTGAGGTTACGCCTTCGAGCGAAATATAATCGGACAACCAATCGGTTGAAACTCTCATTGTCTATTCACTTCCCTTTATCGTTAAAATTAGATCCGCGTGAACTGATTCAAGAATGCCGTATCGTTGTTGAAGAAGTGGCGGATGTCATCCACGCCGTATTTCAGCATGGCAATCCGCTCAACCCCCATACCGAAAGCAAATCCGCTGTACTTCTCAGGGTCATAGCCGCCCATTTCGAGCACCTTCGGATGAACCATGCCGCAACCTAAAATCTCCAGCCAGCCCGTTTGCTTGCATACGCGGCAGCCGCTGCCGCCGCATTTGACGCAGGATACGTCCACTTCCGCGCTGGGCTCCGTGAATGGGAAGAAGCTTGGACGCAGACGGATCTGCGTGTTATCGCCGAACATTTCCTGAACGAATTGCAGCAGCGTCCCTTTCAAATCGCTCATGCGAATGTTCTCGCCGATCACGAGGCCCTCGATTTGATGGAACTGGAACGAATGGGTCGCGTCGTCGTCGTCCCGACGGAATACGCGTCCGGGACAGATGATTTTGACCGGAGCTTTTCCTTGCATCGACAGCATCGTCCGGGCTTGCACCGGGGAAGTCTGGGTCCGCATCAGCAGATCTTCCGTCAAATAGAAGGAATCCTGCATGTCGCGTGCCGGGTGGTTCTTCGGCAGATTGAGCGCCTCGAAATTGAAATAGTCCGTCTCCACCTCGGGTCCTTCCGCTACGCGGTATCCCATCCCGATGAAAATATCCTCGATATCCTGGATCACCTTGCTGAGCGGATGCACCGCACCTTGGCTGAGCTTGCGACCCGGAAGGGTCACGTCCACTTTCTCTGCGCGCAGACGCTCTTCGGTTTCCTGCTGCAGGAACGCTTCCTGCTTGCCGGAAATGACTTCCTCGATCGCGCCGCGAACGTCATTGGCCACCTGGCCGATCACGGGACGCTCCTCTGCGCTGAGTGCTCCCATGCCGCGCAGGATTTCCGTCAGGGCCCCTTTTTTGCCAAGGTATTTCACCCGCAAATCATTCAGCTGCTGCGGATCGGTAACATCCTGCAATTGCGCCAATGCTTCCTGCTTTAAAGCTTCCAATTTTTCCTTCATGGCTATTCGCACACCCCTTTGTAAACTCCATCATTGTTCTGAAAACAAAAAAGGCCTCTCCTCCCGAAAAGGGACGAAGAGACCGTGGTACCACCCTTGTTAACATGTTTCATACCCTAACCAAGACGGTAAAAGCCTTGGGCACAAGTATGCCTCATCATGCTCACTTGACCGACGTAACGAATCGGACCCGTTATCCCCTACTCAACCGGCGGGCTGCCGTGTTCAGGGAACTGCTCCGGAGCGAACTTCACCAGCCTGATTCTTTGAGGGACACTCTCAATCCACGGCATCCCTTCCCTGTAAAGAGGCACTGGCTACTTTTCTCCATCCATGCATTTAGAACTTATGCAAATATATAGGGTTTATTATATGCAACCTTTCGGCATATGGCAAGTTTCATTTCCCCATTTTAACCTCATCGGACCGATTTTAATCGGGATCCTTGGGCTCAATCCGACAAAAGCCCGGCAAGCTCGGCCCGCAGCTCCCTAATTTCGGCAAGCCAGCTCGCCTCGTCCCCGGCCTCAAGTCCATCAGCGGATAACCCCAGCAATTCCTGAATCCGGTACTCAAGCGCCATTCGGCGATTGTCCTTCTCGGTATCTCCCTTGATCACCCCGGTTCGCGCAGCCTGTTCCTCCTCCTCGCCAACGCTTCCCTCGAACCATGCGGGAGCTTCCCCGGGCTTCAGCGTAAGCAGCCGGTTCGCGATTTTGCGCACCAGATACCGGTCATGCGATACAAGCGCGATTGCGCCCGGAAAGCTTACGAGCACCTGTTCAATCACCTCTCGGGTATCCACGTCCAGGTAATTCGAGGGTTCATCCAGTACAAGGAGATGCGCCCCGCTGAAATACAGCTTGAGAAAAGCCGTTCTGCACTTCTCCCCCATGCTGAGCTGTCCCATCTTCTTAAACACGTCGTCTCTCCTGAAGAGAAACGAGCCCAGCAGGGTACGCGCACGGCTCTCCGTCATGCCGGGAATGACAAGAAGGCTGTCCAGCAGCGTGGTTTCCGGTTCAAGCCCCTCAAGCTCCTGCGAAAAATAGCCGATCTTGACGGAAGGATTCCGGGTAATCCGGCCCTCCTGCGGAACGATCTCCCCCAGCAGCAGCTTGAGCAGCGTCGTTTTTCCGCTTCCGTTGGGGCCTCTTACGGCCAGCCGGTCGCCGCGGTTCAAATAGAAGGTGAGCTTATTAAAAAGCTGTTGATCTCCGTATCCAAAACAGATGTCCTTCACTTGGACCAGGGTTCGGCCGCCGAATGCCTCCCCTTCCAGCTCCATGTTCAGCTTGGGCCCGCTGCGCGGCTTATCCACCCGCTCGGCTTCCAGCCGTTCCAGCGCTTTTTCCTTGGCATGGTATCTGGAGATGTTCTTCTTCGCTTTGGCCTTGTAGAAACTGGCGGTGATCTTGACTTCATTCACGTCCCCGGCCGCGTTATGCGCTTTATGGAACCATTCCTCGTATCTTCGGATCGACTCCTCAAGCGCCTTGCGGGCCAGCTCCTGCTTGCGATAAAGCGTCTCCTGCTCGCGCAGCTCGCGTTCCTTTTCGCGCCGGTAATCCGTGTATCCTCCCCGGTAACGCCGGAGTTCCTCCGACGTCAGCTCACAGACGGCGGTCGCCACCCGATCAATGAATTCCCGATCATGGGATACAAACAGCACCGTTCCTTTATAGGTCGACACCAGCCACTGCTCCAGCCAGACCAGGCTTTCACTGTCCAGATGGTTCGTCGGCTCGTCAAGCAGCAGAAATTTCGGGGCCGACACCAGGAGCGCAGACAGCATCACCTTCGTCTTCTGGCCTCCGCTCAGCTCGCGATAGGACACCGGCCACACCTCCTGCCCGATGCCCAGCATCGTCATCGCTTTCTCCACCTCGGTCTCCCACTGGAAACCGTTCCGGGATTCATAATGCTCCAGCAGATTGCCATATAACTCAAGCAGCTGCTCCATTTCCGCAGCGCTGGCGCCGTTCATCCGCTGCTCGACTCCCGCAAGCCGAAGCTTCAGCTCCCATAACGTTGGATGACTGCGGCTGCGCACCGTATCGATCGCACTCATATCGCCCTCCTCCGGTTCATCCTGCTGTCTCAACCAGCCCCAGCGCTCTCTTGGAAGGATCGCCTCCACAACGCCGGAGGTCGGTTCAAGCTCACCGGCCAGGATGGAGAGGAGCGTTGTTTTGCCGGTACCGTTACGCCCATACAGCGCGATCCGCTCTCCTTCGGCCACTTCCAGCTGAATGCCTTCAAACAGCGGCTTTCCTTGAAGTTCCATGCTTATATCCTTCGCTTTTAGAATCATTGTCATATCGCCTCATCCTCTCTCTGTGAAAAACATCAAAAACCGCAGGCGATGGCCTGCGGCGGTTGTTATGAGAGAGGATTCGCTTGGATCTGAATAACGGGACGAATGCGCGCCACTGCTCAATTCTTCGGCTGTTCATTCCAGGCCAGCCCTGACGGGTATTGAGATGAAAGGTCCTTACCTTCGCCCGTCAACAAAAGCAGCAATCCGTTCCGTATATGTGATTGGTATTGGTTCAGAGTACCGTTTCAGACATAACAAAAAGAGGCACCCCAGTCACATTGTTCAGACACGCCAAATCTCTCCCTCTACCGCCGTAGAGAAACGCCTGCAAAACTACATGCAGTTGTTTTAGAGAAAAGGGTGTCTTACTTCATTGGACTAGGTTACCTCGCATTCTTGGAATGAAATTATGGCCATTATAACAGATATTTCTAAAATGTAAAAGGACTATCTGCGGAGCCTGCATCCTATAACAGCCAGAGATCCTTGATATCTCAAGGATTTACTACTTTGCCCCGTCTAAGATAACAAGCAGCTTCTGCAGCCAGTTATGCAATGAAGCAACAAAAAAACCCTTGGTACCAAGGGTTCCCGTCTAACTATAAGCGGGTGATGGGAATCGAACCCACGCTACCAGCTTGGAAGGCTGGAGTTCTACCATTGAACTACACCCGCATATCCACCTACAAAAGTGACGCTATGCTTTGGAGCATATGCCGATTACTATTTGCGAGGTCCTAAATCATAAGCGAATCGGGACGACACGATTTGAACATGCGACCCCCTGGTCCCAAACCAGGTGCTCTACCAAGCTGAGCTACGTCCCGATAATCAACATATTGTCTTTTGAAGACAAAAATAAATATACCATGCGTGACACGCAATTTCAACATGTATTTTATGGAAAATGTATCATAGGCACTAGAAAGCAAGCAGCACCCTTCCGAATGGGGAAAGATGCTGCTCTTTCATACACTGATATAAGATGCAAGGACGCCCTAGCCATCCTTACTTCTTTTTGTCGAACGTCACTTCCGGCGTCGTCAATTTATCGTAAAAATCCACTATTTTGTCTTTATCGTCCGAAGCGCGAAGTGCCATTGCGGAGCGCGGATGTTCGTCCAGGGTGCCTGTAATCATGTAGGGCATGATGTAACCCCACTCCTCTTTTTCGCGAAGAGGGATCATGAAGCGCTCAATAATGTCCAGTACCGGGCGCAGCTCGTACTTCGTGCCTTTCAAGTGGGTAACCAAAAGCTCGGTCGGACAGTTGCCGGCCGCGCGGCCCATGCCGTACACGGACGCATCCAGAAGCTCAACGCCGAGGTCGGCGGCTACCAGCGTGTTGGAGAACGCCAGCTGCATATTGTTATGGGTATGAACGCCAAGACGTTTGTTCGGCAGATGCGTCTTGAACTTATTTACCAGGTATTCCATGTCTTTATGATCCAGGCTTCCGTAAGAATCGACGATGTATACCACATCCACGACGCTCTCCCTGATCATCTCAAAGGCTTCCAGCAGCTCATTCTCCATCACGTTGGAGAGGGCCATAATGTTCAGCGTCGTCTCGTAACCGCGATCATGGAAGGTCTGAACCAGCGCAAGCGCCTTATCCACGTCTTTGATGTAACATGCAACGCGGATGAGATCCAGCAGGCTCTCCTCGCGCGGCAAAATATCATCCTCATCCACCCGGCCGATATCGACCAGTGCGGACAGTTTGGTTTTACCTTTATGGGGAATAATTTCTCGAAGGAATTCATCATCCAAAAAACGCCAAGGGCCGGCTTGATCAGCGCCTTTTAGCAGCTTAGGCGAATTTTTATAACCGATTTCCATATAGTCCACGCCAGCCTCATTCAGGCCTGCATATAAATTTTGCACGAATTCTACGCTAAAATCCCAGTTGTTCACCAGTCCGCCATCGCGAATGGTACAGTCTACAATCTTTGTCTGACTACTCTTAATCATTCTAAGCTAAACTCCTCTCGGCAATTTTCTCTTCATCATACTTGAATGCCGGTTGAAAAGTAAAGCATAACATGTGCATCAATCCTTGACGGCCTCGGCCTCTCGGAGTATCCAGTCGCTGATGGTTCGGACGAGCACGCCGGTTGCCCCTCTGGGATCCACGCCCCGCTCCTTGGGCAAGTAAGCCGTACCTGCAATGTCGAAATGAACCCAAGGCAGCCCGTCAGCAAACGTGCCCACAAAAAGACCGCCCGTGATCGTCCCGCCTTCTCGCCCGGTTTGATTTCGCAAATCCGCCACCTCGCTCTTCAATTTATCCCAAAACTCCGGATAGGATGGGAGCGGCCATATTTTTTCGCCGGCCCTACGGGAAGAAGCGATAAGCTCCTGCAAAAAGGTTTCGTCATTGGTTACGGCCCCGGTGGCGATATCCCCAAGCGCCGAAACGACGGCCCCGGTCAACGTGGCCACATCAATCAGGCGCGAAGCGCCGAGCTGTTTGGCATGGGTTACTCCATCCGCGAGCACGATGCGGCCCTCGGCATCCGTGTTCAGCACTTCGACGGTACGGCCGCTCAGCGTCGTCACGATATCGCCTGGTTTAAAGGCGCCGCCGCTCATCACGTTCTCCGCAGACGGGATCACCATCACGACATTTGCCTTGGGACGAATACGTCCGAGAGCCTCCATAACGCCCAGCACTGTAGCCGCCCCGCCCATATCGCTGATCATATCCTCCATCCCGGCTGCCCTCTTCAGCGAAACGCCGCCGGTATCAAACGTGATTCCCTTGCCGACCAGGCCGATCACATCGTCCCATGTCTCCCGTCCCTGATAACGGATCGTAATCATGCGCGGCGGATGTATGCTGCCTTTCCCTACGGCCAAGAGACCGCCCATTCCTTTCTCGACCATGGCTTCCTCATCCAGGACCTGTGCTTCGAAGCCGTACCGCTTCGCCAGCTGAAGCGCCTTCTGGGCCAAGTCTTCCGGTAACAGTTTATTGCCGGGAAGGTTCGTCAAATCTCGTGCCAGGCAGGTTGCTTCTCCAATCGCTTGGCCCAGCGACATGCCTTCCTTCCACGCGGCTTCAAATTCCGCTTCCGCATTTCCTTCTATATAATAGAGGATTTCTTCTAAATCCGTATGTTCGGAAGCATCTCGTTTATAATGCGGTTTCCGGTAGCTTCCCAGGATAAAACCTTCGGTTAAAGCCTGAGCCGCGTCGCGGGGCGTCTGTTCGGCGGTGAAGCTGACCATCGTACGCGGAATTTGAATGGCCGCGCTGCGTATTCCCGATTTTACGGCCGCCTTCGCCGCTTGAGCTGCAACCAAACGCAGCTGCTCGGATGTCAGGATACCTTCGGGACGGCCTACCCACATTAACAGGCGCGATCCGCTCGAAATGCTCTCCGGCCATACGAATGACCGGTTGGCGGTGCCGTCGAACAGCCGGTTCTCCGCTAACTGCTTTAATAACGGGTCCCAGGCCGCGGAAATGCCGCCCTCCTTCGCTTGTTTTTTAGTAACGGGAACGATGATGGCATCCGCTTGTACTTGCCCGGCTGTTAAATTGCTTTCAAATGTCCATTTCATGTCTCTTCTCCTCCTAAAAAAGAAAAAGCCATTCCATTGGAACAGCTGCTCTTGTATTCAAATCGGTTGCATATCCTCTTAGACTTCCGACACGTCCAGCTTGGGAAACGTGATCACAAACTCGGTCCCGGCCCCAATCTGGCTATCCACGGCAATGGTGCCGCCATGGTTTCGGATGATGCTGTAGCTCACGGACAAACCAAGTCCCGTCCCGCTCTCTTTCGTTGTAAAAAAGGGATTAAAGAGGTGGTTCAGCGTATTCTGATCCATGCCGCCCCCGTTATCCGAAATGCAAATGTTAATATGTTTCCCCGTGTCACGGGCTGAAATATCAATCATCCCGGTAATGTTCTCGTCATGATGCTCATTTATGGCGTCGAGGGCATTTTTAATAATATTCAGAATCACCTGTTTGATCTGCTTGACATCAACGGAAATAAACGCAGGTGGGGTCTTATCGGTATGCAGATTGATCTGGCATCCCTTCATCAAGGCTTCGCTCTCTGTTAATAGAACAACTTCCTTCAATAATGAGGATACGGATACAATCTTGGTCTCTGGAGCCGAGGGTTTGGAGGAATTGAGAAATTCGTATATAATATCGTTTGCGCGATCGATCTCCGTTAGTATGATTCTGGCATACTCGTCCTTTCCCAAACTTACGAGATGCGGACGCAGCAGCTGGATAAAGCCTCGAATGGATGTCAGCGGGTTTCGGATTTCATGGGCAATGGAAGCCGAGATTTTTCCCAGCATGGCCAGTTTATCGTTCTGATAAGCGGTTTGCTCAATTCGTTTGAAATCCGATACATCCTTCACGCTGATCAGGAAGTCGCCTTCCATTTGGTCCCCATACGTCATCGTAATCAGCCACGATCTGCCGAATTCATCAACCAATTCATGGAATCTTCGGCGATGGAATACCGTTTCCCGAAAAATGCGAAGTATTTTTTTCTTCTTGAATCTGGAGAGCTGGGGATGACGCAATAGCTGGGTCAGCGTACAGCCTGTCAGCGATTTACGGGATACGCCTAACAGTTTTGCCATCTGCACGTTAACAAATGCCAACACTCCATCACTATCAAAGAGGATAATCCCGCTGTCGAGATTCTCCAGTATGTTCTCATACTTGTTTCTAATAAGCTGACTGGAATGAAATGAACGAATTGCCTGCAGCTCAGATTCACGGATTTGACTCAACAAGATGGCTCCCCCTTTTCTTGAAAAGTTGAACTCACCAAACCGACAAAAAACATGCGAAAAAAATGAGCTTGTCCGCCTCTGAATCAGAAGCAGCCCGAATCTGCTTCCTTCCATGATAGTCATCGAAACAAAGAAACGTCAATCAGAAATCCTGTCGAAAAATGGATAATTGCATAAAAATACCATTGTCATTACTTATGTATTGGGGTTTATGTAATTGATATGACACCCGTCATTGCACAGCTAATGCAAATGATTACCCAAACCCGCTTGATTTGAAACATTAAAAAAGCCCCGGGCATTCACGAGGCTTTATTAATCCCTAATTAAGGCTGCTTCTGGAGTCGGAGCCTGCGCTGGCTCATCACGGCAAGCCGTCTTTTCAGTTCGCCCTGCCACTTCTCGTCCTCCATCCATTTGGCAACCACCAGGAGATCCAGCGACATATCAATCTGACTCTGAACAACCGTGAGCGGATCCTCCGACTCCCGATTGACCACATTCTCAAAAATGGCATCCTCATCTTCCATCACGTAATCCTGAAAATCCACCTGGGATGCACCGTCACCATGGGCATATTCAGCCAATATCTCATACTCATTCTCAACCCGATGATGAACCTCGACGCGATGGCAGACCGGACAAGACAGTAGGGGAACATTATGTACTTGAGTGCGATAATGCTTCAGTGTACCCTTTGTACCCATCATACTAGCCCCACAGCAAAAACTCATATCGTTCACCCTCCTTGTGTGGATTCTCAATCGTTTCAATATTGTATTCGCTTTCAGGCAGGCTAATTCCTTCATGAAAAAAACCTTGATTTAAAATTTTGGCATGATTTCCTAATCATAAGCCGGCCAACCTATTTATTTAATTATATATTAACGCAAGCGCGGTTTCCTAAACAAAAGTCTTCCCCTATTTCATCCAATAAAATCAAGAGTGAAAAAACCCCCATTACCTGGACGTAACGTCAGGTAATGAGGGTTGCTATTCATGAAATGGAATTACAGGTTGCTATCGCCTGGCTTCCAGTTCATTGCGCACAATCCGCCGGATTGCAGTGCTTGAAGAACGCGAAGCGTTTCTTCTACGCTGCGGCCAACGTCGTTATGGTTAACAACTTGATATTTCAATTCGCCTTCTGGATCGATGATGTACAGGCCGCGCAGAGCAACGCCTTCTTCTTCGATCAGAACGCCGTAGTCTCTAGCTACGTTCTTGGTGATGTCGGAAGCCAGCGGGAAGTTCAATGCTCCCAGACCGTTAGCTTCTTTAGCTGTGTTGATCCAAGCTTTGTGGCTGTGAATCGAGTCAACGCTCACACCCAGGATTTCCGTATCCAATGCTTTGAATTGATCGTAAGCATCGCTGAGAGCCGTGATTTCAGTTGGGCATACAAAAGTGAAATCCAGCGGATAGAAGAAGAATACGAGCCATTTGCCGCGGTAGTCGGACAGGCTGACTTTGCCAAAATCTTTACCGTCACCTGATACAGTTTCCATTGTGAAATCAGGAGCCGCTTTACCAACCAAACGTTCTGCCATGATTGAATTCCTCCTTAACATATGTAAGAAAATACGTGTATTTTCTACATGGTATGTTCTATGAACATTTAATAGAAATGTTATCATCGAGGCTAATCAAAGTCAAGATTGTAGACGTTACTTTATTATAATTATTATAAATAAGAAGTTTTCTTGAACGTACGCTTCTTCTATTAACGGATAGCCGCGGCAATCAAATCGCCCATCTCCGTGGTGCTGAGCGCCTTGCTCTTATCAACGGCAATGTCTGCCGTCCGGTGTCCGGCATCAAGCACCTCGGCAACTGCGCGTTCAATGGCGTCAGCCGCATCCTGGTATCCGAACGTGAGGCGATACATAAGCGCTACGGAAAGAATCGTTGCGATCGGGTTCGCCAAGCCTTGGCCGGCAATGTCCGGAGCCGAACCGTGTACCGGCTCGTACAGACCGAAAGCTCCTTCGCCCATGGATGCGGATGCCAGCATGCCGATGGATCCTGTCAGCATGGCTGCTTCGTCGCTCAGAATGTCACCGAACATATTCTCGGTTACGATGACATCAAAGCTGGACGGGCGGCGCAGAAGCTGCATCGCGCAGTTGTCTACCAGCACGTGCTCCAGCTCGACGTCCGGGTATTCAGGGGCGATGCGGTTTACGGTTTCGCGCCACAAGCGGGACGTTTCCAGCACGTTCGCTTTATCGACGGAAGCCAGCTTCTTCCGGCGCTTCTGTGCAATCTCGAAGGCTTGATGCACGATGCGCTCTACCTCGGCGGTATTGTATACGCAGGTATCTACCGCTTCTTCTCCGCCTGCACCTTCGCGTCTGAACTTCTCGCCGAAGTATATGCCTCCCGTCAGTTCACGAACAACCATCAAGTCGGTTCCTTCCAGAACCTCGGGCTTCAGTGTGGATGCATCCTTCAAGCAGTCAAAAATGACGGCCGGACGCAGGTTCGAGAACAGGCCAAGCTCTTTGCGGATGCCGAGCAATCCGGTTTCCGGGCGAAGCTCCTTCGCGTTGTTGTCCCATTTCGGTCCGCCTACCGCACCAAGCAATACCGCATCGGCGCTTTTGCATACGCTCAGCGTTTCTTCCGGGAGCGGCGTTCCTTTCTCGTCGATCGCAATGCCGCCAAACAACGCATGTTCCGTCGTGAATGAAAGTCCGAATACCTCTTCGGTACGTTTAATGATTTTCTCCGCTTCCGCCACTACCTCAGGACCGATGCCGTCTCCCGCGATTACCGCGATTTTTTTCGTTTCTGCCATCCTTCGTCACTCCTTATTTATATATACACTGGTCGTATTTAATCATCTAGTTACTGTTGTAACATACTTCCCCCTCGATTGACCAAGATATAGAAACTATGAACTTAATTCGTTTTGCCTATAAGTAGGGGGAATGTGATCAGGGAGACGGCGTCAAAGAAGTTGTGCAGAAGCTCGAAGAGCTAATTTCGCGAGGGCGACTTAATGCACAAGGCGAGTAAAGCTTAATCGTGGGCGCTTTATGCGTGGGCTACTTGTACTGGAGCGGCTTTAGCGAGAGCAGTTTTATGCGAGAGCAGTTCATGCGAGAGCAGTTTATGCGAGAGCAGTTTATGCGAGGGCTTCGAAGAGTTAATGTGGGAAGCTCCGAGTACGTGTCGTTCCTCCAATCGCTGTTGTCGCCGAATTTCTGGATTGTATGTCAGGGGATGAAATTCGGCTCCAAAGGCGACCGCTCCGCTTTTCCGGAATCGATTCGTCCTCTCCGCTGCTTCGATGCTAATGAATTGCCAGGTCACCGGAGAAGAGCACATCTCCCTGACCACAAGGGTGATGGGAGATGAAGAGCCGCCCTATGCATAAAAATAGGGCGGCTCTTGCTTTTGTAGATAACACTTGAATGTAACGACTTGAAGAGATTCTTGGTTGTTCCTGGTCTTGCGCTTTTTGCTTCTTGCTTCGGCTTCTTGCTTCGGCTCCCTGCTTCTGCTTCTGCTTCTGCTTCTGCTTCTGCTTCTTGCTTCTGCTTCTGCTTCTTGCTTCTGCTTCTGCTTCTGCTTCTTGCTTCGGCTTCTGCTTCTTGCTTCTTGCTTCTGCTTTTTGCTTTCTCT
Source organism: Priestia sp. BR_2 (assembly GCF_041954005.1). Taxonomy (NCBI): domain Bacteria; kingdom Bacillati; phylum Bacillota; class Bacilli; order Caryophanales; family Bacillaceae; genus Priestia; species Priestia sp. BR_2. The sequence goes on along the minus strand of NZ_JAVFHM010000165.1, from coordinate 195 downwards.
TTCTGCTTCCGCTTCTTCTCTCCTTTCGTCCTCTTCCTTCTTCTTCCTTCTTCTTCGTCTTCTTCATGCTTCGCCTTTTTCGCTTCCTGCTGCATCCTCCTACCTTCGCTTATTACTTCGTAGTTCCCAACACCCTCTTCTGTCACTTCATACTCATCACCATCCCAGTTTCTGAGCCACAGATACGACTGCTGA